>NZ_JBSWYX010000003.1:0-351957 GCF_056161345.1 Salipiger sp. ABF4_146 | reverse complement strand
TATACTGACGTTTGATCCATCGAAATGAACCAGAGCCGCCCGCATATCTCTTCAGATATCTGCGATGTCAAAGAGCGTGAGAGACAAAAACTAGACCGTTGCGCCCTAACTTGCGGCGCGCCCGCCCGTCTGCCTCTCGAATTCCGTTGCCTCGTCTGCGCTGGCTCAGCTTACCGCCTCGCCGCCGCCCCGTCTGGCGTCCCGATCAGCACCTCAGCGCCGCCGGTGAGGGGCTATTTACGTATTCCTCACGAGACCCGCAACCCCTTTTTTCAGATTTCGTCATAAAAAATGCACGAAGGCCGGAAATCGCCTAAAAAACAGGGCCGCGGCAGGAAGAAGACTAGCGCGCAGCGGAGCAGGGAGGAAGCGAACCGGGAGCCGACATGCGCTCCTGGGGACGCACTGGGAAGGCCGGGCCAAAAAGAGCGGACATCCCATAGGCCAAAATGACGGTTTTGCCCCACCCACAAGAGCAACGATCAAGGAAGGCACTCTGCGCCCCAAGGAACGCGCGGGAGAGTGACATCGGACCCGCACCGACGGGGGTTCTGGCGGGGGCGTAAAAACCGACCGCCTTCAGACTCCTCAGGACGCGGCAGAACCGGCACTTGGAGCAGGCCGATGATCAGCCGCGCGCGAGAACCCTGCAAGAAGAGCCACGAAAGAGCAGCCGACCGGCGCAGCCGGCCTTTTGGTGCCGCGGAGCTGACACGAGCGACCTGCGCGCCGAGCCTATAGCGGAAATAAAAAACGCCGCTTAATCCGAAGATTAAGCGGCGTTTCTATGGTGCCCAGGAGAGGACTCGAACCTCCACGGCCGTTAAGCCACTGGTACCTGAAACCAGCGCGTCTACCAATTCCGCCACCTGGGCACAGGTGGTGAGGGGGCGTTTAAATATGTCCGCAGGGAGTGTCAACGCAGTTTTTGAAGTTTCTTCAACTTCCCTTTGGCGCGCCGCTTGCCCGGCCCCCGGTGGGCCGGTATTCAAGGTCAGATAGCTCACAGCGGGAGAAGGCAGATGAGCAAGCTCGTCACAATCTACGGCGGTTCCGGCTTTGTCGGACGCTACATCGCACGGCGCATGGCAAAGCTTGGCTGGCGCGTGCGTGTCGCGGTGCGCCGCCCCAATGAAGCACTCTTCGTAAAACCCTACGGCTCGGTCGGACAGGTTGAGCCGGTGTTCTGCAATATCCGCGACGACGACTCGGTGCGCAGCGCGATGCATGGCGCGGACGCCGTGGTGAACTGCGTCGGCACCTTTGATGCCCGCGGCAAGAACAACTTTGATGCGGTGCAATCCGAGGGCGCCGGGCGCATTGCCCGGATCGCGACCGAGGAAGGCGTGCAGTCCTTCGTGCATCTATCGGCCATCGGCGCCGACAGGGAGAGCGCCAGCGCCTACGCGCGCACCAAGGCGCTTGGCGAAGAGGCAGTGCAGGCCGGCTTCCCCGGCGCGATGATCCTGCGCCCCTCGGTGGTCTTCGGCATGGAGGACAAGTTCTTCAACCGCTTCGCTGCGATGTCTCGCATGGGTCCGGTGCTGGCACTGGTTGGCGCAGAGAAGAGGTTCCAGCCGGTTTATGTCGACAATGTCGCCGAGGCGGCTGAAAAAGGCGCGACCGGCGCGGCTGCGCCCGGCATCTACGAACTGGGTGGTCCTGAGGTGAAAAGCTTCCGCGCCTTCATCCAGGAAATGCTGAGCGTGATCCGCCGCCGCAAGATGCTGGTGAACCTGCCCTACGGGCTCGCCTCGGTGATCGGAGGCGTGTCGGAATTTGTCCAGCGCATCACCGGCGGGCTGTTCACCGCGCCGATCACCCGCGATCAGGTGATCATGTTGCGCAACGACAATGTTGTGTCGGAGGGCGCCAAGGGGCTCGCCGATTTGGGCATCAGCCCGGTCGCGCCCGAGGCCGTGCTGCCAGATTACCTGTGGCGGTTTCGTCCCGGCGGGCAATACGACGCCATCAAAGAATCGGCCGCCAGCCTGCGGACCGAATGAGAACAGAGCCGGCCTCAGGGCCGGCTTTTTCTTTGGGTGTCGTCTCTTCACACCTGAGAGCGAACCAGCATGCAAAACAGGAGATCGCGATGACCGAGCTTCCCCAGACAGGCAGCTGCCGCTGCGGCGCGCTGCAGGTCGAGGTGACCAAACCGCCGATGATGACCGCCGCCTGCCACTGCCGCGGTTGTCAGAAGATGAGCGCGAGCGCCTTCTCCCTGACCATGATGGTGCCGGGTGACGGCTTTCGGGTGGTCTCCGGCACAGCCGTAAAAGGTGGGATAAAGGGCCCCGACCTCGACCATTATATGTGCGGCGAATGCCAAGGCTGGGTGTTCACCCGGATCGCCGGGGTCGAGAATTTCGTGAATCTGCGCCCGACGATGTTCGACGTCCCGCAGTGGTGCACACCGTTCATTGAGACGATGACCGTGGATCGCCTTGAATGGGCGAAGACTCCGGCGGCGCATCACTACCGGAATTTCCCGCCCGAAGCGGACTTTCCGATGCTGCTCGACGCCTACGCGAAAACGCGCGGCTAAGCTCAAAACCCAAAAGCGGCGCGTGGGAGACCCACGCGCCGCTTTGCGTTTTGTTCATCCTCGGCTCAGAGCGCCAGTGGGGATCAGAAGTCGAGGTTCTCCACGCTCAGGGCGTTTTGCTGGATGAAGTCGCGCCGCGGCTCCACCACATCGCCCATCAGCTTGGTGAAAAGATCGTCGGCTTCGGCCATATCGTCGACCTTCACCTGCAGCAGCGTGCGGGCATCGGGATCCAACGTCGTCTCCCAAAGCTGGCCGGGGTTCATCTCGCCCAGACCCTTGTAGCGCTGCAGCGATAGGCCCTTTTCGCCTTCCTCGAGAATCGCCTCGAGCAGGCCAAGCGGGCCATAGATCCCCTGACGGCGATCCTTACGCTCCAGCGTCGCCGGGGTCTGATAAACCGCCTGCAGCGCGTCGGTGAAACTGCCGGTGCGGCGCGACTCGCCCGAACGGAGCATCGGGCCATCCAGCGTGCGGACCTCTTCAACCCCGCGCAGAATACGCGCGAGCCTGATGCCACGGTCCTGAGTGATCCGGCCCTGCCATCCCTTCTCGTACTCCAGTGCGATCAGGTCGAGACGCTGCGCCACCTTGTCAGCCACGCCCTGCAGGTCGTTCTCGACCGCGCCGGGGACAAAGGCGCCGGCGATCGCCGCCTGTTCGAGGATGTGACGCGGGTAGTGGGTCGGGAAGGCATCCAGTACGCGCTTGAGCTGCCGCGCTTCCTCGATCACCCGCACCAGATCCTGCCCGGCGATCACCTCACCGTTGCCGGTGGTCAGATGCGCGCCGTCGACACCCTGATTGATCAGATATTCATCGAGCGCGTTCTGGTCCTTCACATAGACCTCGGACTTGCCGCGGGTCACCTTATAGAGGGGCGGCTGCGCGATATAGAGATAGCCGCCTTCGATCAGCTCCGGCATCTGCCGGTAGAAGAAGGTCAGCAGCAGCGTCCGGATGTGCGCACCGTCGACGTCGGCGTCGGTCATCAGAATGATCTTGTGATACCGCAGCTTGTCGATGTTGAACTCGTCGCGGCCGATGCCGGTGCCGAGCGCCATCACGAGGTTGCCGATCTCTTGGCTGCCAAGCATCCGGTCGAAACGCGCGCGCTCGACGTTGAGGATTTTACCCTTCAGCGGCAGGATCGCCTGCGTGCCCCGGTCGCGCCCGGTTTGCGCCGAGCCGCCCGCCGAGTCACCCTCGACGATGAACAGTTCGGTCTTCGACGGGTCCTTCTCGGAGCAGTCCTTGAGCTTGCCGGCCAGATAGTTCACGTCCATCGCGGTTTTGCGGCGGGTCAGCTCGCGCGCCTTGCGCGCCGCCTCGCGGGCCAGCGCCGCCTCGACGATTTTGCCGACGATCTGCTTGGCCTCGTTGGGGTTCTCCTCGAACCACTCGGCGAGGCGTTCGTTCATCATGCCTTCGACGGCCGGACGCACCTCGGAGGAGACCAGCTTGTCCTTGGTCTGCGAACTGAACTTCGGGTCGGGCACTTTCACCGACAGCACGCAGGTTAGACCCTC
This sequence comes from Salipiger sp. ABF4_146, assembly GCF_056161345.1. Classification (NCBI taxonomy): domain Bacteria; kingdom Pseudomonadati; phylum Pseudomonadota; class Alphaproteobacteria; order Rhodobacterales; family Roseobacteraceae; genus Salipiger; species Salipiger sp. ABF4_146. The sequence continues at coordinate 347,880 of NZ_JBSWYX010000003.1, read as the reverse complement.
GCGGGCGTCGTCGCCGGTGAAAGAGACCTTCTCCTTCTTGGCGATGCCCGAGGACTGCGCATAGCTGTTGATCGTCCGGGTCAGCGCGCCGCGGAAGCCCGCGACGTGGGTGCCGCCGTCGCGCTGCGGGATGTTGTTGGTGAAGGGCAGCACGTTTTCGTGGTAGCTGTCGTTCCACCACATGGCGATCTCGACGCCGATGCCGTCCTTCTCGCCGGTCATATAGATCGGCTCTGGCATCACCGGCTGCTTGGAGCGGTCGAGATATTTCACGAACTCCTTCACGCCGCCTTCATAGTGAAGCTCGGTGTGCAGCGGCTCGGCGGGGCGCTCGTCTTCAAGGATGATGCGCACGCCCGAGTTCAGGAAGGCCAGCTCGCGCAGGCGCTTCTCCAGCGTCTCGAAGCTGTAGTCGAGATTGCTGAACGTGTCGGTGGAGGCAAGGAAGCGCACCTCGGTGCCCTGCTCGCCCTCGGCGTCGCCGACCACGCGCAGATGCTCGACCGTCTCGCCGTGACTGAACTTGGCGTAGTGTTCCTTGCCGTTGCGCCAGATGCGCAGTTCCAGCCAGACCGACAGCGCGTTCACCACCGAAACACCCACGCCGTGCAGGCCGCCCGACACCTTGTAGGAGTTCTGGTCGAACTTCCCGCCCGCGTGCAACTGGGTCATGATGACTTCCGCCGCCGAAACACCCTCTTCTTGGTGCATGTCGACGGGAATGCCGCGTCCGTTGTCGCGCACCGACACCGAGTTGTCGGCGTGAATCTTGACCCGGACAAAATCCGCGTGGCCCGCCAGAGCCTCGTCGATGCCGTTGTCCACGACCTCATAGACCATGTGGTGCAGGCCCGAGCCGTCATCCGTGTCCCCGATATACATGCCGGGACGCTTGCGAACAGCCTCCAAACCCTTGAGAACTTTGATGGAATCCGCGCCGTATTCCTGCGGTGCGCTTGCCGGTTCGGCCATGCCGCGATCCTTCGTGATTTTTGTTGATTTTATACGGTGTTCTGCCGCGATTGTCACGCCGATGACACAAGATTTGGTGTTAAACCGCGCGGTTTTCAACCACGGATTGCCCTTGCCGCTCGGTCACCTCGAGATGCTGCGCCCGGCTCCCAAGTTCGGCAAAAAGCTCTGGGCCCGTGCCCGTCATCCAAGCCTGCGCCCCGAGCGCGCAAATCTCGTCGTAGAGCGCGGCTCGGCGGCCCGCATCAAGATGCGCCGCCACCTCATCAAGCAGCAGGATCGGCGCCGCGCCCGTTTCCGCCGCGAGCGCCCGCGCGTTGCTCAGGATGAGCGATATCAACAGCGCCTTCTGCTCACCGGTCGAGCACTCCTCTGCCGGCACGCCCTTGGCTGCGAAAACCCCGCGCAAATCGGCGCGATGCGGACCCACCAGCGTGCGACCCGCCATCAGATCGCGCGGCCGGCTCGCCTCCAGCGCCTCGCGCAATTGGCTGGCGCTGTCCGGGCAGGGGTGTTCGCCATCGATCAGGTCCAGCTCAGCCGCCGGGAACTGCGTCTCGGTCTCGGCCTGCGCCCCGGCCAGCCGCGCCAGCGCGGCGCGACGGTTGGCCTGCAGCGCCGCGCCTGCCTCGGCCATCTGCCCTTCAAGCGCGCCGTACCAGAACCCGTCACGCACTTGGTCGCGCAGCAGCCGGTTGCGCTCGCGCATCGCTTTCTCGTAGCTCAGGCTCAGCTCGGCGTGATCGGGAAAGAAGCTCAGCGTCATCCGGTCGAGAAACCGCCGCCGCCCCTCGGGGCCTTCGATCCACAGCCGATCCATCGACGGGATCAGCCAAAGCACCCGCGCCATCCGCCCCAAGTGCACCTGCGGCGCCGCCTTGCCGTCGATATGCACCTGCCGCGCCGCCCCTGCCTCCGAGCGGAAGGTGATCTCATGCAGGCCGCCGCCGGTTTGCAACAAGCCCTCGATCTTCCACCCCAGCGCCTCGGGGCGGCGCACCATTTCCTGCGCCGAGGCCCGCCGCATTCCCCGCCCCGGCGAAAACAGCGACACCGCTTCGATTAGGTTGGTCTTGCCCGCACCATTGGGGCCATGGATCGCCACGGGCCGCGCGTCGACCTCGACCGACGCATGCTGGTGCGAGCGGAAATGCGAGAGCGTGAGGCGGGTGAGATGGAGGGACATGACTCAGGCGGTAGCGCGGGGCGTTGAGATCGAAATGTGAGTATTTCCGGAAAGATGAAAGGCAGAAGCCGCGCCCCTGCCTTTCATCTTTCCGGAAATACTCATGTCGCGGCGACGCGGATCAGACCCGCATCGGCATGACGACGTAGACTGCCGACGTGTCGGTGCCTTCGCGCATCAGGGTCGGATCGCCCGAGGAGTTGAACATGAAGACAGCGTTCTCGCGGTCGACCTGACTGGCGATCTCCAGCAGGTATTTCGCGTTGAAGCCGATCTCCAGCGGCTCGTCGCCATAGGCCACGGCCAGCTCTTCCTCCGCGGCGCCGCTGTCGGGCGCGTTGACCGAGAGCACCAGCCGGTCTTCATCAAGCTGCAGCTTCACCGCGCGCGAGCGTTCGGACGAAACCGTTGCCACACGGTCCACCGCCTTGGCGAACTCGCCCGCGTCGACTTCCAGACGGCGGGTGTTGTTCATCGGGATAACGCGCGAGTAATCGGGGAAGGTGCCGTCGATGACCTTGGAGGTGAGCGTGATGTCGGGCGTGGCGAAGCGCACCTTGGTTTCCGACACCGAGACGGCGATGTCCGTGTCGTCCTCGTCGAGCAGCTTGCGCAGCTCGCCCACGGTCTTGCGCGGCACGATGACCCCGGGCATCTCTTCGGAGCCCGCCGGCAGCGGCGCGTCGATGCGCGCGAGGCGGTGGCCGTCGGTGGCCACGCAGCGCAGCACGCGGCCGTCTTCGCTGTCGGTGACATGCATGTAGACGCCGTTGAGATAGTAACGCGTCTCTTCGGTCGAGATGGCGAACTTGGACTTGTCGAACAGCCGCCGCAGCACCTCGGCCTTGGCGCTGAAGTTCGACGAATATTCCGACGACGCCATGACCGGGAAATCTTCCTTCGGCAGCGTCGCGAGGCTGAAATTCGAGCGGCCCGCGGTCACCGTCAGGCGGCCTGCGGCATTGTCTGCGGCCAGTTGAACCAGCGCACCGTCGGGCAGCTTGCGGACGATTTCGTGCAGGGTCACCGCCGAGACGGTGGTGGCGCCGGCCTGCTCGACCACCGCGGCCGCCCGGTCGAGCACCTCGATGTCGAGATCGGTCGCGCGGAAGCTGGCCGTATCGCCCTCGGCCTCGATCAGCACGTTCGCAAGGATCGGAATGGTGTTCCGGCGTTCGACCACCGATTGTGCCTGGCTGACTGCCTTGAGCAGCGTCGCCCGTTCTATGCTGACTTTCATCGCCCTGTTCCTCGGTTGGCCGGAGGGGCAGCTTGGCGCAAAACCGGAGCTACTCCAACCTGTTTTGGTGATTGATCAGATAGATTGCCCGCAGCGTCAAGGCCGCGGGGCCGCCCGAAGGCAGCCCCGTTCCGATCTGTGGTCGTGCGGTCTCAGGCTTCCAGCGCGCGGCGCAGCAGCTCGATATCGTCGGCGATCTGGCTGTCCTGCATGCGCAGTTCCTCGATCCGCTTCACGCCGTGCATGACGGTGGTGTGGTCGCGCCCGCCAAAGCGGCGGCCGATCTCGGGCAGCGAGCGTGCGGTCAACTGCTTGCACAGGTACATCGCCACCTGACGCGGGCGAGCGAAGTTGCGCACGCGCTTGGGGCCGATCAGATCGCTCAGACGGATGTTGTAGTGATCCGCCACCTTGCGCTGAATCTCCTCGATCGAGATCTTGCGGTCCGAGGCGCGCAGCACGTCGGCGAGGCAATCCTGCGTCAACTCCATGGTGATCGGCTGGCCAACCAGCGAAGCGAAGGCGAAGAGCCGCGTCAGCGCGCCTTCGAGCACGCGCACGTTGGTCGAGATGCGGTGCGCGAGAAACTCAAGGATACCGTCGTCAAGCTGCAGCGAAGGATACTGCTTGCGATAGGTGTCGACCTTCGACTGCAGGATGCCGAGACGCAGTTCGTAATCCGTCGGGTGCAGGTCGACCACGAGACCGGACTGCAGGCGCGAGCGGATACGGTTCTCGAGGTCCTTGATCTCGTCGGGCGCACGATCGGCCGAGATGACGATCTGCTTGTTCTGGTCCACCAGCGCGTTGAACGTGTGAAAGAACTCTTCCTGCGTCGAGTCCTTGCCGGCGATGAACTGTACGTCGTCGACCATCAGAACGTCGACCGAGCGGAACATCTCTTTGAAGTCCATCATCCGGCGCTCGCGCAGGGCCTGCACGAAACGATACATGAACTGCTCTGCCGACAGATACAGCACGTTCAGGTCCGGACGGCGGTTGCGCAGTTCCCAGGTGATCGCGTGCATCAGGTGCGTCTTGCCGAGGCCCACGCCGCCATAGAGGAACAGCGGGTTGAAGGTCACGGTTTCGGCCTCGGCCACGCGGCGCGCGGCGGCATGGGCCAGTTCGTTCGGCTTGCCGACGATGAAATTGTCGAAGGTGAACCGCGCATCCAGCGGCGCGCTCGGCAGCAGATCGTTGCCGCCCTGCGCCGATGCCGCAGCGCCCGATTGCGCACCGGCATAGCCATTGGCCTGCGCTTCGGCCTGCACCGATTGCACAGCCGCTTCACCGCTGTTTGCCGCGGCAGGGCTTGGGCGGCGCGTCGCCGGACGCGGCGCGTTGCTCACCCGGAATTGCAGGCGGCGCACCTGCGAATCCATGGTGGAGATCTGCGACAGCAGCAGGTCTCCGAAATTTTGCGAAACATAGGTGCCGATGAAATTCGTCGGCGCCAGGAAGACCGCCACCCCATCGGCCTCCAGTCCTTTGTATTCGAGAGGTTTGATCCAGGTTCGGTAGTTATTTTCCCCGATCGTGCTGCTCAGCCTGTCTTGCAGCGCACCCCATTGTTCCTGCGTCATGTATCCCCGCTCCGTCTCTTCACCGGTTCTTTCTGTCCCTCGGGCCACACACACAATTGCCCGACCGAGCCGATCGCAGGGATGCAAAAACTGGCCCCATGCCAAAGGCGGCATGGGCCGGGATGAGATATCTCGGTCCCTTGTGATTAGGCACGCATAACGTCCCTCCGGGATTCCCAGTATCCCGAAGCGACCCTTTCGGGTGCCCTAATCACCCATTTTACAAATGGACTGGCAGGATGAAATCACCCCGGATTCGGCGCCTGTGCAGCAGACTGCCGAAGCGACGGAAACGTTCCACGATACCTGTGGTGTTGTCCCCGATTGCCTGTCCCCCCAGCGATGTGACTCGCCTGATGAAATTACTCCTCTTCCGCGAAGAGCGGCAACCGAACTTCAAACTTGACTCAGTGGAATCCGAAAAAAGAATCTAGAGCGTCAAAATCTGGTGTGAGTCACGAAAAAAGGCACCACCAATGGCGATGCCTTTTCAATCACACACTTTTGAGGTGTGTCATTTCGGTCGGACAAAAATGCCCTTAGCCGAGCGCTTTCACGCGCGACGACAGGCGCGACATTTTGCGTGCAGCGGTGTTCTTGTGGAAGACGCCTTTGGTCACGCCGCGCATCAGCTCGGGCTGTGCGGCGCGCAGTGCGGCGGTGGCAGCGTCCTTGTCGCCCGAAGCGATTGCTTCTTCGACTTTGCGCAGGTGAGTACGGATACGCGAACGGCGTGCCTTGTTGACGGCGTAACGCTTTTCGTTCTGACGTGCGCGCTTCTTGGACTGGGGCGTGTTTGCCATGATGAAACGGTCCTTATCTGTGGCCGAAGAGCCTGAGTGTGGCTGGGCCTTGGTTGTGGCCGACGGCCTGGGTCTGAATTTCGGACGCGCAATATCCGCTAGACCCGGATCTGTCGTACCGGACCGATTCTTGCCTGAGCGGGCATCACGCGCATGTAGCCGCGGCGCTTACCCCATTTTCCGCCGCTTGCAAAGGGCATTGGCAGAAAACTTGGGGAAAGCCGCCGGAATCGGCTAGGATCGGGCTCCCGCGGGGGACCGCGGCGCGTTCTGACTGAAAGGAGGAGTCAGCCATGAACACAATACAGATCAATCAGGCGGCGCAGGCGCTCTACCGTGCCCATGGTGGCAGGGCCGAGGCCGAGGCTGCCGCGAAAGTGCGTGAGAACGAAGAAAAAGGCGATGCGGCAGAGGCCGAGACCTGGCGCGCCATTCAGGCGGCGATCCGGCAGGGGCGCGGCCCGCTGCAGGCCTGACCCGACGTCTGCGGCCCGTCCCCGCGGGGACGGGCCGCGGAATCTTCAGCGGTCGCGGAACTGCGGCGTCCGCTTCTCGAGGAAGGCAGACATGCCCTCCTTTTGATCTTCGGTGGCGAAGAGAGAATGGAACAGGCGGCGCTCGAACAGCAGCCCCTCGTCCAGCGTCGTCTCATAAGCGCGGTTGACCGCCTGTTTCGCGGCGATCGAGGCCAGCATGGATTTCTCGGCGATCTTCGCCGCGGCGCTCTGCGCTTCTTCCATCAGCTGCTTGACCGGCACGACGCGGCTCACCAGCCCCGAGCGCTCGGCTTCTTCGGCCCCCATGAAGCGGCCGGTCAGATGCATGTCCATCGCCTTGGCCTTGCCGACGAAGCGCGGCAGGCGCTGCGTGCCGCCGATGCCGGCGATGACGCCAAGGTTGATCTCAGGCTGGCCGAACTTGGCGGTTTCCGACGCGATGATGAAATCGCACATCATCGCCAGCTCGCAACCGCCACCAAGAGCGTAGCCGCTGACTGCGGCGATCACCGGCTTGCGCACCTTCGACACCGCCTTGGTGGCCGGCTCGAAGTAATCGCCGAGATACATCTCGACGAAGGATTTTTCCGACATTTCCTTGATGTCGGCCCCGGCGGCAAACGCCTTTGCCGAGCCCGTCAGGATGATGCAGCGCACCTTGTCATTGGCATCCGCCTCGGTCAGCGCCTGCACAAGCTCGCCAAGAAGCTGGCTGTTGAGCGCATTGAGGGCGTCCGGGCGGTTCAGGGTGATAGTGGCAACGTCGTCGTCTACTTCGACGAGTATCGTCTCATAGGCCATGACTTCGGGCTCCCGTCCGTTGGCATTGTCGCGCAGCCTTACCAACTTGACCCCTGCAATCAAGCTATCTTTGGCAACTCGGACAGTAGAAGGACGAGCGGCCCGACTGCACGATCCGGTGTACACTGTTTGCGCAACCGTCTGCGCGGCAGGGCTGGCCCTCGCGCCCATAGACATCAAAACTGTGCTGGAAATACCCAAGCTCGCCATCGGCTTGGCGATAATCCTTGAGCGAGGAGCCGCCCGCCGCGATGGCGTCGCTCAGCACGTGGCGGATGATCGGCACCAGCGCGGCGATGCGTTTTTCCGACAGCCTATTGACGCGGCGTGAAGGATGAATGCCGGCGCGGAACAAGGCTTCACAAACATAAATATTGCCCAAGCCTGCGACAATCTTTTGATCCAGAAGCGCCGTCTTGATCGGCATGCTGCGCCCCTTCAACGCTGCCACAAGATGGGATTCGCTGAATTCATTGCCCAGCGGTTCCGGGCCGATCGCTGCCAGCAGCGGATGCGCCTGCGCCGTCGCCGTCTCCATCAGGTCCATTGCGCCGAAACGTCGCGGGTCGTTGAAGGTCACGCGCGCCCCGTTGGCCATCTCGAACACCACGTGATCGTGCTTTTCCGGCGCCGGGTGCTCATGCACAAAGCGCCCCAGCGGATCGCCCGAGATCAGCATCCGCCCCGACATGCCAAGGTGAATCAGCAGCGTCTCGCCGGTGTCGAGATCGCCCAGAATATACTTCGACCGCCGCCGCAGCCGAAGAACGCGCGCGCCGGTCAGCCGCTCGGCCATGCGCTCGGGAAAGGGCCAGCGAAGGTCCGGACGGTTCACTTTCGCCTCGGCGATGATCTCTCCCTCCATCACCGGAGCAAGTCCGGCACGGACGGTTTCCACCTCGGGAAGTTCGGGCATCACGGATCCTTTCTACTTGGCCGCATTGCAGCGCGGCGCGCGGGCTCTATAAGGAGTCTCGGACACAGGACGGCAAGGCCCATGACCAAAGAGACCGGAAAAACCACCCATTTTGGGTTCACCGACATCCCCGAGGAAGAGAAGGCTGGCCGCGTGCGCGGGGTCTTCGGGTCGGTCGCGTCGAAATACGACGTGATGAACGACGCCATGTCCTTCGGCATCCACCGCGTCTGGAAGGATGCGATGATGGACTGGCTGGCCCCGCGCCCCGGGCAGAAACTGCTCGACGTGGCGGGCGGCACCGGCGACATCTCGTTCCGCTTCCTCAAGCGCGCGGGCTATGGCCACGCCACGGTCTGCGACCTGACCGAGCCGATGCTCGTCGAGGGGCGCAAGCGTGCTGAGGCCGCCTCCATGGCCGATGAGCTTGATTGGGTGGTGGGAGACGCCATGGCGCTGCCCTTCGCCGACAACAGTTTCGACGTCTACACCATCTCTTTCGGCATCCGGAACGTGACGCGCCCGCAAGAGGCGCTGAACGAAGCCTACCGCGTGCTGAAACCCGGCGGCCGGCTCATGGTGCTGGAATTCAGCCAGATCCCCAACGATCTGATGCAGAAGGTCTATGACCTTTATTCCTTCAACATCATTCCGCGCATGGGGCAGGCAATCGCGAACGACCGCGACAGCTATCAGTATCTCGTGGAATCGATCCGCAAATTCCCAGATCAGGACACCTTCCTCGGCATGGTGCGCGCAGCGGGCTTCGGGAACGCCAAATACCGCAACTTGAGCATGGGCATCGCCTGCCTGCACTCGGGTTGGAAGATCTGAGATGAAGGGACCGCACAATATCTGGCGGCTGGTTCGCACCGGCGCCACCTTCGAGCGTACCGGCGCGATGAGCGTGGTGCTCGACGCCATGGACGCGCCGCCGATGCTGCGCGCCGCCGCCCGCGTCATCGCGAAACCGTTCAAATGGCTCGGCTATGAAGGCGATCCGGCGATGCCGCCGGTCACCCGCGCGCTTTCGGCGCTTGGCCCGGCGTACATCAAGTTCGGGCAGGTGCTGTCGACCCGGCCCGACGTGGTTGGCGAGGAACTGGCCAACCAATTGCGCGTCCTGCAGGACAAGCTGCACCCCTTCCCGATCGAAGCCGCCAAGACGCAGATCGAAGCCGAGCTTGGCGTCGCCGTCGACGCGGTGTTTTCGGAATTCAGCCCGCCCGTTGCCGCAGCCTCCATCGCGCAGGTGCACAAGGCCCGGCTGACCGAAACCGGCGAGACCGTGGCCGTGAAGGTCCTGCGCCCGGGAATCGAGCGCGCCTTTCGCAAAGATATCGATGCGTTTTGGCTGGCCGCCGACGCGATCAACTTCCTCTCCCCGGCGTCGCGCCGTCTGCGCCCGCGCGATGTGATCGCGCATTTCGAAGGCGTGGTGAACGGCGAGCTGGACCTGCGGCTCGAAAGCGCCTCAGCCAGCGAATACGCCGCCAATACCGAGGATGACGCTGGCTTTCAGTTGCCAGAGGTGATCTGGGGCCTGTCGGGCCGCCGCGTGATGACCATGAGCTGGGCCGAAGGTGTGCCGCTCGGCGACAACGCGGCGATCGACGCCGCGGGCCACGACCGCGTGGCGCTGAGCGAGCGCGTGCTTCAGCTTTTCCTCAACCACGCGCTGCGCGACGGTTTCTTCCACGCCGACATGCATCAGGGCAACCTCAAGGTGGCCCCGAACGGCGATATCATCGCCTATGATTTCGGCATCATGGGCCATATCGACGAGTACACCCGCCGGGTCTACGCCGAGATCCTCTATGGCTTCATCCGCCGCGACTATCGCCGTGTCGCCGAAGTGCACTTCGAAGCGGGATATGTGCCTGCCGATCAGGACGTCGACGAGTTCGCCCGCGCCCTGCGCGCCGTGGGCGAGCCGATCTTCGGCATGGATTCGACCCGGATTTCCATGGGCCGGCTGCTCAACTACCTTTTCGAGGTGACCGAACGTTTCGGGATGGAGACCCGCACCGAGCTGATCCTTCTGCAGCGCACCATGGTTGTGGTCGAGGGTGTCGCCCGCTCTCTGAACCCGCATATGAATATCTGGAGCGTCGCCCGCCCCGTGGTGGAGCAATACATCAAGACCTCGATCGGCCCACGCGCTGCGCTGCGCGACTTCGCCAAGACCGCGCGGGTGATGGCGCGTTTCGGCCCCCGCCTGCCCGGCCTCGTCGAGGATGCGCTGGTGCGTCAGACGCAGGGCTTGGCCGACGAGATTGAATCGAAATGGACGCGGCGCCTCGGCTGGGGCATCGCAGGGCTGCTGACCGGCGCGGGCAGTACACTGATCTTGATGTCGATCCTCTGATTTTGCTTTGAACAGGCCCGCTTTGTGCGGGCCATTCTCAGGCTGCAGCTGCGGTGGGCGTGCTCGCCTGCTCCGCGACCCTCCGCACGCATCGCCTGCCAAACCGGCCTCTTCCAACACGCCGGGTCGCCACTGATGCTATCCCTCCGCAAGACGCAGCCCATTGACGTCCGCAGCATCCCGCACCGCGCCGCCGCGTAACGTGACCGTGTTCCCTACGTCGGTCTGCGCGACTTCCTCGATCCGAACATAGGCCGAGACATCTCGCGTTTCCTCGAGCGCGTCGTCCCGGTAGATCTCCAGTTCAACATCGTAAAGCCCCTCGGGAACCTTCGCCCCAGACAGGTCCGTTCCGTCCCAAATGTAGCTGTTGGTTTCCGGCTCCATCGTCAGGCGATTGCGAAGTATGCCGCTCGAGTCTCGGATGACCAGCACCGCGGACTGAGCGTCTTCGGGAACTTCGGTGAAAAGCTCGACCGGCGCTCCTTCAAAATAGGCCGCGCCCGGAGTGCGCGCTTCCATCCCGATCCAACCCGCAAGACGCTGAATCCCGCTGCCCGCTGCCAGAATCGTCAGCTCGGTCAGCAGCTCATTGGTCTGGACCTGCTGCTCCACCGTCGAAAAGCTCGCAAGCTGAGAGGCGTACTCTGTGGCATCGACAGGATTGAACGGGTCCTGATTCTGCGCTTGGGTCGTCAGCATTTTCAGGAAGGTCTCAAAATCACCGCTGAGCGCCGCATCATCGGCCGCTTGCGGTGTCGCCTCCGAGGACGCGGTCCTGGACTGCGCTTGGGTCGTCGCAACAATATCCATAGTGGCCCCTTTGCCAGTGCTGTTTCAAAGTCGGAGATCAAGTCCTTCGTCCGCCTGCCCCCGAGCAGCAGACTGAATGACCATCGCCGCGGGGGGCTGCGCCGGAAGATGGCTCTCCGCCGTGCCCCGGTGACGGTTGGGGACCGGAGGGCGGTCCTGCCGACCGCCGGAAAAGGTGAAACTACTGTTCTGGTAGCCGGTGTCGCTCAGAAATCGCGAAAGCTGGTCAGCGTGCCGCCGCAGAAGGTCGAGCGTCTCGGGGCGGTCCGCAGTGATATGCAGGCTGATCCCGTGCTCTGAGTGCTTCACGTTGAAGCTGACCCGGCCAAGCTCCTCCGGCTCCAAACGCAAGTCGATCCTCCCCTCACCGGCGGCGGAAACCGCTTCCGCAATCTGTTGCGCGGGTGGCGGAGTTGTGCGGGGAATCGGTGACGCCTCCTTAAGCACCGGCTGCGCCGGCGACCCCGCCGATGGTGCCGCGGGTAGAGGCATCTCTAGTGATGCTTCCTTCTTCTCCGGCCCTGAATGGCCGGAACGCTCCTCGATGGGCGCGCTATCTGTCCCAAACACCGCAGCTGGCTGCGCCGTCGCGACACCGGCATTTTCGAAACGGCGCTGCGCTGGTGGTACTGCCTCACTTCGCCTTGGCAGGTCTCGACTATCAGAGCGCGCGCCCCTCCGCGCATCAACGCCTTCCGATCGCGTGACCGTGTCTTGAGACTGCCGCCCGCCAGCGCCGCCAAACATCGGTATGTCGCGATGCTTACCCTCCGGCTGTAGAGCCCCTGTCGCTACCTCAGGCTCTTTGGGCGTCGTAGCCGCGATCTGGGCACCCTCGTCAAATCGCTGATAGGCGGTCGGCGGTATGTTGTGGTCCCTCCCTTCCGCGATCTCCTGTCTATGCGGGAGCCGTCCGTATCCGAGAACCGTTTCGACCTTTTCGAGCGGGGCGCTCTGCCGAGGCTCAGCCTTCTGGATAACGACACCAGTCTGACCGGCGGGGGTGGGACCATCTGGGTCCTCTGAACCTGACGCTTCGGTGGGCGGTGTCGTAACGTCTGTGACCTCGGATAGCGCAACATCCGGACGAGCCAAATAATTCCAAGTCTTTGGTATATATTTACTCTTCGGGATGCTGAAAGCTTCCGAACCGACCGCTGCGATCCGATTTCGTGCCGTTTCTTGCAGTCTCGCTGACTCCGAAGAGTCTTCCTGTAGCCTCACCATAGCTTTCAATCTGACCGCGGAGGGCGGGCGATGTATAAGTTCAACACGTTGCTCATTCGGGGATGGCACGTATAGCCCCTGCCCAGCGTCGATGGGCTGACGGCCGATTCGCGTTATGGCCTCGCTCCACATTGCCTTAGAACCCGCGACGTGCGGGCGCGGTAACGCGCCCTCAAGCCACTCAGAAAGCCGCGGAGTACCTCGCCCCTTACCCTCGGAGTGGTTCGTTTCCTCGGGCGTTTCCAATGCTTCGGTTCCCCAAAAGACGCTCGAGGGACCCGCCACTTCGACGGGTGGCTGCCTCATGTGTACGGCACCTGAGTGAGAATCCTGGCTAGGTTGAGGTTTTGACCACGCGCCAATTGCGCTTCCGGTCAGCTTGTTCTGCGCGGCCGACGGAGGCCTGCGAGCTATGGCATGCGCCTCATCTGACGGCAGCGCGCTCTCTACCCGAACAGTCGCTCTCTGACCTACGAAGCTAGGTCTGAATTGACTGGGAGACACAGATTCGGCTGCCCTCGTCACTCCGCTCGTTTCTTGGCTGAAAACGTCACTGCCAATCAATACGCTTTGTGGCGCTCGGGAGAGTTGATCCTCTTGACGCGAAATCGCCTCCGTTTGAGAGGGCGATACATTTTTTTGCTGCATAAGCGGAGCCTCTGCTGACAGTCTTGCTTCCTCCGGAAGCTTTTGTGCGACGACAGCATCGTCCAAGAACATTCCCGCCCAGCCCGCAGGCTCTTCGACTGTTCTCAATGAAGAAGGAATAGGCGTTTCAACCGGGATAAGAGCCAACGCCGCTTGCGTTTGCGAGTTAAGCAAGACTGGCGTCCGATTCTGCGGTTCAAGCCCGGCATGAAGCGCATCTTGCGGGTCCTCCGCTAGACTTCCAGAGGTGCCTAGCTGTACCCAAATGGACGGTATGGGCGGAGAATATATAGGTCGGCTCGAATCCGCCCTATCGAACGAAAGGCTTTCTAAATTCGAGGTTCCCGACACAGCAGACTTCTGGTTCCGGGCTTCTTCTGCGTCTTGGTCGCTAAAATCAATTCGCGGTATTGGCCGAGACCGCTCCTCAGTTGCGCCTAAATGCTTTAATTTATGATCCTCCGAAATTTCCTCAACTGGCACACCATCAGATAAGCCCTCATCTCTTGAATACCCTATAGAATCAAAAATATCGAAAGACCCAAGGAATTGATGCTCTTGAGAAGAACTTAGATCGAAGTTATTCGCAGAAATTTCAATTCTTGAAACCTCCGACTCACCCTCAGCACTAAAAATTTCGTCAATAAGTTCCGAAGAGTACTGATCCACTTTGAACGCAAACGGATCCAACTCACCACTCGCAAAACCAAATTGGTAGCTGTAGAATTCATACCGCTGAATGTTTCGTATCTTGTCTAAATCCACGCTGCGCAGTAGAAAATCGCCAGACTCTGAAGACATTTGGACATATATCTCTGGGCTCTCGCTCACGCTTAGTGGTGTACGGTTTTCCTGGTTCAGCAGACCCTCGCCCGGCAAACGGCTATCTTTATCTTCTCTCTTACTGAAACTTTGTGCCGGGGTGGCACCTCCCAGATTGAGTGACTCGGTAGCAGCGCCTTTAACTCTCAGGCCCCAATCTACCTTAGACTCCACCTGCACCTTCACAATGGATGAAAGCTCCAAAAAAATGTCTTCGAAAATCTTCCCCTCCGGCGCAGCCGGTGGCGACGCTCCGGGCGCGGAGTCGAAAGCCTCTGTGAGAGCATCAACAAGAGAGCCCCTACTCGAAATCGAGAATTGTGTCATTTCCAATCATGGCCTTCTGAGGTTCCCCCAGTAGATAAAACACCAATGATAAGAAATACTTTACCGGCTCCATTTTATATACTTCGCAAGCCACCTCAGACGAAGGACACCAAGATCTTGCAGCCGATATCTCACACTTCCAAGCCCGATAGCGCCCATCTGAATCAGCTCTATCTGTCCCAGATGCTGAAATTCTCTGGTGTATTCACGGCGCGCAGTGCCTTTGGGGGCGGTTCGGGCGAAGCGCAGTTCGCATCGTTCCTGCGCGAGGCGTACGCGGCCCAGCTCTCCGAAGCGCTGACAGTGCTTCCCGTCGACACCTTCCGAACATGACCGGGTCATCGCGCAAAGTCGGAAAGGCCGCGCACTCCCAAAGTATGATCGCTGCGCTTCTGTCTCTCCTCGACGCAGAGAAACGGACTCTACTGAGTGGAAACTTGGAAGCACTTGAAGAGCTAACGAAGTTCAAGGAAGAGCATTTGAGGCAATGCTTGAGTGACCCCGCTCTTTTGCGGCGCGCACCGGAGCTTGCCGCAGCGCTGCGCCGAAATCAACGGCTTCTTGAGGCCTCATTGCGCGGCCTGGCCGAGGTGTCGGCGCGGATCGACTCTCGGCAAGAACTGTTGTGTCGTATGGACACCTATGGCCCTTCGGGACGAAAGACACAGATCGGGCCCTCGGAGACGCAAGGCGTTTTCAAGAAATTTTAGCTGTTCAGTCCAGATGTTATCATCGAGAGCCTCAGGCGATTTAGCGTTGTCTTAAGACCCTCAAGGTTAGCGTGACACCGCATCCAAGCTGGATGGCGCAGCGGGACATGGCGCCCGACTGCTTCGTCAGAACGACGTCCGAATGGGCTGCCGCGGCTAGGTCCCGGCGGCCGATGGAAAATGGCGCAAAGCGCCCAAGCCAAGGACGAATAAACTATGTCTAGCATCCTGACGAACAACGGCGCGATGGTCGCGCTGCAGACGCTGAAATCGATCAATATGAACCTCGCGACGACTCAGGGAGAGATTTCCACCGGGAAAAGCGTGGCCAATGCCAAGGATAACGCCGCAGTTTGGGCTATTTCCAAGGTGATGGAAGCCGACGTGAAGGGCTTCAAAGGCATCTCTGACAGTCTCAATCTCGGCCAGTCCACTGTCGCTGTCGCGCGACAAGCGGCGGAGACGGTGACCGAACTTCTGACCGACGTGAAGGGCAAAATCGTCGCCGCGCAGGAAGAGAACGTCGATCGCGCCAAGATTCAGGCCGATATCGACGCGCTGCGCGGCCAGATCGGCGCCGTGGTCAGCGCCGCGCAATTCAACGGTCTCAACCTTCTGTCGAACATCGAAGAAACCGAAGGATCGGGCAGCATCAACGTACTTGCGTCGCTCGATCGCTCGGTCACAGGTGTCGCCGCCTCTGACATCAACGTCGGAAAGCAGGATCTCGGCACCGGCGCTGCCGCCATCGCAGGCACCGTCGCCGCGACCGCACTGACCGCCTCTGTGGACAGCGTGTCTTTGGCTGCCACGCAGACAGACACGATCGATGTCGGCGCGACCAACAGCGGATTCGAAGCAGGCACCGGCTATACTCTCACGGTCTTCGGCACCGATGCTGACAATTCGAGCTTCACCCAAACCGATTATCGCGAGACCACCGCCGCCGGCCCGACAGCAGCTGAAGCGCCCGCGCTTTCGATTGTCTACGTCGCGCGCGAAGGCGATACAGCTGCGGATGTCGCCAAGGGTCTGCATGCATCATTCAAGAGCTTCATGGCCGAGAACGAGCTGAACACCGACGTGGTCGACGCGACGGTCTCTGGCGACACGTTGACTTTCACCTCGACCGTCACCGACGCGACCGACACAATCGCAGTGACCATGTCGTCGGTCGACGCCTCCGAGGGCAATACGATCGGCGGCAAACTTGAGCAGCTCAGCAATCTTGATGTGACCACGCAATCGGGTGTCGACTCGGCGCTCGACCAGGTCGAGGGACTGATCCAAACCGCAATCGATTCCGCTGCAGCCTTCGGTTCCACACAGGGCCGCATCGAGACCCAGACCGAGTTCATCTCAGGCCTGACCGACGCGCTGAAATCGGGGATCGGTACGCTGGTGGACGCGGATATGGAGGAAGCCTCGGCAAGGCTGCAGGCCCTGCAGGTTCAACAGCAGCTTGGCGTACAGGCGCTGTCGATCGCCAATCAGGCGCCACAATCCCTCCTGTCGCTCTTCCGCTGATTTGAACCGCTCGGGGCCGGCCCCTCCGGCCCCGGCTTTCCGCCAGGATGGACGGCACAGCACCCAGAATGAAGGGGCTCGTCATGAATGCACAGCTCATGGCACGGCGCGCCTATGCGCTTTCGAATTCAAGCACACGGACCGAGCGCGCGATCGAATACGATCTCATCGCGCGCGTCACACATCGCATCAAGGCGGCGGCAGAGGCAGGCCCGCGAAGCTACCCAGCGCTTGTTGCCGCGCTGCACGACAACCGTCAACTCTGGACTACGCTCGCCGTGGACGTGGCCGACAGCGACAACAAATTGCCTCAGGATCTACGCGCACGAATATTCTATCTCTCTGAATTTGTGCAACTTCACACGGCCAAGGTCCTTGCCCGCAAGGCCAAGCTGGCACCTTTGATTGAGATCAACAGTGCGATCCTCGCCGGCCTCAAGCAACTTCCGGCAAAGCCATCCCCCTCTCCCGGAGCAACATCGGCACGCAGTTCTAAAAGGGCACCCCTGCAATGAGCGGGCTGGTCCTGAAGCTCGGTCCGCATGAGCGGTTGCTTATCAATGGCGCGGTGGTCGAAAATGGCGACCGCCGCAGCAAGTTATCCATCATGACACCCGGCGCAAATATTCTGCGCCTCAAGGACGCGATTCATCCGGAAGAGGCCTGCACCCCCGTGCGCCGCCTATGCTATGCAGCGCAGCTTCTGCTCACTGGGGACGCGGCCCCGGAAGAGGCCTGCAGCCAGCTTTTGCGCAACATTGAGGAGTTAAGCCGAATTCTCACTGATCCCGACAGTCGCGCTCTGCTCACCCGGGCGACGGAGGCGCTGCTGGATGAACAATTCTATCAATGCCTGAAATCCCTGCGGGCGCTCATCCCAAGAGAGGACCGGCTGCTTGCCGCAGGACGCGCATGAGTTTTCAGCCAATCATCACAGGTCGAGGCCTCGTCGCATGGCAGTTCCTGCAAAATACTGGCGAACTGCAGCGTGCGAGCTTTGACAAGGCCCCAAACCTTGTCCGCGAAACCGATTATTTCGCTCAGACCATCGGCACGATCACCAGCGCCGAAGATTTGGTGGCCGACCGCCGTCTCCTGCGTGTCGCTCTCGGCGCATTTGGCTTGCAGGACGACATCGACAGCAAGTTCTTCGTCCGAAAGCTCTTAGAAGAGGGAACAAGCGCTTCGGATTCCCTCGCAAACAACCTCGCGGATGAGCGCTACAAGGCATTTTCCCGCAGCTTTGGCTTCGACCGCGCAGATGGTCCGCTGACGCAGACTGAGGGGTTTGCCGATATCATCGTATCGAAGTACCGCGCGCAGCAATTTGAGGTCGCGGTGGGGGAGCAGGACAACGCCCTTCGCCTCGCCCTCTCATTGCAGCGCAACCTACCCGAGATCGGCGCAACCGATCTCCCGAACGACACCAAATGGTTTCGCATCATGGGCGATCAGCCATTGCGCACGGTTTTCGAGGGGGCGCTCGGCCTGCCCAGCGCTTTGGGACAGCTCGATATCGACCAGCAGCTGGACATCTTCAAGGACAAGGCCAGCGCCCGTTTCGGCACCAGCGACCTCGCTGAACTTTCGACGGATGAAAACCTCGACACAATCGTGCAGACCTATCTGCTGCAGGAGCAGGTGAAAGAGATCAACGTCGCAGGACGTGGCCAGATCGCCCTAACGATGCTGCAGAGCCTGCCGCGTTGGGATGAACTCTGAGGCGCTGACCTGCGAACTTCACGATCACATACCGAGCTTTCGGGCGCCTTGCCCCGAAGGGTCCCGCTTCGAAACACCTTGATCGAGTTTGCCCTGAGCCAAATCTACCGAACCCGAAGCCCCCTGCCTACCTGTGCCCAATCCCTGAGCGGAGCGAGGGGCATTTCGTCCAGTGTTGCCCGCCTCGGCCCGACGAAGCAGGAGCTCAAGTCGGGAAAAGGCTGCAGCCGGGCCGTTGGGGGCGCTCTCGGTCATGAACAAATCCAAACCTTCCCACACCCGAATAGCTCGATCTAGAACCGGGTCCTCTCCCTCACGATACAGTCCGGCGCGGATCATTGCTTCGGATCTGTCATAGGCTCCGAGCAGCTTGCGCACCGTCAGAATAAGGTGGTTTTCTGAAGCGCTCGCGGCCTCCGGCAGGCTCCGCGAGACCGAGCGCAGCACATCTATCGCGGGATACCGCCCGCGCTCGGCGATCTCACGGCTTAGCACCACGTGCCCATCCAATACACCGCGCAGGATATCGGCAATGGGTTCTTCCATGTCCGATCCTGCAACGAGGACTGAAAAACCGCAGTGATGTCCCCGCACAGCCCAACACCGGGCCCGGCACGTTCGGCCAGCCGCATGATCTGATGCGCAGTCGAGGGCGGGAACCCTCGCAGCGCGGGGAGTTCCCCCGCGGCGATGGCCACCTCTCGGTGCGCCTCGGCAAACCGGGTGATGGAATCCACAAGCAAAAGCACCTGCTTTCCCCGGTCGCGAAAATGCTCAGCCACGGTCATAGCTGCCATAGCGCAGCGCCGGCGTTCCAGCGGTGACCGGTCCGAGGTTGCCGCCACGATCACGGTGCGGGCCATCCCCTCGGGACCTAGAACATTCTGCACGAAATCATGTAGTTCGCGACCACGCTCGCCAACCAACGCCAGCACCACCACGTCTGCCGTCATCCCCTGCGCAAGCGCCGCCAAAAGCCGCGATTTCCCCACACCCGAGCCCGCAAACAGCCCCATCCGCTGTCCCCGGACAATCGGCAAGAGCGTATCGAACACGGCCAGACCGGTCGCCAGTCGCGGTCCAAGGCCGCGCCGCTCCGCCGCCGCAGGAGGCCCCCTGCGCACCGCGCGCAGCTGTGGCCCCGGACTGATCGCCAAACCGTCCAGCGGCGCGCCGTAAGGGTCAATCACGCGGCCGATCCAACTGTCCGCCGGCGCCAACCCCGGCTGCCCCAGAACCGCGACCCGATCACCCTGCGAAACGCCATCAGACCCATCATCGGGCAGCATGGCCACCAGATCGTCGCGGATGCGCAGAACCTCGCCCTCCAGCGGTGCACCGCTGCGGTATAGCCGCAGCCGATCACCGATACGCGCCAGATGCGCCAGACCACGCACCCAGATCACCGTCCCTTCGACAGAGCGCACACGCCCCACCGCACGCACCGGCTGCACGTCCGCGATCCGCTGGCGGAGGCTGGAAATCTCGCTCTCGTCCATCGGGCGATCCCTTCATGCGTCTCAAACCATTTCTAAAGGAATCACCGTTAAGCCTTGATTGAAGCCAATCGAGGGAGAAGCCCCGATGTTCCAGAATCTGGACGTGTTTCGAACCGCCATCGCCATGGCCCGCCACGCGGGCCTGCGACAGGCCGCAAGTGCACAGAATATCGCGAATGCGGATACGCCCGGCTACCGTGGGGTAGATCCACCGGATTTCGTCGAGAGCCTCAGGCATCCGCGTACCGCCATGCAGGCCTCTCGAGGAGCACACTTGAACGGTCAACCCTTGGGAGGAGGCCTGTTCCCGACCTCTGCCAATCGTCAGGCCGGGCTGATTGGGGACACGGCTGGATTGAGCCCACACGAGGCGCCAAACCTGATCGAAAGACGCGGCAGTTGGGACCCGAACGGAAACACCGTCTCGCTGGAGACCGAAATGCTCACTGCGGTGGATGCACTTCGGGCCCACAACAAGGCTCTGGCGATCTACCGATCGAACCTCACGATACTGCGGGCCAGCCTTGGGAGTTAGAGCTGTACCCCGCGCCTGGAAAACACCCGCCAGATCAACCGGATCTCTAGCCCCACAGCGCCCCCAACACGGCACAAAAATCGCGCAGCAGACACAGAAAGGAGCCTGCAATGAGCGCTTTTGCTGACGCCCTCTCCGTCACATCCAGCGGACTGAAGGCGCAATCCCTCCGGCTTCGCACGCTGGCCGAGAATATCGCAAACGCCGACACACCGGGCTACCGGCGCAAGACACTCCCCTTCGAGGCAGACCCCAATCCGCAATCCACGCTTGCCATGGTGCGCCCGGGAAGGGTTTCTCTCGATCAAAGCAAGCGGCCGCAGATTTATGACCCCGACCATCCCTTGGCGAATGCCACCGGGCACTACGAAGGGTCCAATGTCGATCTGTTGATCGAGATCGCTGACGCCCGCGAAGCGCAGCGCAGCTACGAGGCAAATCTGAGGATGTTTGAACAGACCCGCAAGATGTCCTCCGGTCTGCTCGACCTGCTGCGGCGCTGACCAATCGCCACCCCCTCGCGCCGCCGCACTGAAGAGCCGGAGGCGAACGCATGACACCAACACATCAATCGTGAAAGGAATTCAGAATGGATGTCCGATCGCTCTTTGCCGCGCAGCAATATGCGGCGTCCCGGCCTGCGACCGATCCCGATCCCAGCGCTAACTCTCCGAGCGCGCAGCTTGCCTCGGCAACAGAGGATTTCACCGAAACTCTCCGCACAGCTGAATCCACCGCACAGGCGGCAATGACGGGCGATGCGGACCCGCATGCGCTTGTTCAAGCGCTCGCCCAGTCCGAGTTGGCCGTCGAGACGGTCGTCACCCTGCGCAACAAAGTCGTGGAGGCCTATCAGGAACTGCTGCGGATGCCGGTCTGACCCATGCTCACGGAAACGCTCTTCTTCGACACGCTTCGACAGGGCCTTTGGGTCGCCACGGTCACCTCCCTGCCGATCCTCACCGCCGCGCTTCTGGCTGGCGTCGGCGTCGGCTTGTTTCAGGCCCTCACGTCGATTCAGGAAATGACGTTGACCTTCGTGCCGAAACTGCTCGCCATCATCCTCGTCTTCTGGGCGTCCATGAGCTTCATGACGGAAACACTGGTCGCCTTCTTTCAGACGCGGATCATCCCGCTGGTCACCGGAGGCTGAGATGGAAATCACCGGCTATACGATCCTCTCCCGCCAGCGCGGTCTGATGCGCGAGATGCAACTCATCGCGAACAACGTCGCCAATGCCGGCACCACAGGATACCGCCAGCAGGGCCTGATTTTTTCCGAGTACATCAGGCCCACCGCAATTGGCGGCTCTGTGTCGATGAGCGCCGCACATGTGCGCAATAGTTCCTTCGCGCAGGGCAGCATCACCCGCACCGGCGCGCCTCTCGATCTCGCCATCGAGGGGGAGGGCTTCTTCATGCTGCAGACCCCCGCGGGCGAGCGTCTTACCCGCAACGGCGCCTTCACCACCAGTGCGCAAGGCGATCTTGTCAGCCACGACGGCCATCCGGTGATGAGCGCCGGCGGCGGGCCCGTGTTCATTCCCCCCGGTGCTGCGGATCTCGCCATCGCGCAGGACGGCACGATCAGCAGTGACGGTCAGCCCATCGGGCAGATCGGTGTCGTCGCGCCGCCCGACCGCGGAAGC
The DNA here is from genome assembly GCF_056161345.1 of Salipiger sp. ABF4_146. Taxonomy (NCBI): domain Bacteria; kingdom Pseudomonadati; phylum Pseudomonadota; class Alphaproteobacteria; order Rhodobacterales; family Roseobacteraceae; genus Salipiger; species Salipiger sp. ABF4_146. Next base: position 326,032 of record NZ_JBSWYX010000003.1, on the reverse strand, counting down.
CTCGAACGCGATGGGGCCACGATGTTCCGTGCCCCCGACGGGGCCGAGCAGGTCGCCGCACCTAAACTCACCCAAGGCGCTTTAGAGTCCTCGAACGTCGACCCTATCTTGCAGTTTGCCCGGATGATCGAGGTGCAGCGCGCCTACGAACTTGGCCAGAGCTTCCTCGACCGCGAGGACCAACGCCAGCTTGGCGCCATAAAGACCCTTTTCAGCTGATGGAGACCGCCCATGCGCCCCCTGAAAATTGCCGCCACAGGTATGAGTGCCCAGCAAATGCGGGTCGAGGTGATATCGCACAACCTCTCGAACATGAGCACCACAGGCTACAATGCGCGGCGGGCGGAATTTGCCGATCTGCACTACCAGCAGCTGCACCGTGCAGGAACCATCAGCGCCTCGGATGGCACCATGCTGCCCACCGGCGTGCAGCTTGGCCTCGGTGTGCGGCCGTCTGCGGTGTCGGTCAACCTCGCGCAGGGCAGTTCCTCGGCCACCGGCGGCGATCTGGACGTCGCGATCGAAGGTCAGGGCTACCTTGAGGTGACCCTGCCTTCGGGCATTCCCGCCTACACCCGGGACGGCGGGCTGAAACGCAGCGCCGAGGGGGTGATTGTCACCTCTGAAGGACTGCCCATCGCGCCCGACATCACCATTCCCGACGATGCCAAGAGCATCTCGATCAACCAAGAGGGCGAGGTCTACGCCTATTTCGACAATCAGGTCGACGCGCAGTTGCTGGGGCAATTTACCCTCGTCGGCTTCACCAATCCGCGCGGTCTCGAGGCGATCGGCAGCAACCTTTTTACCGAAACCGAAGCCTCCGGCGCGCCGCTGCAAGGCACCCCTGGGATCGACGGTCTGGGAATGCTGCGGCAGGGTTATCTTGAAGAAAGCAGCGTCGATCCGATCTATGAAATCACCGAACTGATCGAGGCACAGCGGGGCTACGAGCTTAACTCAAAGGTGATCACCGCCGCCGATCAGATGCTTGGCGCAACGGTACAGGTGCGCTGACATGCTGCGCTCGTATCTTGCCCTTCTCACAATTGTCTTCGCCGCGTCGGCAGGTCCCAAGATCGCCCAAGCCGAGAGTGTCGTCGCGACCCGTACCATCCGCGCTCAGCAGATCATCGAGGCCGACGCCGTGCGTCTCGATCCCAAGCAGATCAACGGCGCAGTGCGTAGCCTCGACGCGGCCATAGGCAGAGAAAGCCGCAGCGCCATTTACGCCGGTCAACCGCTGATGGCCGCGGCGCTGACAGAACCAGCGCTGATCGAACGCAACCAGATCGTCGAGCTCATCTATGCCCGCGGGGGTCTGCGGATCAGCGCCGAGGGCCGCGCCATGGGCCGCGCCCGCGCCGGAGAACAGGTCCGCGTGATGAACCTTTCGTCGCGAAACATGCTCGTCGGCACCGTCGGGCCCTCGGGCCTGATTGACGTTTCTCCGGAGTGATCCATGCGCATTAATTCAAGGCTCCCGAGTTTTCTTCTGCTGCTTGTCGCCATAAGCGCCTGCGAGCGGATAGACCATCTGGGCAAGGCACCCGGCTTCACACCAAAGAACGATGGCGAGGAACACGCCGCCATGGCCTATTCAGCTGTGCCAGCCACGGGCCTGCCGCTTCGCGTCAGCGATCACGCCTCGCTATGGGATGGCGGCCGCAGTTCGCTCCTTGGCGACCGGCGCGCGATGCAGGCGGGCGACATCCTCACCGTTGTCATCGAAATTGACGAGCAGGCCGAGATATCGAACGCCACGGATCGCTCGCGCTCTGCCTCGGAAAGCCTCGGGATTCCGCAGCTTTTCGGCATCCCCCAGCGACAAGATCCAAAACTTCCCGAAGGGGCCACGCTCGGCAACGCGGTCGACATCGGCAGTTCCAGCAACGCCAGTGGCGACGGATCGGTCCGGCGTCAGGAAAGGCTCACCCTGCGTGTGGCCGCGACGATCACGCGGGTTCTGCCCAATGGCGTGCTGGAGATCACCGGCTCGCAGGAGGTTCGGGTGAACTTCGAACTGCGCGACCTGCAGGTCTCAGGTTTCGTCCGGCCCGAGGACATCACCCGGCAGAATGAGATCACCTATGACAAGATCGCCTCTGCCCGGATCGCCTATGGCGGGCGCGGACAGATCAGCGACATGCAACAGCCCCGCTACGGTCAGCAGGTGCTCGAGATGATCCTGCCGTTCTGAGGAGGGCCAATGAAAAAGCTCCTACCCGTTCTGCTCGCACTGATCGGTACTGCCGCCGGCATCGGTGCCGGGATATTTCTGGCGCCCGTCCCTCAGGACCACGCTGCGCAGGAGCAAGAGAGTCATGACGAAACGGAAGCTGCCGGGCATGACGGCGCGGCAGGAGCTTCTGTCGAGACGCCCCGGAACGAACATCAGGCTGAGGCAGACCACGGTGCAGACGGTCACGGGGCGGAGGCGGGCGATACAGAATATGTGAAGCTCAACAATCAGTTCGTCGTCCCCGTGGTCGAGGACTCCCGCGTGGGCGCGCTGGTCGTTCTGTCTATTTCACTCGAAGTGCCCACAGGAAGCGCCGCAGAAATCTTCGAACAGGAACCCAAGCTGCGTGACGCCTTTCTGCGTGCGCTGTTCGATCACGCCAATATCGGCGGTTTTGACGGGAATTTCACCCAGACCGCGCGGATGGATGCTTTGCGCAGGGTGCTGTTCGAGACAGGGCGAAACCTGCTCGGAGGGCAGCTACATGACGTTCTGATCACCGACATCGCCCGGCAAGACAACTGAGGCGCCTCACCCACCGCCGTGCCACAGCCGCAACCGTGCCAGATCTTCCAGTGAGCGCTCCTCCGCAGCGAGCCTTTTTGCCCGGCGCGCCAAATTCGCCCGAGCAGCCAAGGTCCGCGCCGCCTCATCCCGCGCAAAAGCCGCCTGAGCGGCCGCGCCGGTATACCCCTGCCCCGCCCGAGCCTGCGCGATACCGATCTGAAGCTCCGTGCGCCTTTGCATCAACCAGCCCTGCCACAGACCGTTCAACCCCAGTGCCTGCCGTACGCCGGGCGTCAAATCCTCCCGCAGCGCCGACTGCCTCAGGCCATCGATCTGCGCGCGCTCTTGCCGCAGCGCTGCCTCGGCCTCAAGGTCGGCGCGATAGCGTACCAGCGCACGGTCGCGCAGCAGCGCTGTGATATGAAGCAATTCCCTGTCGGGCGAGCTCATTCTTCGGTCCTCTTGTCGCGTCGCCAGCCCCTTTGCCGCGCCCGAGCGCGCATCTCTTCGGAAAAGCGGATGGCCGCAGCCACCGGGCGATATAGGTCGGGGGCGATTTGCGCGCCGATCTCGACTGTTGCGTGCAGCGCGCGCGCTGTCGGCGGATCGGCATGGATCGGCACGCCATGTTCGATGGCAATTTCGCGGATACGCCGAGCCACCTCGTCCTGACCTTTGGCAATGCAGACCGGGGCGGTGCCCGGCGCACGATCCCACCGCAGCGCAACGGCGATATGTGTCGGATTGGTGATCACGACATCCGCGTTGGGCAAGTCCGCGATCATCTGGTTGAGCGCAATTTCCTGCGCCCGCGCCCGACGCTGCTGCTTAAACATTGGATCGCCTTCCGCTTCCTTATGTTCGTCGCGCAATTCCTTTTGCGACATCCTGTTGCGGCGCAGATGCTCGCCGCGCTGCCAAAGATGATCGAGCAGCCCGAGCGCTAGCGCCACCAGCACTGCGAGCCCCAGAAGATCGCGCAGCAGAGTCACCAGAAGCAGCGCCGCCTCGCCCGCAGGCAGCGCCGCGCTTGCCGCGATCCGCGCGAGGCGGGACGACAGGAAGACGCCGAGCACCGCCGAGTAAAGGCCGAGTTTCGCGAAACTCTTGAAGAACTCGAAAAGCCCACGGCGCCCGTATTTGTTGCGCGCATTTTCAAGTGGTGACATCCGGGCGGCTTTGAACGCCAGTTTGGAAGGGGTGAAGACCAGCCCGCGCGTCGCGAACAAAACCGCAAGAACGGTCACCGCCGGCACAAGAAGCCACGGCAGCACAGCAATGAGCACCGCGTACATTAAGCCCCCGACCGCAGATAGCGCGGATCCGTCAAGCAGTAGCGCCGCCATGGGTTCCGGACGGTCGACCAGCGCAACCAAGATCCGTCCGAGATCTTGCAGCGCCATGGGCCCCACCGCCAGTGCCACAAGCATCAGCCCAAGATACCCCGCTCCGGTGAGCAGATCCGGGGCGCGCGGGATTTCGCCCTTGCGGCGGGCCTCGCTCAGCTTGCGCTGGGATGGCTCGTGACTTTTCTCGGCGCTGTCGTCCTGTGCCATCCGCGACTACCGGAATGGACGGGCGAGAAATGCGTCGAACTGGGCCACCCACGCGGCCAGCAACACCGGCGCCACAAGGCCCAAGAGCGCGATGGCGCCGAGCGTGATCACCGGGGCGCCAACAAAGGCCACCATGAGCTGCGGCATCGCCTTGTTGATGAAACCAAGCGTCAGGTTGTAGAGGGCCGAGAGGATGACGAATGGTGCGGCGAGCGAGAAAGCCAGCGCGAAGGCGCGACCGACCTCTTTGCGGCCCGACCCGGCGAGCGCCGCCGGGTCGGGAAATCGCAGTGGCGGCAAAAGATCGTATGAGAGAATAAGGTACCCCGCCGCCTTCACGTGAAAACCGGTAACCATCAGCAGCGCCAGTGCCGCCACGCTGAGCACATGACCGAGAGCCGGCATCGGCTCCGCCGCGGCATTGCCCAATAGCTGCGACAGCGAAGTGGCCTGAGCGGCGATGGTGCCGGCGGTCTGGATTGCGAAAACAAAGAGCCGCAGCACCAAGCCGAGAAACAGCCCGGTCACGGTCTCTGTCGCCAACGCCCGTAAGAGCACAGGCAGGGAAGCTGGGCCGGCTGGCAGAGTGCTGCTGACCGCCGGAAAAATCGCGAGCGAGAGCAAAACCGCGAGCGCCAGTCGAACACTGACCGGAATCCAAGTCTCGCCAAGTCCCGGCAGCGCAAAGAGCGCCGCACCGACACGCAACAGCACCAGCACTCCGAGCCAAAGTGCCTGGCCCCCTGAGTGCACAAGCGACTCGAGCGCGATCATGCCGCGACCGGGCCGGGTGACGCAGACCCTGCGCTTTCTGAACCAGCAGAGGGCGCGGTGGTCACCAGACCGACAAGCGCCGGGCGCGCCTCGAGCCCGATCTCCTCGAACGACAGGACCGGTGTCGCCAGACCTTTGGCCGCCGTGATCGTACGCAGGAAGCGGCGACGCCGGGAGGAGGTGACCAATGCCGGATAGATGCCGCGTCCGCTGGCGCTGCCGACCTCGTCGGAAATACCGCGCGTGAGCGCCTCGAATGTGTCGGGCGGCAGCGCCACATCAAGGCCGCCACGCCCGCTTTCGACCTGGTAACTGGCAAAAATATCCTCCCATTCCGCAGCGAGCTGAATCAGCGGAATCGTTCCATCCTCACGCCGCACCTCGGCAACCAGTTGGAACCCGAGGCGCTGGCGCACATGTTCACAGATCGTCTCGGGGGTGCTCTGCTGACCGCGCGTTTCGGCCACTGCCTCAAGAATTAGGGGCATATTCCGGATGCTCACCTGCTCCTCGAGCAGAAGGCGCAACACCGCATGCAGCGTATCGATCTGCACCTTGTCGGGGATCAACTCGTCAAGCAGGCGGCGGTTGGCCTCTGCGCGTGCGGTGTCTGACAGAGAGACCATTTCGTCGAGCAGGCGGCGCAGCGCCTTCAGCGTCAGGAGCCTGCCGAAATTGCGCTTGATCACTTCCAGCAGATGCGTGGCCAGAACTTCCGCAGGGGTGACGATGGTGGCGCCGGTCAGCGCGGCGCGGTCCTGCGCCTCTGGCGGGATCCAGCGCGCCGGTGCGCCGTAGACCGGCTCGCTCACGTCGCGCCCCTCGGGCATAGCCTGCGCATCTTCGGGAACCAGTGCCAGAACATGATCGGGATTGAGCGCGCCGCGCGCCACTTCGACCCCATGAACGAAGATCACATAAACGCCGGATGCGCGCGCCGCGGCGTCGGTCAGGCGGATTTCCGGCAGGATAAGCCCATAGCTCGCCGCGACGTGGCGCCGCATATTGGCGATGCGGATATCGAGACCGGTGCCCGGGTCGAGCACCATATTGACCAGATCAGGCGCGAATTCGACGTGAATCTCATCCACATCGAGCACATCCCCGATCGGTTGCGGGCGCGGTGTCTCGGCGACAGCCTCTGGATCGGGTGCCGCTGCGCGGGTCGTCGCCCGGCGCTGCATGCGCAACGCGAGCGCTCCGAGGATCGCGCCGCCAATCATGAAGGGCACAAAAGGCAGCCCGGGGACCAGAGCGAAGAGCGCCATCAGCACGCCCACGGTTCCCAAGGCCGCCGGATGCCGCGCCAATTGCCCGGCAACGGCCACATCGGTGGCACCCGTGGCGCCGCCCCGCGCGAGAAGCAGTCCCGAAGCAATCGAAATGATCACCGCCGGGATCTGCGAGACCAGCCCATCGCCAACGGTGAGGATCGCATAGGTTTCAAACGCGTTGCCCAGCGCCATCCCATGCACGAAGATGCCCATAATCATCCCCATGACGAGGTTGAGCAGGGTGATCAGCAGCCCGGCGACCGCATCGCCCTTGACGAACTTCGAGGCCCCGTCGAGCGAGCCAAAAAACGTCGTTTCCTGTTGTTCGCGTTCGCGCCGCGCCTTCGCCTCGGCGTGATCGATGGCACCGGCGGACATGTCGCTGTCGATTGCCAGTTGCTTGCCCGGCATGGCATCGAGCGCAAAACGCGCGCCGACCTCGGCCATACGCGCCGCGCCTTTGGTGATCACTGCGAAATTCACAATCATCAGGACGCCGAACACGACCAGACCGAGGAAGACACTGCCGCCCATCACGAAATTGGCGAACCCTTCGATCACGTCGCCGGCGGCACCGGTGCCCGAGTGCCCCTGCCCGATGATCAGTTTGGTTGAGCTGACGTTGAGCGAAAGCCGCAGCATCAGTGAGCCAAGCAGGATCGTTGGGAAGGACGAGAAGTCCAGCGGCCGCTCGATAAAGAGGGTGACGGTGAAGATCAGGATTGCCAGCCCGAAGGACGCAGCGAGACCGAGATCGAGCACACCGGAAGGCATCGGCAAGATCATCATCACAATGATCGCCATCAGTGCTACGGCCAACAGCACCGTTGGGCGGACCGGCGCGGAAGGGGGAGAGGTACGCGCCGCGCTCATCCGCCTGCCAGGTCCACGAGGGGTCGGGGCGCCAGGCCGAGGGGTGTCAGCGATCCGCGGCTTTGAACCGCGCCGGCGGCTTGCAACAGCGGAAATCCATTCTTCGTGGCGCGTTCGCCGGGGGGCATCTGCTGCCCCTCTAGCCCCGCCAGTACGGCGCGGTATCTGGCCAGGTATCGCTGCGCGTATTTTGGCGTCCGGCTATGATAGGCCGCGACCGCGGCGTTCCAATCGCCATGTTCCGCCTGCAGACGGCTCAGAAAACCTGCGGCATAGAGCGCATTTGCCTTTGGGTCGAACATTTCGTCGGTGGAGCGGAACCCATCGCCATGCCAACGGTAGTTGACCTGAAAACAGCCAATATCCATGTTCCGCTGGCCCCGCATCACCTGTGTTGCCGCAAAGCGCTGCGCCTCCTGGGCGGTCTTGAACCAATACCCGTCGCCTCCGAGGTTTACCGCCCAAGGCCAAGGTTGGAGTTCACCGTCGCGGAGGCGACCGGTTTCAACCCGTGTGATGGCCCGCATGATCGGGAGCGGAACATCGGTCGCCCGCGCCGCCTGCTGCGCGGCACTGTCGCAACGGCCGGATGTGTCAGCAGTTGCGGTGACTGGCCCTGCGAGAAGGCCCACACAAAGAACCAGCCTACCCAACAAGAGGCGCCGAGCGGCCCGAATGGCCCCGGCGCTTCGTCGCATGGCGCCTCGCCCGTTTGACCAACGCCTCGCCGCCCCGTTCCCCCGCACGCATATGAGACTGCGCGAATAGATAAGGCGGGTGCTGGCGCCCTGGGGAAACTGCGCCTTCACAACGCAACACCGCACTTCGTGAGATGGAGCCTTTCCAGCATTCTTTGACCCTAGGAACGCACTGAGAAGATCGCCGTGCCCGACATGATCCGTTGCGCAATCGCCAGCGTGTTGTGTCTTAGTCTCCGTCATTCCGCATCCTGCAGATCTTCCACGATGACCGGCACCGCGCCTGTCTTCGATTCTAGCCTGGATGCCTTTCGAAATCGTTGCCGCCTCCGGCGACCCGTGGAACTGGCCCAATCGCCTTCGACCCGAAGCCGCAGGGCCTCATGGATCGGGCAGCGCGGTCTGAGCGAGCAAAGCGCGGATCGTCTCGACTGCCGTCTGCCCGCTTTCGGCAAGCGCCCTGCCCTGCGACAAAGATGGTTCCTGCGGCAGATCGGAAGCCGCCGCCCCAGCCTCCGGCTCGGAAAGCTCTGCCATGGCGGCAAGCAAGGGATCCCCGCTTTCGGAAACTGCCGAAAAATCGCCTGCAAGCCACGCAAGGCGCGCGGCCCCCTCCGCATCGCCAAGAGTTTCGTAGGCATCCAGAGCGAAGTCATAGTCCCCCATCATCTCGCGCGCCTCGGCGCGCAGACGCAGAATGTCGTCTCCCTGCAGCCCGATGAGCGCGATCTCGGCCTCCTCAGGGTTACGCAATCCAAGAGAACGCCGCGCCTGAAGAACGCGCCAGGTTCGATCCTGACCGGGCGGTGTAGGTCCCTCGAGCCAGCGGCCCGCTTCTGCCGGAAGCCCGAGGCCAAGCAAGCGGTTCGCCATCAGTGCCGCTGTGCGCGGATAAGCCGACGCCAAGGCGATATTTTCCCGCTCTACCGCGCGGCGCAGGAAGGCCCCGTCGCCGCCCTCTTCCGAAAGCGCGCGCAGGGCTTCGTTCCGCGCCTGACGGCGGATGTCCGGATCGACCCCCTCCGCTGTGGAAATTTCTTCAAACGCTCGGTCGAACTCCGCGTTCGCCCACGCCGCACGCACATGCGACAGCCAGACACCTGCGCGTGTCTCGGTTGTCCGTCGCTCGGTGGAATAGGCCGCGGTGAGGTCCACCAGCCCGGGGTCCACCGAACGCCCCTGTTCGGTGGCGAGGTCGATGCTTTCGACCGCCGCCGCGACACCCAGTTCGCCCGGCGCTGCGAGCAGAGACGCCAGCAGGTCCTCGGCCTCTTCGGGCTCGCCCGACGCCCGTGCGATGCGCGCCGCCGCCAGACGCATGTCTTCGGTGACACGACCCAGAGCGCGGCCGAGCCGCGAGAGCACGTTGCGCGCCGCATCGAGTCGCCCCTCCTCGGCAAAGCGCTCGGCGAGCCGCGGACCCAGCGCGCGCCGCAAACTTTGGGGGAGCTCCTCGAACGCACGGAGGATCGCGGCCTCGGCGATCTCGGAGTTGTTTGGCAGCGCCCGAGCGCCAAGCAATGCCCAGAGCGCCGCCCGACCTTGGCACTCGCTTTGTCCGGCAAAAACCCCCGCAGGGTCGCGCCCACCTTCACTGAGCGTCGCAAGCGTCATCAGCAGCGGATCGGGCAGGCTGTCATCGAGCTGCAGCAGCGCCCGTGCCTCGGCGCCAAATCCCAACGAAATGTAGAGTTGAGCAAGGTCCCTTTGGACCCGCCGATCGATCCGGTCGAACTCGCCCATAAGCTGTGTGCGCAGTTGCCCCATGGCCGCCAGAGCCCCCGCCTCTCCCTGCGCTCCGAACCAGCCCGGCAGATCCAAACGGGCGTCTGAAATGCAGGCGCTCTGACCACCGATTCGCAGAACGGAAGACGCGCCGAAACCACGTGATGGCGAAGATGTCTGCATCTCGGCACTCAGGGGCGGTGCCTCCGTCATCGGGCGATTGTCATCGGCATCTGCCGATTGCGGAGTTTCCGTTGGCAGCGGGCGTGGGATGATCGGTCCCTCTGGCTCAAGCACTCCTTGCGTGGCACCCTGTGCGAGCTGCTCGGCCAGCGCGCGACCGAATTCCTCGGCGATCTGCCTATCCTCAGGCGTCTCACGCGCCGGGTTGGGTTCGTCCGGCTCTGGCTGTAGCCCGATCCCGCTGCCCCCCGGAGAAAACCGCGGCAGCAAGGCCTCCACACGCCGACTTGCTGAAGGCTCCGGCAATATACCAAGCCCGAGAGCAGGCGCAGGCCTGCTCGTATTCTGGGGCATGCCGCGATCCGCTTCGACATCGTCTGAAACAGAGGTACTTATGGGCTCAGTCGGATCTCTAGGCCGGATATCGAGGACAATCATCCGCCCCTCAAACTCCGAGGCATCCACCCGACAATCGCAACCCAATGAGACCTCGACGCCCGCGCCTTGCGGCAGAGCACGCACCGACGCCACGCGCGCGCGGTCGATCCGGTCGAACACCCGATCAAGGTCGATGCTGTAGCCGGGACGATCGAATGTCACACGATAGATCGCTTCCGTGGCATCCGCCTCGCCCGACCATGACAGATCTTGCGGAATATCAAGCGCCAGCCGGGTATACCCATCATGCGCACCGCTGCGCATGGTCACCTGCTGTGCCAGGGCCGTACTGGCGCCAATGACCCAGGCCAGAGCAGCAAGTCCACACGTTCGCCAAAATGGCATATGCCATAGACGCCAGTGGCGCAGGATAGCCGCCTGCACATGAGCCCGTGTCATGCGGCCTCCTGCTTCACCGATTTCAGCGCCTCTTCGAGGTCCACAAAGCTGGGCCGGAAATGCGCGGGCGTGTTCTGACGTCCAACCTCGATACAGATGTTGGTGGCATGGTTGTGCAGGTTGGCCACCAGAACCTCGCGGATCAGCTTGTAGAAATGTAGATCCTCTTCCACCACCGCCTTTACCTTGTTGGCGAAGGGACCCATGAAGCCATAGGCGAGAAAGACACCTAGGAACGTCCCTACCAGCGCCCCGCCGATCAGCTTGCCAAGAACTTCCGGTGGCTGGTCGATCGACGCCATGGTCTTGATCACCCCGAGCACCGCGGCGACGATTCCCAGCGCCGGCAGAGAGTCGGCCATGCTCTGCAGCGCGTGACTGGAGTGCATGCGATGTTCCTCCAGCGCCTCAATGCGTTTGTCGAGAACCTCTTCCACCTGATGCGGATCATCATAGTTCATCGACATCGAGCGCATGGTGTCGCAGATCAGTTCGATGGCGATCTTGTCGGACTGGATCTTCGGGTATTTCGAAAAGATCGCAGACTCGCCCGGCGATTCCACATGCTCCTCAATCGCCACAGGGCTCTGCCGCGCGAGTTTGATCAACTCGAACAACAGGCAGAGAAGCTCTTTGTAGTCACCAGGTTTCCAGTTCGCTCCTTTGAACACTTTGCCGATGTCCTTGAGCGTGTGCTTGACCACGCCGCCGTCATTTCCGAGCAGGAATGCCCCCGCCGCAGCGCCCCCGATCATCATCATCTCGAAAGGAAGCGACTTGAGGATGATGGCCATCTTCCCGCCTGCGGCGAGATAGCCACCAAAAACCATGCCGAAGATGACCACGATGCCGATGATACCGAGCATTTCCGTGACTCCTTCACCTCTGATCCAGCCGCTGCGGCGCGGGAGCGGCGCCGCAGCGCGGCTCACATGACGACAAATTCCGCATGCAGCGCCCCCGCGGCCTTGATGCTCTTGAGGATGTCAATCATGTCTCGCGGCGAGACGCCCAGCGCGTTGAGCCCGGCGATCACCTCTGACAGAGAGGTTCCCCCCGGGACCTCCGCCAAGCCGATGCCCGGCTCCTCGACGATATCGGCATTGGTGCGCGGCACGACGATCGTCTCGCCTTCGGCAAATGGATTGGGCTGCACAACCAACGGCGCGTCGTCGATGCGCAGGGTGAGATTGCCCTGCGAGACCGCCACCCGGGAAATGCGCACATCCTCTCCCATGACGATGGTGCCGGAGCGTTGATCCACCACCACCCGGGCCCGGCGCTGCGGTTCTACCGGCAGATTTTCAATTGCCACCACGGCGCGGGCAGGCGAGCCCGCACCGGTGTTTTGCAGATCCACCGAGACGGTGCCCGCATCAAGCATCCGTGCCGCGCGGCGGCCCACGGCGCCGTTGATCGCCCGCTCGATCCGTGCAGCGGTGGTGAAATCAGGTTCACGCAGGGCCAGCCGCAAGTTTGACAACTGGCTGAAATCGAAAGCCACTTCGCGTTCGATCCTTGCGCCTGCCGGGATCACTCCGGAGGTCGGCACACCCTGAACGACGCGGGCGGCGTCGCCTTCCGCCTCGACACCACCGGCAATCACCGTGCCCTGCGCCACCGCGTAAATCTGACCATCCGCCGCATTGAGCGGGGTCATGATCAGCGTTCCGCCGAGCAGGCTGCTGGCGTCGCCAATCGCCGACACGGTGACGTCTATCTGGCTGCCAGCGCGCCCGAAGGGAGGCAATCGCCCTGTGACGAAGACAGCCGCCACATTTCGCGGCCGAAACTGCTCTCCGGTCACGTTGACGCCCAGCCTTTCGAGGATGTTCTGCATGATCTCCTCGGTGAAAGGGGCGTTCCGCAGCCCATCGCCCGTGCCGTTCAAACCGACCACCAGCCCATAGCCCACAAGGTCGTTCGACCGCACCCCGTCCAGTTCCACGAGGTCCTTGATGCGGACCGATTGCGCGAAAGCGTTTGACGCCGTCAGGAGCAGTAGGGCGGTCAGCGTGACCGCGAGGCGGCTCAGAACGAGGCCAAGCGCCGGATGCCGAAACCGCCTCACAGGAAATCAACCAGAGAAAGCTGCGAAGAGCGTGCGGTGATTGCATAAAGGCTCTCGAGTTGCCCGCGCACGTTTTCGTATTTCGCGGCGACCTGGAACTCATCGGCGCCGACGAGTTCGAGCCGCGTGAGAGAGAGCGCCGTACGCTCGGCGGAATTGCGGGCGACAACCTCTTCGATCCGCGCTTCCTTTGCACCGAGGCCCGCGCGCAGTTCGACCAGCGCCTCCTGATGGCCAAGCAATTCGCGACCCGCCTCTGACAGAAGTTCGGTTTGGACGGGCGCAGCCAGTGCCAAATCAGGGTCCGTCGCCAGCGCAGCCTTGGCCACGGATTTCAGCAGATCCCGAAACAGTTGCTCGTCTGCGCGGATATCCAGCGCCACGGCATCTCCTTGTCCGATACGGATCGGACTCGCATCATCGGTCGCCCCCAGATAGCCAGACGTTTCAAAGCCACCACCGGGCGTGTCGAACCAACCGTTCAGCGACGTTTGCACATCCGCTGCGGTCACCTGCCCGGCCAGCGCTGCGCGCAGATCGCCGAGCATCATATCGAGACCGGCCACCGCTGGCGTATCATTCGCGGTGCCGGAGAAAAGAAAACGTCCGCCTATGGTGCGGTTGAGCCCGTTCAGCATCTGTCCCATGGCGTTGCGCGCCTCGTCAGAAAAGGTCTCCCGCATCTCTTGCGTCGGGGTCAGTTCGGCCGAAAGGAGAAACTGCGACAGCAGTTCGCCACGACTCTGGATCTCCTCAAGCGTGGTTTGCATGGTTGCGGCACGCGCCGCAGCTTCGGTTGTGCTGACGCGGAACGCCTCGAGACGCGAGAGATCCCGGTCAAGTGCCACCAGCCCGGTGACATCGCCATGGAGGTGGCGCGCCGGGTCACGCACCAGCCCCGTCGCGATCTCGACGCCGAGTTTGTCCATCTCGCTGTTAAGCCGTGCATGATGGCTGCGAAGCACCAGATTGCGCGCCAGATCGCCAACCGTATCCATGTTCATCCTCCTTAGATGGCCAGCAGACGCTGCATGAGGTCATCGACCACGCTGATCACCCGCGCATTGGCGGCGTAGCTCTGTTCGATGCGCATCAGCGCCTGCAGCTCTGCGTCTGTGTCGACGCCTTGCGACAGTTCCAGCTCGCGCAGCGCGGTGGTTCTGGCCTGCGCGAAACTCAGCTCGTCCTCGGCGCGCACGCGGGACAGGGAGATCGCTGAATGAAGCTCTGCCACATGCTGCGAAAACGCCTTGCTGCCGGACCCGAGCGCCGCTGAGGCGGGCACGGTGAGCGCTTCGAGGGCGCTGCTGTATCCGGTGAGCAATGTGGCATCACCGACCGGGCCCTGCGCTGTCGCGCCGAGCCCGTCGCGCAGGCGCCAACTGCCAGTGCCCGACGGGTCGACCAGCGTGTTGAGGGTGATACGTCCGGCCAGCCCAGCCTCGTCTAGCGGGTCGAACACCGTGCCAGCATCGGTGAACAGCCCCAGATCTGTGGCAGCGAGCGTGGTGTCTGGACCTCCCGGGCCGAAGCGGCCGATCAGGTCGCGAGCAAGCCCGTCGAAACTGGCCTGTAGCTCGGGGGCCAACGCGTCGCGGATGGTCAGCTGCGCGCCCAGCGCACCGCCACCTAGCGGTCCCTCGTTGGTGCTGGAGATCGCGACATCGTCGATCGTCAGCCCCGACAGCGCGCCGCCGGCCAGCGTCATATCCGCCCCGATCGCGCCGGTGGCGGAGAAACCGATCCGTGCCGGAACACTGTTCACCGTGGGATCAAGCAGGACCCGGCCCGAAGCGGCGTAGATCGCCTGCGCTCCGAACTTCCGGTCGACCACACGCAGCGGCACGATATCGGATATTTCGTCGATGACGCGTTGTCGTTCATCCATCAGCGTCGACGCATCGCCGCTGCGGATCACCGTGTCGGCGATGGCCTCGTTGAGCGCGCGCACCCGCTGAAGGCCCGTATTGAGACCATCGACATGACGTGCGATCGCTGCGTCGGCGCTGACCCGTTCCTGCTGCAGATCGAGGCTCAGCGTGTTGAGCTTGTCGGTGAAGTCGAGGGCCGACTGCGCCAATGTCTGCAGCCGCTGGGTTGAGGCCGGGTCCGCCGTGGCCGAAACCAGCGCGGTCTCGAACGCCGAGTAAAGGCCGGTGAGGGAGCCAAGCGCTCCGCTGTCTCCAACACGGCCCTCGAAACGGGTGACAAAGGCTTCCATACTGCCAGCGAAACCGCTGCCCGCATCCGCCAGGCGACGGTCGGAGAGCACCGCCGGGTCAACCAGCCTCAGCACCCCCTCGATCGACACGCCACCAAGCCCGCCGGTGCCTCGGGAGGATGTTTCCAAAACCCGGCGCCCATAGCTTTCGGTGGTCGCATTGGCGATATTCGACGCCACCAGACTGGCGGCGCGGCTGCTGGCGGTGAGCCCGCTCATCGCGCCGGAGAGTGCTCCGCTCAAAGACATGCGCTTCGCTCCTCAGCAGGCCTTCGGCTGTCCAGACTGCAAGACCCCTGCCCCGCAGCGGATCACGCCGAAGGGGTTAACGTTTGATGTTGGTGGTTTCTTGCAGCATCTCGTCGACCGTCTGGATCACCTTGGCGTTCGACGAATACGCCCGCTGCGTCTGAATCATATCGGTCAGTTCCTGCGCCACGTCGGTGGTGGATTCCTCGCGGGCGAAGGATTTGATGTCGCCCGTTGGCCCGTCACCGGCATCCCACAGGAAGTAGGATCCGCTTTCCGGAGAGGGCTTGAAGGTCTGGTTGTCCATCGGGATCATGCCGTTCGGATTGGGCAGATCGGCCAGCGGAATCTGATAGAGCGTCTTGCTCACACCACTGTCGTAGAGCGCGTTCACATAGCCGTTCTCATCGACCTCGACCGCGACCATATTGCCCACCGGCGAACCGTCCTTGGTGATGGCGATCGGTGCGAAACTGTTGGAAAGCTGCGACAGGCCGTTGCTGTCACCGATGGCGCCGATATCGAACTCGATCGGCCCGCCATCCACATCGACCGTGAACAGCCCCGTGGCCCCATCGTAGGCGCCGCCGGTCACCGTTGTGACAGCATTGATCGTGCCACCACTGCCGCGCGTGGCATCGAAGGTCACAACATATTCGCCGATCACCGCGCCGTCCGAGGCGGAATCGGTCATCACGATGGTCCACTCGTTTGACATGCCTGTGGCCGGGACGGTTGGCGTGAAGGTCATCGAGATATTCTGCGACACGCCGAGATTGTCGAAGTATTCCACCGAGAGGGTTTCCGAGGCGCCGTCGGAATCCGCCATCGTCGCCGTGGCGGGCAGATTGAGGCTCATCTCGACGGCGGTGGTCGGATCGCCCTGCAGGTTGAGGCTGAACTGTACCGGCTCCAGCCCGTCAACGGTGTCGCGCGGGAAATTCGGAATGGTGCCGTCGATATCGGCGGGCCAGCCCAGAAGGTAGTAGCCCGCCTCGTTCGACAGATAGCCATCCTCGTTGATGCGGAACGAGCCGGTGGAGGTCAGCAACAGCTCCGGCTCGCCCGGGCTCGCCTCGAACTGCGGGCCAGAGACCACCGGCAGCATGCCCCTGCCCCGCACCGCCAGATCGGTGGCATTGCCGGTGGTCACCAGAGACCCTTTCTGATCCACCAGCCGCATGTTCGAGGACATTACACCACCAGCGGTGTAGGACCGGCCCCCGTCAGTCATCACCAGAGAGTTGAATTCGGTTTCGGCGCGGCGATACCCATAGGTCGAAGAATTCGCGATATTGTCCGAAATCGCCGCCAACCGACTGGCATTTGCCGTCAGCCCCGAGACACCCGCGTTGAGAGACGAAGAGATGGTCATGGACGCGCCTTTCTGCTGTCACCTGTTCCCGTCACCTCAACCCTAGAGGCGCTGACTTAAGGCCGCGCTAATAGGTAAAATCCAGACGATTTCCGCTTCCCGCCCGACCTCCCTGCGAACCTCCTTGCCGACATGGCTGCCGACATGCCTGCCCCAGCACCGCCCCGAACTCTCCTGTCCATGACGGGGAAGAACCGTAGGACGCCGCAGACACCGGACGGTGCGCGCACCTCGCCGGCATCGCCGCGCGCGCCCCTGCGGTCACTCACGGCGCAGGAAAATCACTTCGATGCGGCCGTTGCGCGGGTCCATCGGGTTGCTGCGGGCGGGCTCTCGGTCGGCATGCGCCGTCACCCGCGCAAGACGGACCTTTGGCACCCCCGCAGCACCCAGAAGCGCGCGCATGCGCCCTGCCCGATCCGCCGACCTGTCCCATGAGGAATCGCGGGCAAGCACGATAGGCGCAGCAGGCACATGCGCTTCGACGGCCAGCGGGTTGCGCACCACCTCGGCCGCCCCGGCGATAATCTGAGACAGCCGCCGCAGCAGGAAAGTCGGGTTACCACCTGTGTCAAAAAGCGGCGCGTCGGCAGTCTCGAAAAGCTCGACCACAAGCCCTTCGTCGGTGAGCCGCGTCACCACATGCCGCATCAGCCCGTCATCCACCATGCTCTCGCCATGGCGCGCAGTGAGACGATCGCGCAGCTCTTCCAGAACGGCCTGCTCGGCGGCATCGGGTTCGGCGGTGCCGGAACTGACACTGCCCCGCGCCGCATGCATCTCTGTCGCCTGTATCGAGGTCGAGCCAGTGCCCATGCGCGGCAATACGTTTTCGGAGAAGGTGCTTTCCCCTCCCATCAGACCATCACCGCCGCCCGATATGCGGGCCACCGCGATCGTCGGGTTGAAATAATCGGCCAACCCCTTGCGCTGTTTTTCGGTCGTCGCGTTGAGCAGCCACATCAGCATGAAGAAAGCCATCATCGCCGTGACGAAATCCGCATAGGCGACCTTCCAGGCGCCGCCATGATGACCATGGCCGCCCGCCTTCTTCTTACGCTTGATGATGACTGGCGCGACATTGCTGTCGACGGCCATTTCCACCACCTTCCAAACACCCCGCCACAGCAATAGGGTGGCGCCGGTTACCCCTGCCTTAAAATTTCGGATTTTGGGGAATTTGCCGCGCGGGGTCGGACCCCGTGCCGCCGTTTCAGGACGGATCGTAGCTGGCCGGGACGTGCCGAGGATCCCACACTCGCCCGCCCGCCCGGTTCTGATCAATGGACAGACCGGGGAGAAAGCACTAGCTCTGGGCAAAAGACGTCAGGGCAGTTCAAGAACAGGTGAGGGCAGGATGGCAAGACGGGCGGGTATCGCGGCACTTCTGGCCGGGGCGACGGCGCTTGGCGGCGCTGTCTGGGCCGACACCGTGCCAAGCTTCAACCTTTATGGCCTGCCGGGTTTGGTTGATATGCCCGACGCCAATATGGCGCCCGACGCGACGCTGGCCCTGACCTATGGCCGCATGGGCACCGCCAACCGCGGCTCGCTCAGCTTCCAGATGGCGCCGCGGCTGATCGGCACATTCCGCTACACAGGCATCGGCGATTTCGACCATCCCGCCTCGGTCGACGGCGTTTATTATGACCGCAGCTTTGATGTCCGCTTCCAGCTTCTCAAAGAGAGCGGCTGGCGCCCCTCGGTCGTCATCGGCTTGCAGGATTTCATCGGCACCGGCATCTACAGCGGCGAATATGTCGTCGCCACCAAGACGGTGTTTCCCGGCGTGCAGGTGACCGGAGGTCTCGGCTGGGGCCGTCTGGCGAGCCACGGCGGATTTGGCGGGTTTGGCGAGCGCTCCGAAGAGATCCTTGGCACCGGTGGCCAGCCAACCGCCGACCGTTGGTTCCGCGGCGATATCGCCCCCTTCGGCGGCATCAGCTGGTCGCCCAACAAGCGGCTGACCTACAAGATCGAGTATTCCTCGGACGCCTATGACACCGAAAGCGAGCGATCTGATTTCGACCAGAACTCGCCGGTCAACATCGGCGTCGACTACCGCTTCGACGGCGGCACGCAGCTGTCGCTCTACCTTGCCCATGGCAGCGAGATTGGCGCTCAGGTGACGCTGCCGATGAACCCCAAGACACTGGGTGTGCCGGGCGGCGTCGAAAGCGCCCCAAGCCCGGTCAAGCCGCGCCAGCCTGCCGATGTGAACGATCTTGGCTGGACCACCGATCTGGCCTCGGCGCAGGCCTCGACGGAAGCGCGGCTGGCCCGCAGCCTCGAACGCGACGGGCTTGATCTGGAAGGCTTCGAACTAGAGCCGCGCCGCGCGACCCTGCGCCTGCGCAACGACAAATATGGTGCCCCGGCGCAGGCCATCGGCCGCGCCGCGCGCAGCATGAGCCGGGTGCTGCCCGCCTCGGTCGAGGAGTTCGTGATCATCCCGTCGCAGAACGGCATGCCCGCCTCGACGGTGACCATGCGCCGCTCGGACCTCGAGGCGCTGGAGAACGACGCCGCGACCGACATGCTGGCCCGCACCCGCTTCGGCGAAGCCAGTGCCGCCAACACGCCAGCGATGAAGCTTGACGACTATCCGCGCTTCCGCTGGTCGCTTGCGCCGTACTACGCCTATAGCACCTTCGATCCCGACGGACCGCTGCGGCTCGATCTCGGTGCCTCGCTGCGCGGCACCTATGAGATCACCCCGAACATCGTGCTCAACGGGTCGGTCTCCAAGAGGGTGATCGGCAACCTCGATGAAATCGCGCGCGAGGACGAGTCGAAGCTGCCGCGCGTGCGCACCGACTACGGCGAGTTCGCCCGCGAAAGCGATCCGTCGATCCCGCGCCTGACGCTTGGCTTTTATGGAAAGCTGGCACCCGAGGTCTACAGCCGGCTGACGCTGGGCTATCTCGAGCCGATGTACGCCGGTGCGTCGACCGAAGTCCTGTGGAAGCCCGCCGACAGCCGCTTCGCCCTCGGCGCAGAGCTCAACTACGTCGAGCGCCGCGATTTCGACATGCTGTTCGGCGTGCAGGGCAATGAGACCACCGATCCGGTCAGCGGCATCACCCGCAGCTTCCCGCATCTGAATGGCCATGTGTCGGCCTATTACGACATTGGTCAGGGCTATAACGCGCAGCTCGATGTCGGGCGCTATATCGCAGGCGACACCGGTGCGACGCTGACCGTCACCCGCGAGTTCGTCAACGGCTGGCGCATCGGCGCCTTTGCCACCAAGACCGACGTGTCTTCTGAGGACTTCGGCGAAGGCTCGTTCGACAAGGGCCTGTTCATCACCATCCCGGTGGCGATCGGCACCGGCGAACCGTCGAAGGCCGACAGCACGATCACCCTGCGCTCGGTGCAGCGTGACGGTGGCGCGAAACTCAATATCGACGATCGTCTCTACGAGCGCATCCGCGACGACCACGAGCCCGATGTGGCTGCTTCCTGGGGGAGATTCTGGCGATGAGCTTCAAGACCCTGCGCCGCGCCGGCCTGTTTGCCGGGCTGCTCGCCACGCTGGCCGCCTGCGGCAACGACCAAACCCGCGACCCGATTTTCGAGGCAGCCTACACCGGCTTCTTCCAGCGCTCGGACGATGGCGAAAATCCGGGCATCTCGGACGAGGTGATTGCCCAGACGCTGGCCGCCACCGATCTTCCGGTGATCCTGCTGCGCATCAACGCGCGCAACTCCGAAGCCATTGCCGCGCAGATCGAGCGCAACGGCGCGCATCGCACCTATGGCACCGCGGATCGTCAAGCCGTGGTGCTGCGTCACGGGATGATCACCGGGACGCGGGGCCTTGGCGGCGATCTGATGTCGGTAGAGGAAGATGCGCTGCTGGCGCTTGTGCGCGGCCGTGGCACCGGCAACGTCGCCTATGTGCAGCGCTACCTCACGGCGGAGGACGTCACCCGGGAAATCACCTATCGCTGTAACGTCGAGCCGGACGAGCGGGTGGATCTTGCACAGGGCCGCATCCGCGCGGGCGTGACCGAAATGCTCGCGGCCTGCACCAGCGAGGAGGGCAAGCCCTTCGTCGATTACTACCTTGTGGATGGCTCCGGCGAGATCCTCGGATCGCGGCAGTGGCTGGGTGAGACCACCGGCTACATGACGATGACGCAGCTGCAGCGCTGAGGCGTCAATGCAGCGAGATACGCCTGACCACTGTCGCCGCCATGAGCCTCAGATCATAGCACAGGCTGCGGCGCCGGGCGTAGATCAGGTCGAGCTGGGCCTTGCGCGGCACACAGCGCCGACAATAGACCGCTTCGGTCTCGTCGGCGTCGCGACAGGGCGCCAGCAAGCGTTCCTCGGTGCGGTGAAAGGCGAGGGTGGCCAGCCCGGTCACGCCGGGCCGCGAGCGCAGCACCTCGGTGTAGAGCGCGGGGAACATCTCGGTATAGCGGCGCAGCGGCGGGCGCGGCCCGACAAAGCTGATGTCGCCGCGCAGGATGTTCCAAAGCTGCGGCAGTTCGTCGAGGCGATAGCGCCGGAGAAATTTTCCCGTTTTCGTGATGCGCGCCGCTTTGTCGCCGCCCGAGACACCACGATCAGCGCTGTCGGGGCGCATGGTGCGGAATTTCCACAGCCGAAAACCCTCGTCCGGCGTTTTCATCCGTTCCGACAGGTAAAGCACCGGCCTGCCATCAAGCAGCAGGATCGTCACGCAGAGTATCAGGATCGGGATCGCCAGCAGAACCAGCAGCACAGCCGCCAAAATGATATCCAGCAGCCGCTTTGAAAGCGTCATATCCGTCCGGTCCCCGCGAGCAATCGCGCAACGAAGCGCAAAGAAATGCCAAGCCATGGGATCGCCACCGCGCAAGCGGCTTTTCCCAAGCGTCGAAACTGTCTATCACCTTGTCAGTAAGTTTAGAAACCCTCGGAAGCGTCCGGAGCCTATTGTGTCGAAACTCTCGCGTAACCTGATTGCCGCCCTCGCAGGCGTCGCCCTTTTGGCCGGTTGCTCGTTGCCGCGCGGCGCCGCCGTGCAATCCGAGGTTCTGGCCGAGGCCGACGCCGAATTCCCGAGTTTTCAGGTGATCGAGGTCACGCGTGCCAATATGCCGCTGATCGCGTCTTGGCCGCGCACCGGCCCGGAAATGGATCGCAACTGGATTGGTACCTCCACCGGAGCGAACCAAAGCGTGATCCAGACCGGCGACCGCGTCGATATCCGCATCTGGGACAGTCAGGAAAACTCGCTGCTGACGAACCCCGCCGAGAAATCGACGCAGATGCCCGGGGTCGAGGTCGGCTCGAACGGCGCGATCTTCCTGCCGTACATCGACGAGGTGTTCATCCGCGGCCTGACGCCAAACTCGGCACGTCAACGCATCCAGAGCAAGCTCGAAGCCATCGTGCCCACCGCGCAGGTGCAGCTGAGTCTGACGCAGGGCCGCAGCAACTCGGTCGAGATGGTCGGCGGTGTCAGCCAGCCCGGCAGCTTTCCGATGCCCTCGCGCAACTACAAGATTCTTGGCCTGATCGCCGATGCCGGGGGGATCAACACCTCGATGCGGAATCCGCTGGTGCGCCTGATCCGGCAGGGCGCAACCTATGAGATCTCCGCCAGCACGCTGCTCGAAAGCGGCGGCTACAACACGCTGCTGCAGCCCGGCGACACAGTGGTCGTGGAAGAAGATGACCGCACCTTCACCGGCATGGGCGCCTCGTCGCAACAACGCGTCGTGACCTTCCCGAAAGAGAACATCAACGCGCTTGAGGCGCTGTCGCTGATGGGCGGTCTTTACGACGTGCGCGCCGACCCCAGGGGCGTGATGGTGCTGCGCGAGTATTCGCCGCGGCAGCTGCGCTCGGACGGCAGCGCGCCCCGCATGCAGCAGGTTGTCTTCACCTTCGATCTGACCAGTGCCGACGGGCTCTTTTCCGCGCGCAAGTTCCAGATCTATCCCGACGATGTGGTTCTGGCGACCGAAAGCCCGCTGGCTGGCCTGCAGACGCTGCTCAGCATCGTCAACAGCGGCGTCACCACGACCCAGCGCACCGCCGCCGCGGCCAACGCCTTCTGATCGGCCCGCATACAGGCCTGCCAACGAGAAGGGGCGCTCCATTTGGAGCGCCCCTTTGCCTTCATGGCCATCGGCCTGCCGCGTCGCTTAGTCAGAGAAGGTCGCCAGATAGGCGTAAACGTCTTCCATACCTTCGCGCAGTTTGAACGTCATGCCCGAACGCGCGCCGGGATCCCCGAGGTACTCTTGCAGAAAGCCACTGGGGTCCTGAACGTAGGCCTCAAGCGAAGCTTCGTCCCAGACCAGCCCGTTTTCACCGGCCTCGACAATCGCGTCGCGGTAGCGAAAGCCATCCATGCTGCCCGCGGTGCGCCCGACAATGCCGTAAAGGTTCGGCCCGGTCCGACCGCCGCGCTGGATCGCCTCTCCGGCGTCATCCTGTATCATATGGCAGGCGCGGCAACGGCGTTCGAAGGTTTTCTTGCCTTCCTCAACATCGCCTTCCGCCTGCGCGGTGCCCGCCATGGCGAGCAGGGCAAAGCTCAAAATCATCTTGGTTTTCATGACCATCTCCCGTTGCGCGTCTCCGTAAGACCTTCCTAGACCACATTATTGCACCATGCGCTGCGACCTAATGACAGCGCGAGCGGAAATCACGCTTCTTGACCTTCCCGCTGCACCGGAGGAAACAGACGCCTCGAAAGGAGGCGCGGCATGGCGCAGGACATTCCCGCATGGATCGACGGTGATCTGGTTCCGGCGGACAAGCTCGAGGTGCATCTTCGCGGATTGCGGCACAAAGCCGTGTCGGTCTTCGTCATGCGCAACGGCCGGACACTGCTGCAACGGCGCGCGCTCGAGAAATACCACACGCCCGGTCTTTGGGCCAACGCCTGCTGCACGCATCCGCATTGGGAGGAAGACCCGCGCGTGTGTGCCGAGCGGCGGCTCGAAGAAGAACTGGGGCTGACCGCGCTGGAGCCGCAGCACCGCGGGCAGGTGGAATACCGTGCCGACGTCGGTGGCGGCATGACCGAACACGAGGTGGTCGACATCTACGTCGCCGAGGCTGGGGCAGGGGTGGAGCCCACGCCAAATCCCGACGAGGTGATGGACACGGTTTGGCTGACACTGGAAGAGCTTCGCGCCCGCATCGACAAAGAGCCCGAGGCGTTCACCCCATGGCTGCGCATCTACCTCGCCGATCACGCCGATATGATCCTCGGCTAAGACCGGAGGTTCGCGCAGC
Organism: Salipiger sp. ABF4_146; assembly: GCF_056161345.1. NCBI lineage: Bacteria > Pseudomonadati > Pseudomonadota > Alphaproteobacteria > Rhodobacterales > Roseobacteraceae > Salipiger > Salipiger sp. ABF4_146. The sequence continues at coordinate 302,199 of NZ_JBSWYX010000003.1, read as the reverse complement.
GGGGTCGCTCGCTACCGTCGCCGTTTGAGATAGACGTAATACGCACCACCGCCGCCGTGCTTTATGTGCGCTTCAGAGATCTGCAGCACGCATTGGCCCACAGGCGGCATCCGCAGCCATTGCGGCACCTGTGTCTTCAACACCCCACGGCGGCGCGGCATCGGATCGTGCGGGTCCTCGCGCAGACCTTTGCCGGTGATCACCAGCACCAGACGGAAACCGCGCACCTGCGCCCCAAGGATAAAGCGCGCCAGTTCGCCATGCGCTTGGTCCAGCGTCATGCCGTGTAGGTCGAGCCGGGCCTCGGGCTGCAGCTTGCCGCGCTTCAGGCGGCCAAAGGCCTTGGCATCCATCCGCACCGGATCTTTCGCCAGCCGGTCCGACGTCGAGGCATAGAAATCGTGTCGTTCCGCGGCGCTCGGTGCGCGGGCGCCCAGGGCGAAATCAGACATCGGATCGCGCGGCGGCGGCATCGGTTTGCGCGACTTGGCGGGCTTGGGTTTCGAGGGCTTCGGGGCAGGGGCCTCTGGCGTAACCTTGCGACCGGGCAGCTTTTCGGCGCTGCGGGCGACCATCTCCCACAGTTCGACCTCCTCGGGACGCAGCTTGCGCCGGCTCAAAGGATCGACTCCGGCAAAAGCGCATAGGCCCGCTGAATCGGCAAAAGCACCACCAGCCGCCCCGGATCCTTCATCGTGCCAGCCCGGCGTCCGGCCTCATCCCCCGTTCCCATAAAGACATCAGCGCGCTGCGGGCCCTTGATCGCCGAGCCGGTGTCCTGCGCCACCATCAGACGGCGCATCGGCTCTGCGCCCTCTTTCTCGATCCACACGGGCGCGCCAAGCGGCACATAGGCCGGATCGACGGCGATAGAGCGCAGCGGGGTGATCGACCGGTTCATCGCGCCGAGCGGCCCCAGATCGGCAGGCACCTCGCTGACCTCACGGAAAAAGACATACGAAGGGTTGTGATACAAAAGCTCCAGCCCTGCCTCGGGGTTCTCGCGCACCCAAGTCTTGATCACTTGCGCCGACACCTGATGCAGATCGAACGTGCCGCGCGTGACCAGTTCCTTGCCGATGGACCTGTAGGGGTGACCATTGGCACCACCGTAGCCGACCCGCAGATGATGGCCGTTCGGCAGGCGAATGCGGCCAGAGCCCTGCACCTGAAGGAAAAACAGCTCGACCGGATCATCGACCCAGGCGATCTCGAGCCCGCGATCCTTCATCACATCGCCGCTGAGAATGTCGCGGCGCGACAGCCAAGGCCCTTCGGTTTCGCCGATCTCGGGCGGCAGGCTGTAAATCGGGTAGGCGTAGCGGTCATCAGGCTGAAGAGATCCGGTCAGCTCCGGCTCGAAATAACCGGTGAACAGCCCTTCTGTGCCCTCTTCTTCATCTTCCGGCGCACCGGTGATCATCACCGGACGAAAGAACAACTCAAAGAACCCGCGCGCATCGTCGGTATCGCTCGCCAAGGCGCAGAGCGAGGCCCAGTCGGGATCGTTCATGTCGCCGCAGGTATTTAGAAAAACCGAAAGGGCGGCGGAATGATCATCCGTCGCCCATCCGTCGAGATCGCCGAAGCTCAGGATCTCGTAATTGGTGTCGCTCTCCGCAGCGGCCATGGCACCTGTCAGTATTGCTCCTGTCAGCACGGCCGCCCGGATCGCGCGCCTCATTCGTCGGTCGCGACCAGCTGCCAGTTCGGATCGTCGCTACCCATGTTGCGGGCATAGGTCCAGACGTCCTTCTGACGTTTCACCGAGGTCGGGCTGCCCTCGATGACCGTTCCGGTCGCATCTTTCACAACCGAGGTCAGCTCGCCAGTGTAGCGCACCGTGATCTCGGCCAGTTTCGTCGCGTCGTCGAACGTCGCTTCGACGAGGGACATCTCCCGCACGCCAACAAATTCCGCCTCGATGGTCAGCCCCTGCTGGCGGCGGCTTTCGACCACCTCGGCAAAGCTGTCGTAGACATCGGGCGCGAGGAACGGCTTCAGTTCCTCGACGTCGCCGCGCTCGAACCCCATGAGGATCATTTCGTAGGCGCCGCGCGCCCCGCCAAGGAACTCCCCGACGCTGAAACTCGGCTCGGCTGCCTTCATCTTGGCCAGCGCTTGCGCCGAGGGGCTGCCCTCGGGAACGTGATCGATGATATCATGGTCGGGCCCGCCTTCGATCACTTCGAAGTCGCGGCGATTGGTATCACGCGAGGACGGCGCCTGCACCGGGGGCTTCTCAAAACCATCGCGTGTGCCCAACACGCTACGCAGGCGCAGGATCAAAAAGATCGCGATCGCGGCAAGAACCAGCAGCTGGACGATCGGCATATTCATCGGCACCTCATGGGCAAACATGGAAAATTCTATGGTGCCTTCCTATGTAGGCACTGGGCGGCGCCAAGTCTACCGGTGCACGCTCAGCGAAAAAGGAGTGAGGCCATGTGGCTTTTTCTGGCATTCGTCGCAGTGCCGCTGATCGAGATCGCACTTTTCATCCAAGTCGGAGGGCTGATCGGGCTCTGGCCGACGCTGTTGATTGTTGTGGTGACCGCCATCCTTGGTACGGCGCTGGTCCGCCGCGAGGGCCTGCGTGCGATTTCCGACCTGCAAAACTCGTTCTCGCAGTTGCAGGACCCGACCCGGCCACTGGCGCATGGCGCGATGATCCTGTTTTCGGGCGCGCTGCTGCTGACACCCGGCTTCTTTACCGATGCCTGCGGCTTTGCGCTGCTGGTGCCGGCGGTGCGCGACGCGGTGATGCGCTTCATCTCCAGCCGCATAAAAGTGCAGCGTTTCGAAATGGGCGGGCAGGGGCCGCGCACCCACAGTGGGCCGCAGACCGGCCCCAAAGCCGAGCCCTACCGTCCTGGTCCGCGCGAAGATGACGTGATCGAAGGCGATTACACCGAGGTGCCGCCGTCGAAACGTGCCAATCACCCCGGGTCAGGATGGACTAAGCATTGAGCCGCCTATCCCGGGCTGCTATTCGGGATACAAAATCCCAACAGGAGCTTTCCATGGCTGAAGAAGCAACCGAGAACGGCGCAGCCGCCGAACAGCAGACCCCGGCACCGGTGAAGATGAATGTGCTCGCACAGTTCGTGCGCGACATGAGCTTTGAGAACATTCTCGCCCAGAAGGGTGTCAGCGGCGACGTCCAGCCCGACGTGCAGGTTCAGGTGAACCTCGACGCAAAGAAGCGTTCGGCCGAGAACCAGTACGAAGTAGTTCTGAAGCTGAAGGTCGAATCCAAGTCGAAAGCGAACGGCGACATGCTGTTCATCCTCGAACTGGACTACGCTGGCGTGTTCAACATCGAAGGCGTGCCGCAAGAACAGCTGCACCCGTTCCTGCTGATCGAATGCCCGCGGATGCTCTTCCCGTTCGTGCGCCGCATCGTGTCCGATGTCACGCGCGACGGTGGCTTCCCGCCGCTGAACCTCGAGACCATCGATTTCGTCGCGCTTTACCGCAACGAGATCGCGCGCCGTCAGCAGGCAGCCGCCGCGTCCGGCGAAGAGCGCAAGCTCGACGCGTAATCTTGGGGGCGGGGCGTCAGCCCCGCGACCACAACGCGTTCTCTCCGAGTTTCTCGACAAAGGCGGCGTGAGCCGCCTTTTCTTCGTCCGTCAGCCGCGAGGGCAGGGGCTGTGCCCGCCGCTGCGGCCGCCATTCCGCGTCGCCGCCTGCTTCGTTGCGGCCCGATGAGACTGGCGCCAGCACAAAATCGGGCTGCTTGCCGCCGATCAGTTCCAGATACACTTCAGCCAAGATCTCGCTGTCGAGCAGCGCGCCGTGCAGCGTCCGGCTGGAGTTGTCGATCCCGAAGCGCCGGCAGAGCGCATCCAGCGAGGCAGGCGAGCCGGGAAATTTCTTGCGCGCGATCATCAGCGTGTCGATGGCGCAATCCTTCGGCAGCTGCGGACGGTTCGCCCATTTCAGCTCTGCATTGAGAAATTTCACGTCGAAGGTGGCGTTGTGGATCACCAGCTTGGCATCGTTACCGACGAATGCGATGAATTCATCGACGATCTTCGCGAACACCGGCTTGTCGCGCAGGAAATCATCGCCCAGCCCGTGCACTTCGAACGCCTCTTGCGGCATCGACCGCTCGGGATTGATGTACTGATGGTAAACCTTGCCCGTCGGCACGTGATTGAACAATTCAACAGCACCAATCTCAACGATACGGTCACCCTGTTCCGGCTCAAAGCCGGTGGTTTCGGTGTCGAGAACGATCTCACGCATCGATCCGCCTTTCGATTTCTCTCAGCACATTTTGAACCTGCGCACGCGCATGGTCCAGCGTATCAGTTGTGATCACAAAATCCGCTCTGGCACATTTTTCGTCGTTCGGCATCTGTCGCGCAAGGATGCGCTCAAGATCTGCAGCGCTCATCGTCCCACGGGCCAGCACACGCGCGCGCTGCACCTCCGCCGGGATGGTGACACAGGCGACCGCGTCGAACTCCGCCTCCGAATTGGTCTCATAGAGCAGCGGAATGTCGAACACACCGATTTTTTCGGCGTTCTCGTCGGCAAACTGCGCGCGGTCCTGCCGAACCAGCGGATGCACGATTTCTTCGATGCGTTTCAGCGCCGTCGGATCACCGGCGATGACCTCGCGCAAAGATTCACGTGAAACCACACCATCTTTGATCGCCTGCGGAAAGATCTCTTCGATCGGCGCCACCGCCGCGCCCCCGGGACCGTAGAGCCGGTGCACCGCCGCGTCCGCATCCCAGACCGCGCAGCCCGCCTCGGCGAAGAAGGCCGCGGTCTGCGACTTTCCCATCCCGATCGATCCGGTGAGGCCAAGCCGAAAGCGCATCACAGAACCGCAGCGCGCGCGTCCGCATCAACTTCGGGCCGTTTGCCGAACCACCGCTCGAAGCCGGGCACCGCCTGATGCAACAGCATGCCGAGCCCATCGACGCAGGTGCAGCCCATTTCGCGCCCGATGCGCAGAAGTCGGGTCTCGAGCGGGGTATAGACAATATCAGTGACCAGCGCGCGCGAGCACAGACCGTCCAGCGGCACCCGCAGTTCCGGCTTGCCAACCATGCCCAGCGAACTGGTGTTCACCACCGTTGTCGCCTCTTCCAGCACGTTCCCAGCCTGCACCCAGTCGATCACGTGAATGCGCTGGCCGAAATCTTCGCGCAGCACTTCGGCGCGGGTGCGCGTGCGGTTGCTGAGATAGAGCTTTGGCACGCCTGCTTCGAGCAAAGCCGCAATCACCGCGCGCGAGGCACCGCCCGCACCCAGAACCACCGCCGGCCCGGCCGAGGCCTGCCAGCCCGGCGCGGATTGACGGAGGTTTTCGATGAACCCATAGCCGTCGGTGTTGTCGGCATAGATCGTGCCGTCATCGCGAAAGGTCAGCGTATTGGCCGCACCGATCAGCGTCGCCCGGTCAGAGACCACGTCGGCGATCTCTATCACCCGTTCTTTATGCGGAATGGTGATGTTCACCCCAACGAACCCGATCTGCGGCAGCAGGCGCAGCGTTTCGGCCAGCTTGTCAGCGGGCACGTCCATCGGGATGTAATGTCCCGGCAGGCCATAGCGCTTCAGCCAGTGGCCATGCAGAAGTGGCGATCGCGAATGCGCGATGGGCGATCCGATGACGCCGGCCAGTGGAATCTTGTGATCGGTCATCCTGCAATGATCCCCCGAACCTGAAGAAAAGCGAGAAGTTCGAGCAGCGGAAGCCCGAGAATGGTGAAATGGCTGCCCTCGATGCTGGCGAAGAGGCGCACACCCTCTTCTTCCAGTTTGAAACCACCGACCGAGCTGCGCAGGCTGTCCCAGTTTCTCTCGATGTACGCGTCGAGATACTCTTCGGAAAACTCCCGCATCCGCAGCCGTGCCACGCCCACATGGCGCCACACGGGCTCTGCGTTCTCATAGATCACCGCCGCCGACAGCAGGCTGAGCCGCTGGCCGCGCAGTTCCATAAGCTGCGCGCGGGCGTCCTCGGGGCTTTCCGGCTTCGAATAAAGCTTGCCGTTGCAGCTCAGCACCTGGTCACACCCCAGCACCAGCGCGCCGGGGGTCTTTTCGGAGACTTTACGTGCCTTGTACTCGGCAAGAGCGTCCGCGACGTCGCGCGGCGGCGCGCCATCGGCCAGCAGCGAGTCGCGAATCATGGATTCATCGACGCGCGCCACCTCGATTCCAAAGGAAACGCCCGCTGCACGCAGCAGATCGGCACGGATTTGCGAGCCGGAGGCGAGGATGAGCGGAAGACTCATGTGGATAAACCTGTTCGCAGCCTTGGGTCTATGTCAGAGGAAGCTTCTGGGGAAAATCGCCCGCAGTTTCAAGGCTGGGGAGATCTCTCCTGTTTCACGACGTTCCACGGTGATTCCTGAGTCTGTGGGTTTGGAAAACTCCTCGCTGTGGAGAAGCTCGTGGAGGACCACCTGTTTAAGATCTTTCCACAATGAAGCAAAACCCCGAAAGATCCCTTGTGACGTTGAGCTAAAGGCCGATTCCTCCAAAACTACGCGTAGGGATCTCCGCAGATCTATCCACAGGATCTTTCAGCGTGGACCAAAGCGCCTGAACCATTTGATCCACCGGTTCAGAGCTCCCCTAAAAACAAAATCATCTTTCTTTTTTTCTTTATTTAATTTGAGAGAGACACCGGCCCGTCCGACACCGTGCCGGGAATTGACTTCGACGGGGGGAGGGGATAGGCATTCTCTCAACACCCGTCCGGGTGGGATCTTCCCGAAAGACATGACAAAGACGGCCGACCGCGGCCCGGAGGAATGCATGACAAGTGCCGAAAGCACTGAACGTCTGAACCTGTCCGATCTGAAGGCGCAAAGCCCGAAAGATCTCCTCGCCATGGCCGAAGAGCTGGACATCGAGAACGCCTCGACCATGCGTAAGGGCGAGATGATGTTCCAAATTCTCCGCGAGCGCGCGGACGAAGGCTGGACCATCTTCGGTGACGGCGTTCTTGAGGTGCTGCAGGACGGCTTCGGCTTCCTTCGCTCGCCCGAAGCGAACTATCTGCCCGGTCCCGATGACATCTACGTCTCGCCCGACATGATCCGGAAGTATTCGCTGCGCACCGGCGACACCATCGAGGGTGAAATCCGTGCGCCTGAAAACGAAGAGCGCTACTTCGCGCTGGTCGACGTCTCTGCGATCAACTTCGAAGACCCGGATCGTGCCCGTCACAAGATCGCCTTCGACAACCTGACGCCGCTCTATCCAGATGAGCGCCTGAAGATGGAAATCGAAGACCCGACGATCAAGGACAAATCGGCCCGGATCATCGATCTCGTCGCGCCGATCGGTAAGGGCCAGCGCTCGCTGATCGTGGCGCCGCCGCGCACCGGTAAGACGGTTCTGCTGCAGAATATCGCCACCTCGATCGAGAAGAACCACCCCGAGTGCTATCTGATCGTTCTGCTGATCGACGAGCGCCCGGAAGAAGTGACCGACATGCAGCGCTCGGTGAAGGGTGAGGTTGTCTCCTCGACCTTCGACGAGCCCGCCACGCGCCACGTTGCCGTCTCGGAGATGGTCATCGAGAAGGCCAAGCGTCTTGTGGAGCATAAACGAGATGTTGTCATCCTTCTCGACTCGATCACAAGACTTGGTCGCGCCTTCAACACGGTCGTCCCGTCCTCGGGCAAGGTCCTGACCGGCGGTGTCGATGCGAACGCACTGCAACGTCCCAAGCGCTTCTTTGGTGCCGCGCGGAATATCGAAGAGGGTGGCTCGCTCACCATCATCGCCACCGCGCTGATCGATACAGGCTCGCGCATGGACGAGGTGATCTTCGAAGAATTCAAGGGCACCGGTAACTCGGAAATCGTGCTGGACCGCAAGGTCGCCGACAAGCGCGTCTTCCCGGCGATCGACATTCTCAAGTCGGGCACCCGGAAAGAGGACTTGCTCACCGACAAGATCGACCTGCAGAAGACTTTCGTCCTGCGCCGCATCCTCAACCCGATGGGCACGACGGACGCGATCGAGTTCTTGCTCTCCAAACTTAAGCAGACGAAGACAAACGGCGAATTCTTCGACTCCATGAACAGCTAAACATAAACCGCAAAGGAGGCGGGGATGGATACGATCTTCGCACTTGCCAGCGCGGTCGGCAAAGCAGGCGTTTCCGTGGTGAGGGTTTCCGGACCCTCCGCATGGGACGCCTGTTCTCGTCTTTGCGGGGACGTTCCCGCGCCGCGGCGCACGGCGCTGCGGCGACTGACCGACGGTGCGGGGCAAATTCTTGACGAAGCGCTGGTGCTGGTCTTCGAAGATGGCAAAAGCTTTACCGGCGAGCGGGTGGTGGAATTTCACCTGCACGGCAGCATCGCAATTCTGCGGGCCGTCCTGCGCGAACTTGGCGCGATGGAGGGCATCCGTCAGGCAGAACCCGGCGAGTTCACCCGTCGCGCGCTCGAACACGACCGGCTGGACCTGACGCAGGTCGAAGCGCTGGCGGATCTGATCGAAGCCGAGACCGAAAGCCAGCGCAATCAGGCGATGACCGTTTTCGCAGGCGCGCTTGGACAGAAGGTCGACGCTTGGCGCGAAGAATTGATTTTCGCCGCCTCTCTGCTTGAGGTCACCATCGATTTCGCTGACGAAGAAGTTCCCGTCGACGTCTCGGACGATGTGCGCGCCGCGCTCACCAAAGTGAAGTCCGAGGTTGACCGGGAACTGGCCGGCGTTGATGCGGCAGAGCGTATCCGAAGTGGTTTTGAGGTCGCGATCGTCGGCCGGCCAAACGTTGGAAAGTCGAGCTTGTTGAACGTCCTTGCGGGACGTGATGCGGCGATCACTTCGGAACACGCGGGCACAACACGGGACGTGATTGAAGTGCGCATGGAGATCGCGGGTCTTCCAGTGACGCTGCTCGATACGGCGGGACTGCGCGAGGCTGCCGATCCGGTCGAGAGAATTGGCATTCAGCGTGCTCGGGACCGCGCAGAACTAGCGGATCTGAGGGTTTTCCTGCTGGAAGCCGATGAGACCTTGGATGTGAGCCCACGCGATGGCGACATCATTCGCCGGTCCAAGGGAGATCTCTCTGGCGACGATCAGGCGATTTCCGCTGCCACGGGGCGGGGGATTGATGCGCTTGTGGCGCAGATCGGTGAGACCTTGTCACAGCGCGTTCAATCGAGCGGTCTCGCCACACGCGAACGTCACCGGCTGGCCTTTGCCGAAGGCAGCACAGCCCTTGAAACTGCGCTGGAATTGCTTGATTTCGGACCCGAGCGGTATGATATCGCTGCAGAGGAAGTCCGGGTCGCGATTCGACGCCTTGAAGCCCTGATCGGCCGCGTCGACGTAGAAAACCTGCTGGACAAGATCTTCTCGAGCTTCTGCCTGGGAAAGTAAGGAGTGTTTCACGTGAAACAGCTCGACTTTGACGTCGTTGTCGTCGGTGGTGGACACGCCGGCACTGAAGCCGCTGCCGCTGCGGCCCGATTTGGCGCGTGTACCGCACTGGTGACACTGACCCGCGGCGGAATTGGCGTAATGTCCTGCAATCCGGCGATTGGCGGTCTTGGGAAAGGCCATCTCGTGCGTGAGATTGACGCCATGGACGGCGTGATGGGGCGCGTTGCTGATCAGGCCGGTATCCAGTTCCGTCTTCTCAATCGGCGCAAGGGGCCAGCTGTTCAGGGGCCCCGAACCCAAGCGGATCGGAAACTGTATCGAGAAGCGATGCTCCGCGAGATGGAAGACTCGCCGAACCTGACAATCGTCCAAGGCGAAGTTACAGATCTCCTCAAAACAGGAGATCTGGTGCAGGGCGTCGTTCTTGCAGACGGATCCGAACTCAAAGCTGAAGCGGTGGTGCTAACCACGGGCACCTTCCTGCGCGGCGTCATCCATATCGGCGACCAAAAGCGCCCCGGCGGCCGTATGGGCGACAAGCCGGCGGTCAAGCTGGCTGAGCGCCTCGACGAGATGGCGCTCCCTCTCGGACGACTCAAAACCGGCACGCCTCCGCGCTTGGATGGCCGCACGATCAATTGGGACATTCTCGACAGCCAGCCCGGTGACGATGACCCGGTGCTGTTCTCATTCCTGTCGAAAGAGCCTTTCGTCCGGCAGATCTCTTGCGGCATCACCCACACCAACGCACGTACTCATGATCTAATCCGCGAAAACCTCGACAGATCTGCCATGTACGGCGGTCATATCGAGGGGATTGGCCCGCGCTACTGCCCATCAATTGAAGACAAGGTGGTGCGCTTTTCGGACAAGGAATCCCACCAGATCTTTCTGGAGCCGGAAGGGCTGGACGATCACACCGTCTATCCGAACGGTATTTCAACCTCGCTGCCGGAAGACGTGCAAGAGGCCTATGTCCATTCAATCGTTGGGCTCGAAAACGCCAAGATCCTGCAGCCGGGCTACGCAATCGAATATGATTACGTCGACCCGCGGGCGCTCGACCTTCGCTTGTCGGTAAAGGCGGTGTCCGGCCTCTATCTCGCGGGTCAGATCAACGGCACCACTGGGTACGAGGAAGCGGCTGCCCAAGGGCTTGTGGCGGGTTTGAACGCAGCGGCGCAAAGCCTCGGACGTGAAGAGATCACGTTTAGCCGCACCGACAGCTATATTGGCGTCATGGTCGATGATCTGACGTCGCGCGGCGTGACGGAACCTTACCGGATGTTTACCTCGCGCGCTGAATTCCGTCTTTCGCTTCGGGCCGACAACGCTGACCAGCGTCTGACCCCGCAGGCCATTGAGCTTGGCTGCGTCTCCGACGCGCGGAAATCTGCATATCTGGATAAAGCCGAGAAGCTTGAGCAGGGGAGGGAGGTCCTTTCGGATCTGACCATGACCCCGCGGCAGCTCACGGAACTTGGCCTAAAGATGAACGCTGATGGTGCGCGTCGTAGCCTTTTCCAGCTCTTATCGTTCCCTGACATTTCGATGAATTTCTTGCGGGAGCACGTCCAAGAACTGTCCAAAATTGACGAAGAGATTGGCAGCCAGCTTGAGAAAGACGCGCTTTATGCCAATTACATCGATCGCCAGAAGCGGGACGTTGAGGCGTTGAAGCGGGATGAAACCTATCAGGTTCCCGCCGACTTCGATTTCTCGTCAATTGAAGGGCTGTCGAACGAACTGAAGCAAAAGCTCGAACGCGCCCGCCCGTCGACGCTTGCGCAGGCATCCAAAGTTGACGGAATGACGCCGGCGGCGCTGTCGCTCTTGCTGATCCGCCTCCGCCGGACGGAAAAGGCGCGCAGCGCATGAGTTCACGAGACCTTGGAGGTGGGCTGTGTGTTTCACGTGAAACATGGGACCGCCTTGAGCACTACACGGACCTTCTGAGGAAGTGGAATCCGCGGATCAACCTCGTTTCGCCGACCACTTTGGCAGAAGCATGGACCCGCCACATCGTCGATTCCGCTCAGATCTGGCAGATCCCGCAGGATAAACCCGCTCACTGGGCAGATCTGGGCAGTGGCGGAGGTTTTCCGGGGCTCGTTGTCGCCATATTGCGTGATGAATTTGCGCCAGAGATGAAAGTCACGCTGGTCGAAAGTGATCAGCGCAAATGCGCTTTTCTTCGGACCGTTCTGCGCGAGACAGGGGCTCCTGCGCAGGTGGAAGCACGGCGGATCGAAGAGATCCCGTCGCTTAAAGCTGACATCCTGAGCGCCCGCGCCTTAGCGTCGCTAGATAAGCTTCTGGGCTTTGCTGATCGTCACTTGGGCGAGGGGGGCACGGCGCTCTTCCCAAAGGGCGCGCAAGCGGAAAAAGAAATCGCCGAGGCACGCAAGATGTGGCAGTTTGAAGTGACACGGCATACAAGCTTTACTGATCCCAACGCGGTTGTCTTGCAAATCGGAGTTCCGACTCATGTCTGATATCTTCCGGCCCGGCGCGGCCAAGATCGTAGCCATCGCCAATCAGAAGGGTGGGGTGGGCAAGACCACGACGACGATCAATCTCGGAGCTGCGCTGGCAGAACGCGGGCTGAAAGTACTGGTTGTCGACCTCGATCCGCAGGGGAACTCTTCCACCGGCCTCGGAATCGAGCCCGAAGCACGCGAATACACCGCCTATGAGCTGCTTTTGGAAGATGCGCCGCTGTCGGACATGATCCTGTCGACGGAAACCCCGAACCTGCAGTTGATCCCGGCAACGGTCGATCTGGCGTCCGCAGATATCGAACTGGTCGCCAATGAAAAGCGCAGCTTTCTTCTGCATGACGCACTGCGGCAGGCCGAGATGGCCCAGTTCGGCTTTGATTTTGTGCTGATCGACTGCCCGCCGTCGCTCAACTTGCTCACCGTAAACGCGATGGTCGCGGCGCATTCGATCCTCGTGCCGCTGCAGAGCGAGTTTTTCGCGCTTGAAGGGCTGTCGCAGCTGATGCTGACGATCCGCGAAGTGCGTCAGAGCGCCAACCCCGATCTGCGGATCGAGGGCATCGTTCTCACCATGTTTGACGCGCGGAACAATCTGTCTCGCATGGTGGAAGAGGATGCGCGGGCCAATCTGGGCGATCTGGTGTTCAACACGGTGATTCCGCGCAACGTGCGTGTCAGCGAGGCGCCGTCTTATGCGTGCCCGGTTCTGACCTACGACACAAATTCGAAGGGGGCTCTGGCCTATCGCGCCCTGGCGGAAGAATTGCTGCGCAACAACGCGCAGATGGCGGCATAAACAAGAAACGACACGAGAGGGCAGAAATGGCAGAGAAACGCGAAATGCGGCGAGGGCTCGGGCGCGGCCTTTCGGCGCTTATGTCCGATGTCGAGGTGCGGCCTGCCGACGCCGAAGCGGAGGCACCAGCCCGCAATCCCGATCGTATGATCCCGATTGAAAAACTCTTCGCGAACAAAGATCAGCCGCGCCGGACGTTCACCCCAGAGCAACTGAACGAGCTGGCTGAATCGATCCGGACCAAGGGCATCATTCAGCCGATAATTGTACGGCCGCGTCCCGACTCCGAAGGCGAGTTCGAGATCGTTGCCGGTGAACGCCGGTGGCGCGCTGCGCAAATGGCGCAGCTGCATGAAGTACCGGCGCTGGTTCGTGAGTTTGACGACATCGAGGTTCTCGAAGTCGCGATCATCGAAAACATCCAGCGGGCGGATCTGAACGCGATCGAAGAGGCGGCCGGCTACAAGCAACTGATGAACCGCTTCGGGCACACGCAGGAAAAAATCGCCGAGGCGCTTGGCAAAAGCCGCAGCCACATTGCGAACCTGCTGCGCCTGCTGAACCTGCCGGAAACGGTGCAGACGATGGTGGTCGACGGGGAGCTGACTGCAGGCCACGCGCGGACGCTGGTGACGGCCGAGAATCCCGAAGAGGTGGCGAAAGAGATCGTTCGTCGAAAGCTGTCGGTGCGCCAGGCCGAACAACTTGCAAAGCCGCAGCCGCCGAAGGAGCAAAGTCAGGCTCGAAACGGCTTCGCAGGCTCTGAAAAAGACGCCGACACGCGGGCGCTGGAAGGAGATCTCTCGGCGGCGGTCGGGATGAAAGTCGCGATTCAGAACCAGCCGGGGCAGGAGAACGGCAAGCTGACGATCAGCTACCGGACGTTCGAAGAACTCGACAAGCTCTGCGCCATACTGAGCGCCGCGCGGTGAAGAGATCTCCACAGGCTCCTGTGGAGAGATCTCGCGACCGCATCGGCCACTTAACGCGAAGAAACAACTGGTAGTGTTTTGATGGTCAGATCTGCCCAGATCTGGCGGATCTCTTCAACAATACAAAGGCCGAGCAAATTTTGCTCGGCCTTTTGCTTTTTAAGTCTGTTTTCGGTGTCAGATCTGTCCACAGGATCTCTATCAGATCTACACAGGATCCTGTGGGTATGTTTCACGTAGATCAGCTTGTCAGTAATTCTGCAATCACCGCGTTGAGCACCAGACGACCCTCTGTGGTTGCGCCAAGCAGGTCGTTGTCCTGCCACAGCAAGCCCATGTCGCGCAGGTCTTTTATCTTGGGCAAGGGCAGGGAGGCCGGCGATATCTCGGCGAGACGCGAGGTTGAAATGCCCTCGGAGAGCCGCAGACCCATCATTACAAACTCGGTCACGATATCTGACGTATCGAGCGGGTCGAACACGCTGTCGGCGCGCCCGGCCTCGGCCTTTTCGATCCAAGCGCCGGGCATTTTCCATGCTTCGGTGGCGTGCCGGGTGCCGTTGACGGTGACCCGCCCATGCGCGCCGGGCCCGACACCGACGTAGTCGCCGCCGCGCCAATAGACGAGATTGTGCCGCGATTGCGCGCCGGGCAGGGCGTGGTTCGACACTTCATAGGCGGAATAGCCGGCCTTGGAAGTGATCTCTTGCGTCGCGAGGAACATATCGGCGGCGAGGTCTTCGCCGGGCAGATGCTTCATCTGCCCACGCTGCGCGCGCTCCCAGAACATCGTGCCTTCCTCGATGGTCAACTGGTAGAGCGACAGGTGGTCGCCGGCGAGGTCGAGCGCCTCGCGCAGTTCCACCTCCCAGTCGGTGATCGACTGGTTCTCGCGCGCATAGATCAGGTCGAAATTGACCCTGTCAAAGACCGACTGGGCGGTTTGCAGGGCGACGATAGCCTCATCCACGTCGTGCAACCGCCCCAGGCGGCGCAGATCGTCGGGACGCAGGCTCTGAATGCCCATAGAGACCCGATTTACCCCAGCTTCTCGAAAGCCTTCGAACTTTGAAACCTCGACAGAGCGCGGGTTGGCCTCGAGCGTGATCTCGATGTCGTTGGCCCATGTCCAGTGCTCACGGGCGGCGTCCAGAACTGCCTTCACGGTCCGGGGCTCCATGAGAGAGGGCGTGCCGCCACCAAAATAGATCGAGTTGAGAAGACGCCCCGAGGTCATCTCGCCATAACGGCGGACCTCGGAGCTTAGCGCTTCGGCCCAGCGGGTCTGGTCGATCGACCGGACGACATGGCTGTTGAAGTCGCAATAGGGGCATTTGGCCTCGCAGAAAGGCCAATGCACGTAGAGGCCAAAGCCTCCTTCACGCCAGGTTTCAGGCATCGTCTTGGGCAAAGCACCCTTTCACGAATTTGGCAAAGGCATCGGCGCGGTGGCTGATGCGGTTCTTCTCGTCACTGTCCATCTCGGCGAAGGTGATCTCATAGCCATCGGGCTGGAAGATCGGGTCGTATCCGTGGCCGTTGTCGCCGCGCATGGGCCAGACCACGCGGCCTTCCATAACGCCGGGGAAAACCGCGTCGGTGCCATCGGGCCAAGCCAGAACCAGCGTGCAGTTGAAGCGCGCGGTCCAAGGCTGCTCGGCACCGGTCTGGCGCAGCGCGTCGTGGGTCTTGCCCATGGCCATGATGAAATCGCGGCCTTTTCCGGTTTCTGCCCAATCGGCGGTATAGACACCGGGCGCACCGTCCAGCGCATCCACCGAGATGCCGCTGTCGTCGGCGAGGGCGGGCAGGCCGGTGGCCGTTGCTGCCGCGTGCGCCTTGATGCGGGCGTTCTCGACGAAGGTCGTGCCGGTTTCCTCGGGTTCGGGAAGGTTCAGCTCCTTGGCGCCGACCACCTCGATGCCGAAGGGTTTCAGCAGATCGGTGATCTCTTCGAGCTTGCCGGCGTTGTGGGTGGCGACGAGCAGCTTCTTGTCGGTGAACTTGCGGCTCATGCGGTCACCGCGAGCTGTTTCTCGACAAGCTGCGCGACGCCCGCTTCGGCGAGGTCCATAAGCTTATTCATCTGGTCGCGGCTGAAGGTGGCGCCTTCGGCAGACATCTGCACCTCGATCAGCTGGCCATCACCGCGCAGGATGAAGTTGCCATCGACGCCGGCCTCCGAGTCCTCGGCGTAATCAAGATCGAGCACCGGCTGACCGGCGTAGATGCCGCAGCTGACGGCGGCAACCGGGGTCAGCGGGTCGGTGGTGATGACGCCGGTCTTCAGCAGCTTGTTGACCGCGAGGCGCAGGGCCACCCAGCCGCCGGTGATCGCGGCGCAACGGGTGCCGCCGTCGGCTTGGATGACGTCGCAGTCGATGGTGATCTGGCGTTCGCCAAGCGCGACCCGGTCGACGCCGGCGCGCAGCGAGCGGCCGATCAGGCGCTGAATTTCGACGGTGCGGCCACCTTGCTTGCCGCTCGATGCCTCGCGGCGCATGCGCGAGCCGGTGGAGCGCGGCAGCATGCCGTATTCGGCGGTCACCCAGCCAAGGCCCGAGCCTTTGACGAAGGGCGGCACGCGCTCTTCAAGCGTGGCGGTACAGATGAGGTGGGTGTCGCCCATCTTGATCAGGCAGGACCCTTCGGCATGTTTTGTGACGCCCGTCTCGATTGAAACGGCGCGCATATCGCTTAGATCTCGTCCTGAAGGTCTCATTCGGTGCCCCTTTTCCTGGTCGCGCTCGGGATACTGGTGCAGATGCTTTGCCGCAACCCCGATTGACGGGGCGCGAGAGGCACCTTTAATGACCCTGAACAGCCGGAGTTTAGGATGAAAGAGGGCAACCGTCTTCTCGATGAAATGAACGATCGCTCGCGCGAAGTCTTTCGCCGCGTGGTGGAAGGCTATCTCGAGACGGGCGAGCCGGTCGGCTCGCGCACCCTGACGCGCAGCCTGTCCGAGAAAGTCTCGGCGGCGACGATCCGCAACGTCATGCAGGACCTCGAATATCTCGGCCTGCTCGACAGCCCGCATGTGTCTGCGGGGCGTGTGCCGACGCAGGTGGGGCTGCGCATGTTCGTCGACGGGCTGCTGGAGGTGCGCGATCTGGACATGTCGGACCGCGAGGCGCTGGACGCCACCACTTCGAACCGCAGCGACGATGTCGGCGGTCTGCTCGACCGGGTCGGGGCTGCGCTGTCGGGTGTGACACATGGCGCGTCGCTGGTGCTGACGCCCAAACATGAGGCGCCGGTCAAGCACATCGAATTTGTCTCTCTCGGCCATGACCGCTCTCTGGTGGTCCTGGTCTTTGCCGATGGCCACGTCGAGAACCGGCTCTTCACCCCGCCGCCGGGGCAGACCCCGAGTTCGATGCGCGAAGCGGCAAATTTCCTCAACGCGCTGATCGAGGGCAAGACACTGTCTGAATTGCGGGGAGAGATCGGACGGCAGATCAGTTCGCGGCGTCAGGAGATCGACGCGCTGGCGGCTGATCTGATCGAAACCGGCATGGCAGCGTGGGAGAAAGACGCCGACAATTCCGCGCGCCTGATCGTGCGCGGCACGGCGAATCTGCTCGGACAGGACAGCGAGGTTGAAGAGCTAGACCGCATCCGCTCGCTGTTTGACGACCTCGAGCGCAAGCGGGATATCGCCGAGTTCCTTCAACTCGCCGAAGCAGGCGACGGGGTGCGCATTTTTATCGGCTCAGAGAACAAACTTTTCTCACTTTCGGGTTCCTCTCTGGTGGTCTCTCCATATATGAACGCGGATCGAAAGATAATCGGTGCGGTCGGGGTCATCGGACCCACGCGGCTCAACTACGGGCGGATCGTACCCATCGTGGACTACACGGCACAGCTGGTCGGCAGGCTGATTGCCGAGCGGAGCTAGAGGTTAGACATGGCAGACGCGAAGAAAGACGAATTTCTCGACGATATCGAGGCGGCAGAGGCCGAGGCCCTGGCCAGCGAGATGGAAGAGATGGACGACGAGGCGATCGAACTCGACGAACTGCGCGCCGAGCGCGACGAGTACAAGGACCGCTTCATGCGGGCGCTGGCGGATGCCGAGAACGCCCGCAAGCGCGCCGACAAGGATCGCCGCGAGGCACAGCAGTACGGCGGCTCGAAGCTGGCCCGTGACCTGCTGCCGGTCTACGACAACCTCAACCGCGCGCTCAATGCGGCACGCGAGGCCGAGGCGGCAGATGCGCTGATCGAAGGCGTCGAACTGACCCTGCGCGAGCTTCTGAACACTTTCGAGAAGCACGGCATGACGGCAATCAAGCCCGAGGTGGGTGACAAGTTCGACCCCAAGCATCACGAAGCGATGTTCGAAGCCCCGGTGCCCGGCACCAAGGCGGGCGAGATCATCCAGGTCTCGGCAGAGGGCTTCATGCTCTACGACCGCCTGTTGCGTCCGGCGCAGGTGGGCGTCAGCTCGATGCAGGGCTGATCTCGTCACAGCGAACAACGCAAAACCCCCGGTCGAATGGCCGGGGGTTTTTCTTTGGGGGTGAGACACGGTGCGGCGCTCGTCCGGCGGCTTCGCCTTGATTCCGGACGGGCAGCGCCCTGACGCGCATGTTTCACGTGAGTCCGGCTTACCCTTTCAACAGAGACTTCAGATCGTAAAGCGCCTGAAGCGCATCGCGCGGGGTCATCTCGTCGGGCAGCAGCGTCGCCAGCTTCTCTTCCACCTCAGAGGGGCCCGTCGGCGCCGGGGCAGGCTCTGGTTTCGCAGCCGCGGAGAACAGCGGTAGATCGTCGATCAGCGCTTTCGGCGATGTCCGACCCCGCTCGCCTTCCTCCAGCGCGCTCAGCACGTCGCGGGCGCGAGCGATCACCGCAGGCGGCAGACCCGCAAGCTGTGCCACTTGCACGCCGTAGGAGCGATCGGCTGCCCCTTCGCGCACCTCGTGCAGGAAGATCACTTCGCCGTCCCACTCCTTCACCGCAACCGTGGCATTGCCGACGCCTTCGAGCTTGGCGGCCAGCTGCGTCAGCTCGTGGTAGTGCGTGGCGAAGAGCCCGCGCACGCGGTTCACGCCATGCAGGTGCTCCAGCGTCGCCCATGCGATGGACAGCCCGTCATAGGTGGCAGTGCCGCGACCGATCTCATCGAGGATCACCAGCGCACGGTCGTCCGCCTGATTGAGAATGGCGGCGGTCTCCACCATCTCGACCATGAACGTCGAGCGCCCGCGCGCCAGATCATCCGAGGCACCGACGCGGCTGAATATCTGGCTGACCACGCCCAGATGCGCGCGATCGGCCGGCACATAAGAGCCCATCTGCGCCAGCAGGGCGATCAGCGCGTTCTGCCGCAGGAAGGTTGATTTACCGGCCATGTTCGGGCCGGTCAGCAGCGTCACCGACGCGCCCTCGCCATTGGCGTTCAAGGCACAATCATTGGCGATAAAGGGCGCGCCGCCCTGTTGTTGCAGCGCGCGTTCCACCACCGGGTGGCGGCCTGCGACAATCTCAAACGCGCGGCTGTCGTCGACCTGCGGGCGGCACCAGTTCTGCGCTTTGGCCAGATCGGACAGGCCAAGCGCAACGTCGAATTCGGCCAGCGCCAGCCCGGTCTCAGACACCTGCGGCGCACGGGCCAGAATGGCACCTTTCAGGCTTTCATAGAGCCGCTTTTCGATCTCCAGCGCCTCGTTCCCGGCGTTCATAATGCGGGTCTCCAACTCGGTCAGTTCGACGGTGGTGAAGCGCACCTGATTGGCGGTGGTCTGGCGGTGGATGAAGGTCTCGTTCAGCGGCGCCGACATCATCTTCTCGGCATGGGTCGCCGTGGTCTCGATGAAGTAGCCCAGCACGTTGTTGTGCTTGATCTTGAGCGCATTCACGCCAGCCATCTCGGCGTATTTCGCCTGCATAGAGGCGATCACGCCGCGGCCCTCGTCGCGCAGGGTGCGGGCTTCGTCCAGTTGCGGATCGTAGCCCGGCGCAACAAAGCCGCCGTCGCGCACCATCAGCGGCGGCTCGGCCACCAGCGCCGCTTCAAGGAGGGCGATCAACTCGTCGTGGCCGGTCAGTGTTTCACGTGCATCAGCCAGCAAAGGCGGCAATTCGGCACTGCTTAGCGTCTCGGCGATCTCTTCGGCCTGTGCCAGCGCGTTGCGCACGGCGGCCAGATCGCGCGGGCCGCCACGGTCGAGTCCGAGCCGCGACAGCGCGCGGTCAAGGTCAGGCACCTTGCGCAAGCCGTCGCGCAGCTGTGGCGCCTCTGTGGCGCTCATTGCCCAGTCCAGAGCCTGAAGACGTCCTTCGATCACGCCAAGATTGCGGGAGGGGGAAGAAACGCGCCTTTCCAGAAGGCGGGCGCCGCCGGGCGTCACGGTCTTGTCGATTACCGACAGCAGCGATCCCGCGCGGCCGCCATTCATCGAATGCGTCAGTTCAAGGTTGCGGCGCGTGGCGGCATCGATCTGCAGAAGGTTCGACACCGCGTCACGCTGCGGTGGGCGCAGCAGCGGCAGACGACCCTTCTGCGTGATGTCGAGATAATCGACCAGCGCACCCATGGCCGACAGTTCGGGCCGCTCAAATGCGCCAAAACCCGAAAGCGTCTGCACGGAAAAGAGCCGTTTCAGGCGGTCCTCGGCCCCGGCACTGTCAAAGGAGGCAGCCCCAAGAGGCGTGGGGAAAATGCCGAGATCGCTCAGCACCGGGCGCAGATCCTCATCGGTGCTTTCCGAGACCAGAACCTCTGAAGGCGCCAGACGCGCCAGTTCGGCGCCGATGCGGGCGCGGGCAAGGGGCATCACGTGAAACGCGCCGGTGGAAATGTCGCACCACGCCAGCGCCCAATCGTCCCGAACACGGCCCAAAGCGGCCAGATAATTGTGACGGCGCGCTTCCAGCAGCGACTCTTCGGTGAGCGTGCCGGGGGTCACAAGCCGCACCACGTCGCGCTTCACCACTGATTTATGGCCGCGCTTCTTGGCTTCGGCGGGGCTTTCCATCTGCTCGCCCACGGCGACGCGAAACCCCTTGCGGATCAGCGTCAGCAGGTAACCCTCGGCGGCATGCACCGGGACGCCGCACATGGGGATGTCATCGCCCGCGTGCTTGCCGCGCTTGGTCAGCGCGATGTCGAGCGCCTCCGCCGCGGCCACCGCGTCGTCGAAGAACATCTCGTAGAAGTCGCCCATCCTGTAGAACAAGAGCGCGTCCGGATACTGCGCTTTGATCTCAAGATATTGCGCCATCATCGGCGTGACTGCCGTCATGTAGTCCCCCAGTGCTGCTTTGTGGTGGTTTAGCAAAGCCGCACGGTCCGGCGAAAGGTGAAATGCATGGAGTTGAGAAGAGCCTTACCCTGCGCTAAGAGGAACGCCGCTCATACTGGAGGGAAGCACGCTCATGTCGAAATCGAAGTTCACCCGCGAAGAGGCGCTGGCCTTCCACCTCGAGCCGACCCCCGGCAAGTGGGAAGTGCAGGCGACCGTGCCGATGACCACGCAGCGCGATCTCAGCCTTGCCTATTCGCCCGGCGTTGCCGTGCCCTGCGAGGAAATCGCGGAAAACCCCGAACTGGCCTATGATTACACCAACAAGGGCAACCTCGTTGCGGTGATCTCGAACGGCACCGCGGTGCTGGGTCTCGGCAATCTTGGCGCGCTCGGCGGCAAGCCGGTGATGGAAGGCAAGTCGGTGCTATTCAAGCGCTTTGCCGATGTGAACTCTGTTGATATCGAGCTCGACACCGAGGACCCCGAGGAATTCATCAAGGCCTGCAAGCTGATGGGCCCGACCTTCGGTGGCATCAACCTCGAGGACATCAAGGCGCCTGAATGCTTCATCATCGAGCAGCGCCTGAAGGAAGAGATGGACATCCCCGTCTTCCACGACGACCAGCACGGCACCGCAGTGATCTGCGCTGCGGGTCTGATCAACGCGCTGCACCTGTCGGGCAAGAAGATCGAAGAGGTTAAGATCGTACTCAACGGCGCGGGCGCGGCGGGCATCGCTTGTCTCGAACTGCTCAAGAGCATGGGCGCAAAGCACGACAACTGCATCATGTGCGACACCAAGGGCGTGATCTATCAGGGCCGCACCGAGGGCATGAACCAGTGGAAGTCGGCGCATGCCGCCAACACCCCGCTGCGCACGCTGGAAGAGGCGATGGACGGCGCTGATGTGTTTCTTGGCGTGTCTGCCAAGGGTGCGGTGACGCAGGACATGGTCAAAAGCATGGCCGACAACCCTGTCATCTTCGCCATGGCCAACCCCGATCCCGAGATCACCCCGGAAGAAGCGCATGAAGTGCGTGTCGATGCCATCGTCGCCACCGGCCGCTCGGACTACCCGAACCAGGTGAACAACGTTCTGGGCTTTCCATATCTGTTCCGCGGCGCGCTGGATATCCACGCGCGCTCGATCAACGACGAGATGAAGATCGCCTGCGCCGAGGCACTGGCCGAACTGGCGCGCGAGGACGTGCCCGACGAGGTGGCGCTGGCCTACGGCAAGTCGCTGAGCTTCGGCCGCGATTACATCATCCCCACGCCGTTTGACCCGCGTCTCATCCACCGCATCCCGCCCGCCGTTGCCAAGGCCGGCATGGACACCGGTGCGGCGCGGCGGCCGATCATCGACATGGACGCTTATCAGGCGGGCCTGATGGGCCGGATGGACCCCACGGCTTCGGTTCTGCGCAGCATCAACAGCCGTGCGCGCGCCTCGCAGGCGCGGATGATCTTTGCTGAGGGCGACGACCCGCGCGTGCTGCGCGCCGCGGTCATGTACCAGCGCAACGGCTTCGGTAAGGCGATTGTCGTGGGTCGCGAGGCCGACGTGAAGGAAAAGCTTGAGGCCAGCGGCCTTGCGGACGCGGTGCGCGAGATCAAGGTGGTGAACGCCGCCAACACCGAGCACCTCGAGACCTACAAGGACTTCCTCTACAAGCGCCTGCAGCGCAAAGGCTATGATCGGCAGGATGTGCACCGGCTGGCGGCGCGCGACCGTCACGTCTTTGCCGCGCTGCTGCTGGCGCATGGCCATGGCGACGGGCTGATCACCGGCGCGACGCGCAAATCGGCGCATGTGATGGAAGCGATCAACCACGTGTTCGACGCCGATGCCGAAAGCGGGGTCGCCGGCGTGACCGCGCTGCTGCACAAGGGCCGTATCGTTCTGATCAGCGACACGCTGGTGCACGAATGGCCCGAGGCGGAGGATCTGGCCAACATCGCCGAGCGTGCCGCCGGCGTTGCGCGGCATCTCGGTCTCGAGCCACGCGTCGCCTTCGTGTCGTTCTCGACCTTCGGTTACCCGGTGTCGGAACGCGCCTCGAAGATGCACCGTGCGCCGATGGTGCTCGATCAGCGTGGCGTCGACTTCGAGTACGAAGGCGAGATGACCGTCGACGTGGCGCTGAACCGCAAGGCGCAGGAGAGCTACCCGTTCCAGCGGCTCACCGGTCCGGCGAACATCCTCGTGGTGCCGGCGCGACACTCGGCCTCGATCTCGGTCAAGCTGATGCAGGAAATGGCGGGCGCGACGGTGATCGGCCCGATCCTCGCCGGGATCGACAGCTCGATCCAGATTTGCTCGACGACGATGACCGCCAATGACATCCTGAACATGGCGGTTCTGGCGGCCTGCAAGGTCGGCTGATCTGGCTTGTTGGCTCCTGCCGGATGCCTCCGGCGGGAGTATTTTTAGAAAGATGAAAGGGCAGGGCACAGCATGGCGATCTTCAACCTCGGGTCGATCAATGCCGACATGACCTACCGGCTGCCGCATCTGCTGGCACCGGGCGAGACGCTTGCCACCAGCCGCCTGACGCGCGGGCTGGGCGGCAAGGGCGCCAATATGTCGGTGGCGGCGGCGCGGGCCGGGGCGCGGGTGGTGCACCTTGGCGCCGTCGGCGCTGAGGGGCGCTGGGCGATCGAGCGGTTGACCGAATATGGCGTCGACACGCGGCAGATCGCGGTGATTAACGAGACCACGGGCCACGCCATCATCATGCTTGATGCCGAGGCCGAGAACAGCATCCTGATCTATCCCGGTGCGAACCGCGCCCTGTCGCCCGAGCGCATTGAAGCCGGGCTCGAAGAGGCCGGCCCAGATGACATCTTCGTCTTTCAGAACGAGACCAACCTGCAGCGCGACGCCGCCGAGATCGCCTCGCGCCGCGGTCTGCGCGTGGCCTATGCGGCGGCGCCCTTCGACGCAGAGGCGGTGACCGCCGTGCTGCCGCTGCTCGATCTTTTAGTGCTCAACGAGGTCGAGGCGGCGCAACTCGAAGAGGCAACGGGGCAGGGCATCGAGAGCATCCCGGTGCGCGATGTTGTGGTCACGCTGGGCGCCAAGGGGTGCCGCTGGATCAATACCGACAGCGGCGAGAACCACGCCTTCGCCGCGCTGCCGGTGACACCGGTGGACACCACCGGCGCCGGCGACACCTTCACCGGCTACCTGCTGGCGGGGCTGGACCGGGCGCTGCCCATGGCCACGGCCATCGAATTGGCGCAGCGCGCCGCCGCGCTGATGGTCATGCGCGAGGGCACCGCCGACGTGATCCCCGATCTCAAGGACGTCACCGAACACCGCTTCTGAGCGATCGCGGCTTCGTCTAGACAGAAATATCCCGGGGAGTCCGCGTCAGCGGACGGGGCAGAGCCCCTCAGCCGCCGGCGAAGGGTGCGGCGCTGCCCCACAGCTGCCGGACCCGCGCATCGCGCCCGCAGGACTCGCGGTACCGTTTGTAGGCCGAGGCTTTTCGCAACGGGCCGAAACGGGTCAGCACGAGGCTGTCTCCTTTGTAGTAGTCCTGATGATAGTCTTCGGCGGGCCAGAACCGCGCCGCAGGCAGGATCGGCGTGACGATCTGCCTGCCAAGCGCGGCCTGCGCCTGGTTCTTGGCCATCTCGGCGGCGGCACGTCGCGCTGCGCCATCGACGAAGATCGCCGTCCGGTAGCTTTCGCCCCGGTCGCAGAACTGACCGGCGGCATCCGTCGGGTCGATCGAACGAAAAAACAGCGAATATAGCTCTTCGACAGAGACGCGGCTGTCGTCGTAGAGAATCCGCACTGCCTCATAATGGCCGGTGCCGCCCGCGCTGACCTGCTTGTAACTGGGGTTGGCGGTGCGCCCGCCGGTGTAGCCGGAGATCGCCTCGCGCACGCCCCTGACCTTCTCGAAATCGGCCTCCACGCACCAGAAGCAGCCGCCGGCGACGATGATCTCGCCCGCCTTTGCATCCCGCGCCTGCAGCCCGAGCACCGGAAGCGCCAGCGCAAGGCTCAGCAGGTATGTCATCAGCAGCCGTGTCATGATCTTTCCTCCGCTTTGCCTCAGGCTGCGGTGACGTGCGGGTCCGAGCAATGAAAATCGGCGATGTTCACCGCTTGGTGAAACGCGCGGCGCGCGGTGTGGCCCCGCATAAGGGCTTTCGCTTCGCGCGCGGCGGCCCTAGCGTGCCGCCATGGATAAGATCACCACGCATCAGGCGGAGGAGGACCTCCGCAACGAGACGATCCAGATCTGGGTCAATGGCACGCTCAAACCCAAGGCAGAGGCGCTGGTCTCGGTCTACGATTCGGGGTTCATGCTGGGCGATGGCATCTGGGAGGGGCTGCGGCTCTACAACGGGCGCTGGTGCTTCTTGGATGAGCATCTCGACCGGCTTTTCGAGGCGGCGCTGGCCATCGACCTCGACATCGGCATGAGCCGCGAGGACCTGATCGCCGCGCTGCACGAGACGCAGGCGGCGAACGGCATGACCACGGATGCGCATTGCCGTCTGATGATCACCCGCGGCCTCAAGACCCGCCCGTTCCAGCACCCGGCGCTGTCGCGGCAGGGGCCGACCGTGGTGATCCTGATGGAGCATTCCAAGCCCTCGATCCCGCGCCCGATCCGGCTCGCCACCGTGCCGCACCAGCGCGGCCTGCCGATGACGCAGGACCCCAAGCTCAACTCGCATTCCAAGCTCAACTGCATCCTCGCTTGTATTGCCGCCGAGAAGGCCGGGGCGGATGAGGCGCTGATGCTCGACGTGCATGGCTTCGTGAATACCACCAACGCCTGCAACTTCTTCATCGTCCGCAAGGGCGAAGTTTGGACCTCGACGGGCGATTACTGCATGAACGGCATCACCCGGCAGAAGGTGATCGACCTGTGCCGCACCAATGGCATTCCCGTGCATGAGCGCAACTACTCGCTGGTCGACACCTATGGTGCCGATGAGGCCTTTCTGACCGGCACCTTCGGCGCCCAGACCCCGGTGTCGGAGATCGACGGGCGGCGGATCGGCAGCGGCGAGATGGGCCCTCTCACCCAGCGCATCCGCGCGCTCTACATGGATCTGGTGAAAGCATGAGGCCGTCCCAATGAGACTTGCGATGTGGTCCGGCCCGCGAAACCTCTCGACGGCGCTGATGTATTCCTTCGGCAATCGCGCTGATTTCCACGTGGTGGACGAGCCGTTCTATGGCCCTTACCTGCGGCTCACCGGCCTCGCGCACCCGATGGGCGAAGAGATCAAGGCCAGCCGCTCTGAAAGCGCCGAGACGGTGGCGCAGAGCCTGCTGGGACCGATCCCCGGGGGCAGGCCGCACGCCTATCACAAGCACATGGTGCAGCATATGATCGCGGGCATCCCCCGCGATTTCATGGCGGAGTGCGTGAACGTCTTCCTGATCCGGCACCCGGCGCGGGTCGTTGCCAGTTTCACCAAGGGCTGGGAGGCGGCGACCGCCGAGGACATGGGCTTTCGGCAGCAGGCCGAGCTTTACGACGAGATGCGCGCCGCGGGGCAAAGCCCGGTGGTGATCGACAGCGCCGACATCCGGCGCGATCCCGAAACCATGCTGCGCCGCCTCTGCGCCGCCATCGGGCTTGAGTTCGATCCGGCGATGCTGTCTTGGCCCAAGGGCGGCCATGCGCAGGATGGGGTCTGGGCGCCGCATTGGTATGCATCGGTGCATCGCTCGACGGGGTTTGCCGGCGCCGAAGGCCCGCTTCCGGAATTGAATGGTGCCCCGGCGCAGGTCGCCGAAGAGGCGCTGCCGCTTTACGAACGTTTCCGCGCGGCGGCGCTCTGAGACAATGCAGCAGGGGCTGTTTTTTTGCGTGCCCCTGCTGACTTTCAGGGACCGGAAAAACTGGTCCGCCAAAAATCTCAAAAAAATCGAAAAAAATCGTCGGTCATCCGAAACTCGGTCGCGCGCGCCTGCGTGTATAGGGAAGCGTCGCTCGAAGCAGCCTGCTTTGCTCCTGTGGGTTGCCGTGCGGCGTAAGGGTAACGGTACGAGTTGAGCCGCCCGAGGCCTGCCGCATCATGGGTTTTGTTAAGAAGCGTGGTGCAAGTTTACGCGGTGGGCCGCGGAACAAGACGGTAAAGATAGACGGTTAAAAATTCGGGATCGGACACGGACGTTTGTCGTCTCATTGCGGCGCGTCCAATGTCCCCTTGCAAGGGCGTGCTTGCGTATCCCCACCTTTGCACGTCCTTGGCCGCTTCCGGTGTCGTGACCGGGAGCGGCCATTTTTGTTCGGCCCGCCGGAAGATGCACGTGCCTCGTCAGCTTGCCTGTGCGGCGCGGGTGACCGGGCAGCGGCTGCCATCATAAAGCGTGTCCAGCACCTCCGCGAACACGCCGGGCGCATCGGGCAGCGCCTCGAAGAGTGTCATGCAGGAGCGCACTTTCAGTGCATCGACAGGACCAAGGATTGCCTCGGGGGGCTCGTCAGGGTGCAGCAGTAGAAGCCCGGCAGTTTCCACGAGCCGCGGACCGAGAAGCGGATGCGCAAGATAGCTCTGCGCCTCGGCTGCGTCGCGCAGACCGAAGTGACGCGCGCGGGAGGAGCGGCCCAGCTCGGCCAACTGCGGAAACACCCACCATATCCAATGCGTGACTTTCCGCCCTTGTCGCAGCTCGCGCGTCACCTGCGGCCAGACCTGCGCCTGCGCGTCGACGAATTCCTGAAGTTCAGCCATTAGAGTCCTCCGCATCGCCGTTGATCTTAGCGCAAGGCGGGGTGGAGAGGGAGCCGGGGCGCTGCCCCGTCCGCGCTTTCCGCGGACTCCCCGGGATATTTGGGTCTAAGCGAAGCCAGGATCGGGGGCGCTGCTTCGCTTAGATAAAAATATCCCCGCCGGAGGCAGGTCCGGCGGGGATCACAAAAGTCGGCGCTGGGTAAAGGCTCAGCCTTTCAGGCGGCGGTTGCGCGCGGCCAGCAGCTTCAGGCGCAGAGCGTTGAGCTGGATGAAGCCCGCCGCGTCCTGCTGGTCGTAAGCGCCAGCGTCATCCTCGAAGGTGACATGTGCCTCGGAGTAGAGCGAGTGCTCGGACCAACGTGCGACGGTGCGCGCCGAGCCCTTGTAGAGCTTCAGACGGACGGTGCCGTTCACGTGCTCTTGGCTGCGGTCGATCAGCGCCTGCAGCATCTCGCGCTCGGGCGAGAACCAGAAGCCGTTGTAGATCAGCTCGGCGTAGCGCGGCATGATCGAGTCCTTGAGGTGACCGGCGCCGCTGTCCAGCGTGATCTGCTCGATGCCGCGGTGCGCTTCCAGCAGCACGGTGCCGCCCGGGGTCTCGTAGATGCCGCGCGACTTCATGCCGACGAAGCGGTTTTCCACGAGGTCGAGAACGCCGATGCCGTGCTTGCCGCCCAGTTCGTTGAGCTTGGTGAGGATCGTTGCGGGCGACATCGCCTCGCCGTTGATCGCCACGGCATCACCCTTCTCGAAGGTGACCTCGATGTATTCGGGCTCGTTCGGCGCCTGCTCGACCGGCACGGTGCGCTGCAGCACGTAGTCGGGGGCCTGCTCGGCGGGGTTTTCCAGAACCTTGCCCTCGGAGGAGGTGTGCAGCAGGTTCGCATCGACCGAGAAGGGCGCTTCGCCGCGTTTGTCCTTGGCGATCGGAATCTGGTTCTTCTCGGCGAAGTCAATGAGCTTCGTGCGCGAGGTGAGATCCCAAAGGCGCCAGGGTGCGATCACCTTGATGTCGGGGTTCAGCGCGTAGGCGGCAAGCTCGAAGCGCACCTGATCGTTGCCCTTGCCGGTGGCGCCATGGGCCACGGCGTCGGCGCCGGTGGCGGCGGCGATCTCGACAAGCCGTTTGGAGATCAGCGGGCGGGCGATCGAGGTGCCCAGAAGATAAAGACCTTCGTAAAGCGCATTGGCGCGGAACATCGGGAAGACGAAGTCGCGGACGAATTCCTCGCGCAGGTCTTCGATGTAAATTTCACTCACGCCCAGCATCTCTGCCTTGGCGCGGGCGGGTTCCAGCTCTTCCCCTTGGCCGAGATCGGCGGTGAAGGTGACAACCTCGCAGCCGTATTCGGCTTGCAGCCACTTCAGGATGATCGAGGTGTCGAGGCCCCCGGAATAGGCCAGGACGACTTTCTTGGGCGCGGACATGGACTTTCCCTCACGTATGAACTGGCTTCGCGCATTACTGCCTTTTATCATCGGGGGCAAGGATCGCCCGTTGACCTGCGGGGTGCATATGCTAGCGATCGCCGGGTGGATTTCAAAAAGGTGGGGTATTTGATGAAGGGCTGGCGGATTTTCCTGCATTCCCTGCGCATGGTGATCGACAATCTGGGCACTGCGCTGCGGGTGTCCTTGGTGCTGTATCTCGTGCAGGTGGCCAGCCAGATCGCCACCTATCTGCATCCGGCACAGACTGCGGCCCAAGGCGCCGGGCAGACCGGCGAGGACATCGGCCCGGTTGGCCCGGTCAGCATGATCGGGGCCCCGGCGCTGCTGCTGGTTGTTCTGGCGGTTCTGGCCAGCCTGTGGATCGCCGTGGCGTGGCACCGCTTTGTCCTGACCGGAGAGACGCCGCGCGGCTGGCTGCCGCGCTGGCATGGGGGTGAAATCCTCGGCTACTTTGGACGCTCGATCATGATCGGTCTGGTGATCTTCCTCGGCCTGATGGTGTCGGCGATCCCTGTGGCGCTGGTCGGCGCGGCCGTGCCGGGGCTGGCGCCGATCCTTGTCTTCGGTCTCGTGGGGCTGGGCGGCTACCTGTTCTTCCGGCTTGGTCTGATCCTGCCCGCCGCCGCGGTCGGCGAGCGGCTGACGCTCAAACAGGCATGGGCGGCCACCAAGGACGACGACGGCGCGGTGATCACGCTGGCGCTGGTGGTCATCGGCGGCTCGCTGCTGGTCGAGCTTCCGGCGCTGATCGACGATACGGCGGGGTCGATCATCAACCTCGTCTACGGTCTGGTAATCAACTGGTTCGCCACGATGATCGGCATTTCGATCCTGACCTCGCTCTATGGCCATTTCATCGAAGGTCGGCCGATCGACTGAGCCGCGGCGTGGCCGAGCTCCGCGAGGAGGCTTGCCTAACGCCCCCCGATGCGCCAAGTCGGTGGGCATGGATGAGTTTCTCGATCACGCCCGCGTCGCCACGGAAGAAATGCGCTCGGTCTTTCCCGAGACGCCGCTTCTGCGCAACGATCACCTGTCGCAGCTTTACGGCGCCGACATCTGGCTGAAGCGAGAGGACCTGAGCCCTGTGCGCAGCTACAAGCTGCGCGGGGCGTTCAATGCCATGCGCAAGCGTCCGGAGGTGCAGACCTTCGTTGCCGCCAGCGCGGGCAACCACGCGCAGGGCGTGGCGTATATGTGCCGCCAGTTCGACAAGACCGGCGTGATCTTCATGCCGGTGACCACGCCGCAGCAGAAAATCCAAAAGACCCTGATGTTCGGCGGCGACAATGTCGAGATCCGCATGATCGGCGACTATTTCGACGAGTGCCTGAAGGCCGCGCAGGCCTATTGCGCCGAGATCGGCGGGCATTTCCTGTCGCCCTTCGACGATCAGGATGTGATCGAAGGGCAGGCGACCGTGGCTGTGGAGATCGAGCGCCAGCTCGGCCGCGTGCCCGATCATCTGGTTATCCCGGTCGGCGGCGGCGGGCTCGGCTCGGGGCTGTTGAGTTATTTCGGCACCGGCACGCAGTACACGTTTGTCGAACCGCAGGGCGGCGCCTGTCTGCGTGCCGCGCTGGAGGCGGGCAAGCCGGTGCCGCTGCCAGCGGTCGACAATTTCGCCGATGGCGCGGCGGTGGCGCAGATCGGCACGCAAACCTTCGATGTGCTGAAGGGCGTTGGGCTGGCGAACACGCTGACCATCAACGAAGACCGGCTGTGCACCTCCATGCTCGAGATGCTCAACGTCGAAGGTGTGGTGCTGGAGCCTGCGGGGGCGCTCTCCGTCGATGCGCTGAAGGATTTGGGGCAGGCGATCCGTGGTAAGACCGTGGTCTGCATCACCTCGGGCGGGAACTTCGATTTCGAGCGCCTTCCTGAAGTGAAGGAGCGGGCGCAACGGTACTCTGGCGTGAAGAAATACTTCATTCTGCGACTGCCGCAACGGCCGGGCGCGCTGAAAGATTTCCTGAACTTCCTGGGTCCCGAAGACGATATCGCGCGGTTTGAGTACCTCAAGAAATCGGCGCGCAACTTCGGATCCGTGCTGATCGGCATCGAGACCGCGAACCCGAAGAACTTCGATGCGCTGTTCGGGGCGCTCGACGCGCATGGCTACGCCTTTCGCGACATCACCGACGACGAGGTTCTTGCGCAATTCGTTATCTGACGCGGTGCGCTGGTCTCTTCAGGCTGGTCTTTTCAGGCTGAGCGTCTCAGGCTGCGCGTCTCAGGCGGCCAGCCGCTCGGCACGCTGCTCGAGAAACTCGGCGCGGGAACGGGCAAAGCAGGCGTGCAGCGGCTGCAGATCGAGACCGGCACAATGACCGGTGCTTGCCGCCCGCTCTCCGGCGTCGCACAGCGCTGACAGTTGCGTGAAGCCGAGGTTCAAGGCGCTGCCCTTGAGGAAATGCAGTGTTTCTGCAAGATCGGCGACATCGCCGGCCTGCGCGGGCAACGCATCCAGCGTGCGCTGCACCTCGGCAAGAAAGAGTGCGACGATCTCGTCGAAACTCTCTGCCCCGACCTCAGACCGAAGCTCGGCGGCGCGGGCCCAGTCAATCAGTCGCCCGCCCCCCGCCGACCCACAAGGCGGCGCGGCACCCTCTGAACGTTCCGTCATCATGGCACCTCCTTGGGGCGACCTTCGCAGCTATGTCTGAACGAAGCGTTTCGTCCGAGGCGCGTCACGTGAAACAGCGCGTTAACGCCGGTGCCTTAGGGTCTGTCCGACGGGCGGAGTAGCAAAGGAAGCGCGGTGTCTCCCTATCTGGCGGAAAACCTCGAGGGGCGAAGCGGTGAGGCTCCGATTCGGCGGGTGCTCGTGGTCGACGACAGCCTGCTGCAGCTGAAGATCCTCTCGGCGATGCTGGAACGCTGGGGGCTTGAGGTCTGGCAGGCGCAGAGCGGGGCCGAGGCGCTGCGCGTCTGCGCCGAGATACGGCCCGATGCGGTGCTTTCGGACTGGATGATGCCGGGGATGGACGGGCTCGACCTGTGCCGCCGGTTCCGCGCACATTGCGGGGACCGATATGGCTATTTCATCCTTCTGACCTCGAAGAGCGACAAGGCCGAGATCGCGAAGGGTCTGGATGCTGGGGCAGATGATTTTCTGACCAAGCCGGTGAATGCCGCCGAACTGCGGGCGCGGATCAACGCCGGAGCGCGCATCCTGCAGATGCAGCGCCAGTTGTCGGCCACGCTGGGGCGGCTGCAGGCGGCCTATGATGCGGTGGACCGGGATTTGCAGCAGGCGCGGCTGATCCAAGAGGCGCTGGTGCCGCGCCGCAGTTGCCGGATCGGCGCCTCGCAGATCAGCCTGCTGCTCAAGCCCTGCGGCCATGTCGGCGGCGATCTGGTCGGCAGTTTTTCCCATTGTGAGCGTGGCGTCGGGCTCTACAGCCTCGACGTGTCAGGCCATGGCATCACCTCGGCGCTGATGACCGCGCGGATCGCGGGGCTGCTGGGCGGCGACTTCCCCGAACAGAATATCGCGCTCGAACGGATCGTGCATGGCACGTTGTTTCGTCCGCCCGAAGAGGTGGCGCAGCGGTTGAACGAACGGCTGGCCGCCGATCCGGGGGGCGCGGAATATCTTACGATGGCCTACGCGGTTGCCGATCTCGACTCGGGGCGGGTCGACTTGGTGCAGGCGGGGCATCCGCCGCCGCTGCTGCTGCGGGCGGATGGCAGCGCCGGGTTCATCGGTCATGGAGGGCTGCCGGTCGGGCTGATCCCCGGCGCGGGCTATGAGCGTCTGCAGGTGCAATTGACACCCGGCGACCGCCTGCTGCTCTACTCCGACGGTTTCACCGAGGCGCTGCTGCCGGGCGGCGGGATGGTCGATCAAGACGGGCTGCTGGCACTGGCGCGCGCGGGCCATGGGTGCGGCACAGAGTTTCTCGATGACCTCTTCTGGCGTCTGACCCAGCGGCTGGCCACCGGCGCGCGGCTCGACGATGATGTCTCTGCCGCGCTGCTGGAGTTCGATATGCCCGGGCGCAGTCTCTAAAGCGCGTGTTCAGACCGGAACCCGCCTCAGGAAGTCGCGGTCGCCGGGATTGCCAAGGATCTCGGCCGCCAGTTCGGGGTTCATCCAGACCGCTTCGTGGCCCGGCTCGCTGGGCGCGCCAAGCGGGCGCACCGGAAAGGCGGCGTAGATGATGCACAGCTTTTCGGCCCAGAGGTCGTATTCCGGCATAAAGGTGAAGCGCCGAAAGGCCCCGAGACGGCGCGGGCGGGCGATGCGCCAGCCGGTTTCCTCGAACACCTCGCGGTGCAGCGCGGCGATGGGCGACTCGCCCGCATCAATGCCGCCGCCGGGAAGCTGATACTCGGGCCACGGCTCTGCCTGATGGGTGACCAGCACCGCGCCATTGCGCGGCAGGATCGCATAGGCACCGGGGCGCAGCGTGTACCGGCGTCCGGATTCGGGCGGCTCGCCATATCTTGCAGTCATCGGTCCCCCTTGGTTCCCGTGTTTTTGCTGCTTATATGGGGCCGATATGCCAAGATCCGGCACATAAGGAAACCCCATGACCATCGGCAGCAAACTCGCCTGGGACGATACCGTCCTGCCTTTCCAATTGGATCACGCCGACATCCGGGGCCGCGTGGCGCGGCTCGACGGGGTGCTGAGCGGGATTCTGAGCCAACATGACTACCCCGAAGCCATCGAGGGGCTCATCGCCGAGATGACGCTTTTGACCGCGCTGCTCGGGCAAACGATGAAATTGCGCTGGAAGCTGTCGCTTCAGGTGCAGACCCGTGGCGCGGTGCGGATGATCGCGACCGACTATTTCGCCCCCGAGAAAGAGGGCGAACCGGCGCGTCTGCGCGCTTATGCCAGTTTCGACCGCGAGCAGGTCACCAATGCGCCGGCTTTCGATCAACTCGAAGAGGGCTATTTCGCCGTGCTCATCGACCAGGGCAAGGGCACCACGCCCTATCAGGGTATCACCCCACTGGCGGGCGGTGCGCTGGCGCGCTGCGCCGAGAGCTACTTTGCCCAATCCGAGCAAATCCCGACGCGCTTTGAGTTGAACTTCGGCAATGTGCCGCAGGCCGACGGAACGTCGAACTGGCGCGCGGGTGGCGTGATGCTGCAGCACATGCCGAAAGCGTCGCCCTTCGCCAAGCCCAGCAGCGTCGACGGCGAGGGTGGCACCGGCGAAAACGGTGTGCTGCGCCCCGAAGACCTGCTTGGCGATGATGACGACGGTGAGAACTGGCGCCGTGTGAACTTCCACCTCGACACGGTCGATGAACTGGAACTGATCGGCCCCGATCTGCCGCCGACCGACCTGCTGGTGCGGCTCTATCACGAGGAAAGCCCGCGGGTGTTCGACGCGCAGACCGTGCGTTTCGGCTGCACCTGTTCCGAGGATCGCGTGCGCCAGTCGCTGTCGATCTATTCGGCGCGCGACATCGAGAAGATGACCACCGAGGATGGCAAGGTCACCGCTGACTGCCAGTTCTGCGGCGCGCACTACGAGCTCGATCCGGAGTCGGTCGGCTTCGAGGCCAAGAAGTGAGCCGCGTCCGGGAGCAGATCGAGGCTCTGCGGCGGGCACTGGAGGCAAGCTCCGGCGCCTCGTCCGACTTCGATCTGAACCCGGGCTCGGTCTTGCCGGAGGGGCGCAAACTGCGTCCCGCCGGCGTTCTCGCAGGCTTTGTCGCCTGCGAGCAGGGGCTGGAACTGGTGCTGACGAAGCGCAGTTCGCGGCTCAAGCATCATCCCGGCCAGATCGCCTTTCCCGGAGGCAAGGTCGATCCCGGCGACGAGGATGCGGTGGCCGCCGCCCTGCGCGAAGCGCGTGAGGAGGTCGGCCTCGCCGAAGGCCGGGTCGATGTGCTGGGCACGCTGCCCGCGCATGAAACCGTGACGGGCTTTGAGGTGACGCCAGTCTTGGGTCTGATCATGCGCGATTTCGACCCTGTGCCGGAGCCCGGAGAGGTGGCCGAAGTGTTCCGCGTGCCGTTCGAGCATATCGCCGACCTGAGCAATTACGCGGTGCAGGGACGCCGCTGGCGCGGCGCCACGCGGCACTATTGGACGGTGCCTTTCGGGCCCTATTACATCTGGGGGGCCACCGCGCGGATGCTGCGCGGGCTGGCGGAGCGCATGGCATGAGCGGGGTGACCGGCGACTGGCTGACACGGCCCGAGACGCAGCAGGTTCTGACCATGCTCGAAGACGGCGGCCATCAGGGTTATGTGGTCGGCGGCTGCGTGCGCAACGCGCTGATGGGCGTGCCGGTGAGCGATGTCGATATCGCCAGCGACGCGCGGCCGGAGCGCGTGGTCGAACTGGCAAACGCGGCGGGGCTGAAACCCGTGCCCACGGGCATCGAGCATGGCACCGTGACCGTGGTCGCGGGCGGCATCGGGCACGAGATCACCACCTTCCGCGCCGATACAGAGACGGATGGCCGCCGCGCGGTGGTGCGGTTCTCGGACGATATTGCCGAGGATGCGGCGCGGCGCGATTTCACCATGAACGCGCTCTATGCCGATGCGCGGGGTCTGCTGATCGACCCTCTGCAGGGGCTTCCCGATCTGCGGGCCCGCAAGGTCCGGTTCATCGGAGATGCCGCGGACCGCATCCGCGAGGATTACCTGCGCACGCTGCGCTATTTCCGTTTCACGGCGTGGTATGGCGACCCCGAACAAGGCTTTGATCCCGAGGCGCTGGCGGGCATCGCAGGCAATCTCGACGGGCTGGATAGTCTTTCGCGCGAGCGTGTGGGGCAGGAAATGCTGCGTCTTCTGGCGGCGCCAGACCCCGTGCCTGCGGTCTCGGTGATGGCGCAGGTGGGCGTGCTGGCGCATGTGCTGCCGGGCGCAAGCGTCACGGCCCTTGGCCCGCTGGTGGCCGAGGAAGAGCGCCTGCTTGTCGCTCCCGACGCGCTTCGCCGGTTGGCCTGTCTTGGCGCGCAAGAGCCTGAGCTGCGTCTGTCGAAAGCGCAGCAAAAGCAGCTTCACACGCTGCAGAGCCTGATTGGCGAGATGCAAAGCCCCGCCGAACTGGCCTATCGGCACGGCACAGAGACGGCGCAAGATATCTTGTTACTGCGCGCGGCAAGTTTCGAACAGCCTGTATCAGACACGGATCTGGCCGCGCTGGCCACTGGTGCGCAGGCGAAATTTCCGCTCACCGCCCGCGACCTGATGCCGGCGCTGAAAGGCCCGGCGCTGGGCGAGGCGCTGCGTGCCGCCGAGAAACGCTGGATCGCTTCGGGTTTCACGCTTACCAAGGCGGAACTTCTGTCTGACGAGTAAGCGCCCCGCATGATCCTCGACCCGCTTTACGCCTTTGTCTTTTTCGGGCTGTTCTCGCCCGGGCCGAATGTCATCCTGCTCACCGCCTCGGGCGCGCGGTTCGGCGTGAAACGCACCTTGCCGCATCTCTTCGGCGTGGTTCTGGGCGTCGGCATCACCGCCGGGCTCACCGGGCTGGGCATCGCCGCGCTGCTGCAGCAAATGCCTAGGCTGGAGTTTGCCCTGCGCATCGCGGCGAGCGCATGGATGCTCTACATGGCGTGGGGCCTGTGGACCGCCGAACGCCGCAAGAAGGCCGAGGCGGCGCGTCCGATGACGCTGATCGAGGGCGCGCTGTTCCAATGGGTGAACCCCAAGGTCTGGGCGGTGGCACTCGCGGCGGCTTCGGCCTATCCCTCGGCACTGGGTCCATGGGGTGAGGCGCTGCGACTGGGCAGTGCGTTTTCCGGCCTGAACCTCTTTTGCTGCCTGTTCTGGACCTTTGCGGGCGCGCTGCTGACCTATCTGCTGGCCACCCCGGCGGCGTGGCGCTGGTTCACGCGGGGCATGGCGGTCGCACTGGCAAGTTTTTCCGTCATGGTGTTCCTGTAAGGCGTGACTTAGACCTAGCGTCACACAATCAGGACCAGAGCCATGTTTCGCCGTTTCGAGAACATGGTCGATCCCTATGTGGACCATCCGCAGACGGACCGGCCGCCGACCAAACTGCTGCCCTTCATGCTGGACTATGCGCGGCCATTCCGCCGTGTCTTTGTCTGGACGGCGCTGCTGTCGGTGGTGGTGGCAGCGGTCGAGATCGGGCTGATCTGGGCGATGGGCTGGGTCGTCGATATCCTTGGCGGAGAGCCTGATCAGGTCTGGGAGGCGCATGGCGGGCAATTGATCGCGCTGGCGCTGTTCATCCTGTTCCTGCGTCCGCTGGTTCAGGCGCTCGATGTGCTGCTTCTGAACAACGCGATCATGCCCAATTTCGGCACGCTGGTGCGCTGGCGTGCGCACAAGCAGGTGCTGCGCCAGTCGATCGGATGGTTCGAGAATGATTTCGCCGGGCGCATCGCCAACCGCATCATGCAGACCCCGCCCGCCGCCGGCGAGGCGGTGTTTCAGGTCTTCGATGCGATCACTTTTTCTGTGTCTTACGTCGTCGGGGCGGTGATCCTGCTGGGCGATGCCGACTGGCGGCTGGTGATCCCGATGCTGATCTGGCTGGGACTTTACGCGCTGCTGATGCGCTGGACGATCACCCGCGTCGGCCCCGCGTCGAAGGCGGCGTCGGACGCGCGCAGCTTCGTCACCGGGCGGGTGGTGGATGCCTATACCAACATCCACGCGGTGAAGATGTTCGCCCACGACCGGCAGGAACTGGACTACGCCAAAGAGGCGATCGAAGAGGCGCGGCAGACCTTCCAGACCGAAATGCGGCTCTATACCGTGATGGATCTGGGTCTGATGATCCTCAACGGGCTGCTGATCGTCGGCGTCGTCGGCTGGGCCGTGGCGCTGTGGATGCAGGGGCAGGCGAGTACCGGCGCGGTGGCCGCGGCAACGGCGCTGACGCTGCGGCTCAACGCGATGACCGGCTGGATCATGTGGGCCCTGACCACCTTCTTCCGCCAGCTTGGCGTGGTGGCAGAGGGCATGGAGACCATTGCCCAGCCCATCACGCTGGTCGATGATGCGGATGCCAAGCCGCTGGTGCTGGATCAAGGCGAGATCGCCGTGCGCGAACTGTCGCATCACTACGGCCGCGGGCAGGGCGGGCTCGACCGCATCAGCCTGACCATCCGCCCGGGCGAGAAAATCGGTCTGGTGGGGCGTTCGGGCACCGGCAAGTCGACGCTCGTGAAGCTGCTGCTGCGGTTCTACGACCCTGAATCGGGGAAAATCGAGATCGACGGGCAAAATGTTACACGTGTGACACAAGACAGCCTGCGGCGGCAGATCGGCATGGTGCAGCAGGACAGCGCGCTGATGCACCGTTCGGTGCGCGAGAATCTGCTCTATGGTCGCCCCGAGGCCAGCGAGGCCGAGATGATCGCCGCGGCGAAACAGGCGCAAGCGCATGAGTTCATCCTCGATCTGGAAGACGGACAGGGCCGGCGCGGCTATGACGCGCATGTGGGTGAGCGCGGCGTGAAACTTTCCGGTGGCCAGCGGCAGCGTATCGCGCTGGCGCGGGTGATCTTGAAGGACGCGCCGATCCTGATCCTCGACGAGGCGACCTCGGCGCTGGACTCAGAGGTCGAGGCGGCGATTCAGGATACGCTCTACGGCATGATGGAGGGCAAGACGGTGATCGCCATCGCGCACCGGCTGTCGACCATCGCCGCGATGGATCGCATTCTGGTGATGGACGGCGGGAAGATCGTCGAAGACGGTGCACATGACGCGCTTTTGGCCCAAGGTGGCCTATATGCAGGATTCTGGGCACGCCAATCCGGCGGATTTCTCGATCCCGACAAGCAAGGTGCCGCCTGATCCGTCCAAGACCGAAGCAAGCGAGAGGGCCCGCATGAGCCTTTCCGACATCATAGACCCGTTTTCCCGCGCCCATACGCCACCGCCGCAGACGCTGGGGCGCTTCGTTCTGTGGGCGCTGAGGGGCGCGTGGAAGGTGCTGATCCCGGCGGCGTTGCTGTCGGCGCTTGGCGGCGCCTTCGAGGTGATCACCGCCAAGCTTCTGGGCGACGTGATCGACCGCGCGCTTGCGGGCAGCGCAGAGACGGTGTTTGCCGAACACTGGCCGTTCCTGCTGTTCTGTGCGGTGTTCTTCATCGCGGTGCGGCCCGGCATCGCGGGGCTGTCGGCCTATGTGCAGTCGGTGCTGATGCAGCCCAATGTGTTCAACCTGATCCTCAGTCGCGTGCACCGCTACACGCTGGGCCATTCCGTTACCTTCTTCGATAATGATTTCGCCGGACGTATCTCGCAAAAAGAGATGCAGACCGCGCGGGCGCTGAACGACGTGATTTCCGAGGTGGTGCAGGCGGTGCTGTTTGCGCTGGCCTCGGTGGTCGGCTCGATCTGGCTGGTTGGGTCGATCGACTGGCGCATCGCCATCGGGCTGGTGGCCTGGGTGATCGCCTATGGTTTCCTGCTGCGCTTCTTCATGCCGCGCATCCGGGTGCGATCCAAGGCGCGGGCGGCGGCGCGGGCGATGGTCACCGGGCAGCTTGTCGATACGGTGACCAACATCAAGACGGTCAAACTCTTTGCCCATGATGATTTCGAGGATCAGGCGGCGCTTGATGCCATGTCGACCTATCGCGAGCGGTTCATCTCCTTCGGCACCGTCGCCTCGGCCTTTCGCTTCTGTCTGATGGCGCTGGCGGGCGTGCTGCCGGTGGTGCTGATCGGCGGCGCGCTGGTGTTCTGGTCTCGCGGGTTTGTCAGCGCGGGCGACATCGCGGCCACGGGCGCGGTGGCGATCCGGCTCAGCCAGATGACCGGTTGGGTCAGTTTCACGCTGATGGGCATCTACGCCAACATCGGCGAGATCGAGGACGGTATCCGCACCATCACCCCCGATCACACGCTGCTGGATGCGCCGGATGCGCAGCCGCTGGAGGTGCCGCAGGGGCGGATCGAATTCCGCGACGCGGGGTTTGCCTATGGCCGCGAGGAGGGCGGCGTTGAGCATATCGCGCTGAACATCGCGCCGGGCGAGAAGATCGGCATCGTCGGTGCCTCGGGGGCCGGGAAATCGACCCTCGTGGCGCTGCTTCTGCGGCTCTACGACACGGAAAAGGGCGGTATCTTCATCGACGGGCAGAACATCTCGCACGTCACGCAAGAGAGCCTGCGGCGGCAGATCGGCATGGTCACGCAGGAGACCGCCATGTTCAACCGCTCGGCGCTGGACAACATCCGCTATGGCCGGCCGGGTGCCACGATGGACGAGGTGATCGCCGCTGCCGAGAAGGCCGAGGCGCATGGCTTCATCCAGAACCTGCGAGATCACATGGGGCGCACCGGCTATGACGCGCATTTGGGTGAGCGCGGCGTGAAACTCTCGGGCGGGCAGCGGCAGCGCATCGCGCTGGCCCGCGCGATCCTCAAGGACGCGCCGATCCTGGTGATGGACGAGGCCACCTCGGCGCTCGACAGCGAGGTCGAAGCCTCGATCCAGCGCGCGCTGGAACGGGTGATGGAGGGCAAGACAGTGCTGGCCATTGCGCACCGCCTGTCGACCATCGCCAGCATGGACCGCATCGTGGTGCTGGACGAGGGCCGCATCGCCGAGCAGGGCACGCATGACGCGTTGTTGGCGATGGAGGGTCTCTATGCGCGCTATTGGAACCGCCAGAGCGGCGGGCTGATCGACCCGCAGGAGGCCGCCGAATAGCGTGCTTGCGCGGCGGGGCCGTTTGAGGGCATGACGCGCGGTATGGAACAGGTCACCATCGAACGGCTCGGGCATCAGGGGGACGGCATCGCGACCGGCCCCGTTTTCGTGCCCGGCACTCTGCCCGGCGAAACCGTCGAGGGCGAGATCACCGGCGGCGTCATGGACGCGCCGCGCATCGTCACGCCGTCGGAGATGCGGGTCAGCCCGCCGTGCCGCCACGCCAAAAGCTGTGGCGGTTGCCAGCTGCAGCACGCGCGGCCCGATTTCGTCGCCGAGTGGAAACAGGGCGTGGTGCGCCATGCGCTGGCGGCGCACGGCATCGAGACCGAGTTTCTGGAGATCGCCACCTCGCCCGAGGCGAGCCGCCGCCGCGCCGGGTTTTCGGCCCGCCGCACCAAGAAGGGCGCGCAGGTGGGCTTTCACCGCAAACGCTCGGATGTCATCGTCGAAGTGCCCGATTGCCGTGTAATAGACCCGAAATTGGCCAAGGCGCTGCCGATGGTCGAGGCGCTGGCGATCCTCGGCGCCAGTCGAAAGAGCGAGCTGAGCGTTCTGGTGACCCACAGCCTCGGCGGGCTCGACGTGGTGGTGAAGGGCGGCAAGGATGCCGACGCGCAGATGCAGCAGGCGCTCTCGGAGCTGGCCCGCGCCTATGATTGCGCGCGCATCGCGTGGGGCGAGGACGTGGTGCTGACCCGCCGTCCGCCAAACCAGAAGATGGGCCGGGCCGAGGTGGCGCCGCCGCCCGGGGCCTTTCTGCAGGCGACACCGCAGGGCGAGGCGGCGCTGCTGGACGATGTTCGGCACTATGTCGACGGGGCGAGCCACGTCGTCGATCTGTTTGCCGGGTGCGGCACCTTTGCGCTGCCGCTGGCCGAGGCTGCACGGGTGCATGCGGTGGAAGGTGACAAGGCGATGACCCAGTCGCTGGATCACGGCTGGCGCCATGCGCAGGGCCTGCGTCACGTGACCACCGAGGCGCGCGATCTTTTCCGCAATCCGCTGTTGCCGCAGGAACTGGCGCGATTCGACGCCGCCGTCATCGATCCGCCACGTGCCGGTGCCGAGGCGCAGGTGGCGCAGCTTTGCGAGGCGGCGATTCCGCGCATCGCCTTCGTCTCGTGCAATCCGGTGACCTTTGCCCGCGATGCCGCTGCGCTGTTGCGCGCGGGCTATACGCTGGATGGCTTGCGGGTGGTCGATCAGTTCCGCTGGTCGACCCATGTGGAACTCGTGGCCGGGTTCAGCCGGAGATAGGCATTTGGGCTATGCTGCCGAAAGCCCGATCAATTTTCGCTATCTCTCTCTATCGCGATGCCGCCGCGTGAGCTATAACTGTGGCATAAAAAGATTAAGCTGACAGGCAAAGCTGACTGGCGAAAGCTGAGAGGCAAAACGAGCGGACAGGCAAAATGGGTATTGGCAGGCACTTGATCGTGCTGGCGGCGGTGTTGCTGCTTGCTGCATGTGGCGGCGGGCAGCCGGAGTCCCGGTTCAAGACATACCGGGGCCCGGCAGTGACGCATGTGGTCGTGCACAAGAGCGCACGGAAGATGTATCTTCTGCACCACGATCAGATCATGAAGACGTATCGTATCGGCCTCGGATTCAATCCACTTGGCGACAAGAAGATCGAAGGCGACGGCAAGACGCCCGAAGGTCTCTACATGATCGACAGGCGGAACCCGAATTCACGTTTCCACCTCAGCCTCGGGATCGACTATCCCAATGCCGCAGACCGCGCCGAGGCGCGCTTCATGGGCAAAAGCCCGGGCGGGGACATCTTCATCCACGGCCGACCAAAACCTTACCAGAACGGTGTCTGGGACTGGACGTGGGGCTGCATCGCGGTGACCGACCGCGAAATGGAAGACATCTATGCGATGATCCGCACCGACAACCCTACACCGATCCTCATCATGCCCTGATCGGGGACACCCTGCAGAGAATCGCGAGAGCCGCCCAGTGGGGCGGCTTTTTTCATTGCCGGTTTGGTGTCGGGCCGCGGTTTGATGTCCGCGCATGAAAAAGGCCGCCCACCGGGCGGCCCGTCGTTGCATATCGTTCGGCCCAAAGGGACCTGTCGTCAGAGACCGGCGCTCATC
Organism: Salipiger sp. ABF4_146; assembly: GCF_056161345.1. Classification (NCBI taxonomy): domain Bacteria; kingdom Pseudomonadati; phylum Pseudomonadota; class Alphaproteobacteria; order Rhodobacterales; family Roseobacteraceae; genus Salipiger; species Salipiger sp. ABF4_146. The sequence continues at coordinate 259,424 of NZ_JBSWYX010000003.1, read as the reverse complement.
GTGCCCGGCGTCGGCGACAGGTCGGGCGCGCCCATAACCATGGTCCACCAGATCTTGCCGCCCGGCTCTTGGAACCACGAAAACCCCATCTCGCGCGCGGCAGGGTCGAGGATCACGTCGCGTGTCGGAGCCTCTTCCATCCAGGCCGCAAGCGTCTCGAGCTCGGACTCGTAAGTCTCCGAGATGTTCTCGCCCAGCAGGCGCCCGGTGTAGCCGACGCGCTGCACCCGGTCGATCGGCGAGGAGCCGTCGGAGCCAAAGTGCCACGGACGGTTCTGCACCGACATATCGCGCGAATGGGTCGCGGCGGCGGCGTTCAGCTGCGCGTTCAGCTGCACCGCGGGCACGCCGCGGGCCTGCCGCAGGGCGTTGACCGAATCGAGCATGTTGTACTCGATCTTGCCGGCATCATTGTCCGAGATGCGGTAGACGCGCGGCAGCGGCTTGCCGTCCGGGCCAAGCTGCGGCGCGACCGCAGGCGCGCAGGCCGCCGCGAGGAGTCCGGAGGAAAGCAGTAGAAACGTGCGTCTGTTCATGATGGCTGGCCTTCGCGTCCCGCTTGTTTTGCTATTGCGTTCCTCACATAGCCCGGCGGCGGCACTGGATCAAACCCACATGCATGTGATTGCCCGTGCACACCGCCGTTTGATTTGCGACTGCGACCGTGCCGCCATATTATCGCGGAACCTGTACCGGCTTTCGCGCGTACGTTTGCGGGGCTGTAAAAGCACATTTCACATTCGTGGCTCGAGAGGACAATCACGCCATGGCAAAGAATCCATATTCGCGTCGCGCCTTCCTTGCGGGATCGGCCGCGCTCGCGGGGGCGGCGGCGAGCCCGGCCCTTGCGCAGAGCTACAACGGTGCCGGGACCGTCGAGATGGAAGGCGACATCTCGAAAATCATCCGGCACAACACCTCGAGCTTCCGCACGCTCGACTGGCAGCCTTACTTCAGCAACCTGAACAATGGCGCGATCCTCGTCGACATTTCGTCGCGGGCGCTGCACTTCTGGGAAGAGAACGGCACCTACCACCTGTATCCGTCCTCGGTGCCGCTGACCGACGACCTGACGCGCAAGGGCCGCACGCGGGTCACCCTGAAGGACCCCAGCCCCGACTGGCGCCCGACGCCGTCGATGAAAGAGCGCAACCCCGAGTGGCCGGACTACGTTCCGCCGGGGCCCGACAACCCCCTTGGCACCCGTGCGCTGCACCTGAGCTGGACCTACTACCGCATCCACGGCACGCATGACACGCGCAAGATCGGACGCCGCTCGTCGAACGGCTGCATCGGCCTTTACAACGAGCACATCGAGGCGCTTTACGGGATGGCCAAGGTCGGAACGCAAGTGTTGCTGATTTGACCACAGGTAAAGAAGCCCAAAAAATCGATCATTAACTTGGGTTTGCAATATCAGCGGATAACTGCTTAGACATTAGGCACGAGGTAAGTCTTGGAGCTTGCCGTGGACAATTTTCAGACGGCCGCGGCAGGCGTTTATCTGGAGGATAATATGAAAAAACTCGCACTCGCCGCCGCGCTCGCAGCTTCCGCAACTTCGGCAATGGCCGGGTCCTACGCCGAGGACGACGTGGTCATGGAACCCGTCGTCGTGGTTGAAGAAACCCAGGCATCGTCCTCGTCGGCTGGCATCGTGATCCCGCTGATCCTGATCGCCGTCGTGGCCGCCGCCGCGTCGACCGACTGATCCTAAGTCTCGGCACTTAATGGAAAAGGCGGCGCATCTGCGCCGCCTTTTTCTTTGTCCGGCTGCCGGTGTGGCCGTGCGGCTGGCAGTGCTTTCGTCCGGCGCCTTCGTCCAGCCGCGCCGACCGCCTTACTTCAGCCAGCCCTGCAGGTTTTCGTCGATCACCGCGCTCAGCGCCTCGATATGCGCCGGGTCATCGTTCAGGCAGGGAATATAGGTGAACTCTTCGCCGCCCGCGTGCTCGAAGCTTTCGCGAATCTCTTCGTTGATCTCTTCGAGCGTTTCGATGCAATCGGCGGAGAATGCCGGGGCGATCACCGCGATCCGCTTCTTGCCCTCGTCCTTGGCGATGCGTGCAACCTCTTCCACGGTGTAGGGTTTGAGCCATTCCTCTGGGCCGAACACCGACTGGAAGGTGGTGCGGATCTCGGTCTTGTCCCAGCCAAGACGCTCGCGCAGCAGCCGCGTCGATTTCTGGCACTGGCAGTGGTACGGATCGCCATGCATCAGATAGCGCTTCGGCATGCCGTGGTAGGACACCACCAGCATTTCGGGCTTTTCGGCCTTCTCGGCGTAGGCTTTCTCGACCGATTGCGCCAGCGCCTCGATGTAGAGCGGGTGCTCGAAGTAGGGATCGACAACGCGGGCGGTGGGCTGCCACGGCTCGTCCATCAATGCCTTGAAGAAGGCGTCGTTGGCGGTGGCCGAGGTTGCGCCGGCGTATTGCGGGTAGAGTGGGAAGAACAGGATCTTGCGGCAGCCCGCTTCGGTCATCGCCTTGACCTTGGATTTGGTCGAGGGGTTGCCGTAGCGCATGCAGAAATCGACCATGACCTGATCGCCATAGCGCGCCTTCATCTCATCGGCGATGGCGGCGGTCTGCGCCTTGGTGATGGTCATCAGGGGGCTCTCGTTGAGCTCTTCGTTCCAGATCGACTTGTAGTTTGCGCCCGACGAGAAGGGCCGCTTGCTGAGGATGATCAGCTGCAGCAGCGGCTGCCATTTCCATTTCGGGTAGTCGATGACGCGCTGGTCCGAGAGAAATTCGGAGAGATAGCGGCGCATCGGCCAATAGCTGTAGTGATCGGGCGTGCCGAGATTGGCGAGCAGGATTCCGACTTTTTCGCGTGGGAGCGCCGGGTGATCGGCGGGGGCCTGGGCGGGACGGATCGGGCCTGGGGTCATGTCGTTCATGCGTTCTGTTCCCTCAAAGTCACGCGCTAGGTAACGCGAATTTAGAATGATTCAATCCTTAAGCGGGGTTTCCCGCGCGCCGAGCGCGTCGGCGAGACGATGCGCCGCACTTCCCGGTCTCAGCGGCTTTTGCTGGCTCTCGTCCGGGGCCCAGCCGGTCAGCGTGACCAACTCGAAGGTGGCACGCAGGCGGCCGTCTTCGCGGGCATAGCTTTGGGCGTAGATCTCGGCGGCGCGCAGCAGAACGGCGCGGCGGGTCGGATGACGCAGGCGCGCGCCAAGCGCATTGGCTTCGCCCATCGCCCGCAGGTCGCGCATCAGGTGCAGGGCGGACTCATAGCTGACATCCAGTGGCAGCGAGTCGGCCACAGGCAGCGCCAGTCCCGCACGCTGCAGCAGCGCGCCCAGATCGCGGATCTCGCCCATCGGCAGGATGCGCGGCGACAGCCCGCCGCTGACCTCGATCTCGGCCTGCCCGAGCGCCGCCCGAAGCTCGCTCAGCGTCTCGCCGCCAAAGGCGATGGTGATGGCCAGACCGTCGGCTTTCAGCGCGCGGCGGCATTGGATCAATTGCCCCACCGGGTCATTGGCCCAGTGCAGCGCCAGCGCGTGGATGACCAGATCATGCGCACCGACCTCAAGGTCGAGCACCTCGTCGTCGGGGATGATCTTGGCACCGGGCAGCAGCCCTTCCCAGACCTCGGGGTAGGGGGTGACGATGGCCGGGGTCTTGAACTCTCTATTAACCATCATGAGCCGATCCTGCGCCTCGTCGCGCGCGGCATCATGCAGGAACAGGGCCTTGGTCAGATCGTCGGCCCGGCGCGCGCGCGCGCGGTGCTGCGCAAGGGCGGCACGGTCAATCAGTTGCGGCGGCTGGCTGTCGGTCGGGCGAGCGGTCTGGCTGGACATGGAAGGTTGATAGGATGCGGCGCGAGCACTTGCAAACCTTGATGCGTGGGGCGCTGCGGCTGATCTACCCGCCGCGCTGCCTGCTCTGCGGCGGACTGGTCGAAAGCGATCACGGCCTGTGCGGTTCCTGCTGGCGCGACACGCCTTTTCTCGGCGGGCTGTGCTGCGACCTTTGCGCCGCGCCGCTGCCGGGCGAGTCGGCACAGGCGGAACTGTGCGACACGTGCCGAGGGCAGGGCCGCCCTTGGGCCCACGGCACGGCGGCGCTGCTGTATCGCGACAATGGGCGCAAGCTGGTGCTGATGCTGAAGCATGGCGATCGCTACGATATCGCGCGCCCGGCGGCGGGCTGGATGGCGCAGCGCCTCCGTGATCGGCTGCCCTCCGATGCGCTGGTGGTGCCAGTGCCGTTGCATCTGCGCCGCCATCTGCACCGGCGCTACAATCAGTCGGCGCTGCTTGGTGCCGCGCTCTCGGCGGTGCTGGGTCTGGAGCATTGCCCGGACGCGCTGCGCCGGCGCCGCGCCACGCCCTCGCTTGATGGCAAGGGGCGCGATGAACGCTTTGCCGCGCTGAAGGGGGCGATCTCGGTCAACCCCCGGCGCCGGTCCGCCCTGTCCGGTCGCAGCGTGCTTCTGGTCGATGATGTGATGACATCCGGAGCGACGCTTTCCGCAGCGTCATCGGCCTGCAAAGAGGCAGGCGCGGCACAGGTCGTGGTCTCGGTACTGGCGCGCGTTGCAAAGGATACCTAAATCCCTGAAAGATGGGCTGCCAGTCAGCCGGAAAGGGAAACGCGTATGAAACCGATCGAGATCTACACCACCCCGACCTGCGGCTTTTGCGTCGCGGCGAAGCGGCTGCTGAACCAGAAAGGGGCGGAGTTCACCGAGATCAACGTGGCCGCCGAACCCGAGCGCCGTGCCGAGATGACCCAGCGGGCCAACGGTGGCCGCACGGTGCCGCAAATCTTCGTTGGTGAGACGCATGTGGGCGGCTGCGACGAACTTTATGCCATGGAACGCGCGGGCAAGCTCGATCCGCTGCTGGCCGGCTGATAGAGACACGGCATGACGCACGCTCTGTTGCAGATCAGACGGCCGGCTGCGCCGGCGCGGCGCCTCCTCGGAGGGCGTGCTTTGCCGTGGTCCTTTGATGCGGAGCGGGCGGTATGAACTCGCCCGCGGATGCCCTCGCGATCTCGCTGTTCAGCGAACTCTTGACCGCCGACCAGTTACTGCGCAACCGGCTGACCCGCGTGTTGCCGGACCGCATGGAGATCTCGCATTTCTCGGTGCTCAACCACCTTGCACGGGTGCAGGGCGAGCGGAGCCCGGCGCAGCTGGCGCGCAGCTTCCACGTCACCCGCGGCGCGATGACCAACACGCTGACCAAGCTCGAGATCGCCGGTTACGTGCACATCCGCCCCGATTGGGACGACGCGCGGCGCAAGATGGTTTCGATCAGCCCCGCCGGTAACCGCGCCCGCGAGGCGGCGCTGGCGGCGATGGCGCCGGTGATCTCGGACATGGTGCGCGATCTGGGGGCCGACAAAGTGCGCGCCGCGCTGCCCGTTCTGCGCGAGTTGCGCCTGAAGCTGGAAGCCGACTGACATCTATTGATGTCGTTACGTCAGGGTTTCAGTGGAAATTCGCCGAAAATATATGCAATCTGAGGGTGACCCGGCTGTGCCAGTTCGCCTTTTCTTAACCTAGCGTCAGATTTTTCGCCTCCGGGTCTGCCTATCCGAAAGAATAGGTCAGCGACATATGGAGGGCGGAATGAGCACTGCCAGCAAGAAACTCTCTTTGACGACCAAGGTGATGATCGGCATGGGTGCCGGCTTTGCGCTTGGCGTGATCCTCAATCTTCTGCAAATCGGCTGGATCAACGAGCACGTTGTGGGCGGCTTCTTCGGCATGGTGGGGCGGATGTTCGTCAACGCCCTGCAAATGCTGGTGGTTCCGCTGGTGTTCTTTTCGCTGATTTGCGGCGTCGCCGGGATAGGCGACATACGCATTCTCGGGCGCGTCGGCGGAAAGTCCTTCGGGCTTTACCTGCTGACCACCGCCACCGCCATCGTGCTGGCGATCATCATCGCGCTGCTGGTGGCCCCGGGCAGCGGGTTCATCATCGAGGGTGTCGACACCTCGGGCGTGGAGGGGCGCGAAGCACCAACAGTCTGGGAGACCTTCGCCGCCATCGTGCCGCGCAACCCGGTCGCCGCCTTCGCCGGGGGCGAGATGCTGCAGATCATCTTCTACACCATCGTGCTGGGCATGGCGGCGCTGATGCTGGGCGAGCGCTCCACCACCTTCGTCGACGCTTGCGAGTACATGAACGAGCTGATGATGAAGGTCGTCGAGATCGTCATGGCCTTTGCGCCTTACGGTGTGTTCTGCCTGATCGCCAAGACCTTCACCGAACAGGGCATCGGACTCTTCGTCCCGGTCATCACCTATGTGCTGGTGCTGGTCGGCGCGTTGCTGCTGCACCTGCTGGTGACGCTGATGCTGTACCTGAAGCTCTTTTCCGGTCTCGATCCCATCATGTTCATGAAGAAGATCCGCCCGGCGCAGATCTTCGCCTTCTCCACCGCCTCGTCCAACGCCACCATACCGGTCACCCTGCGCGCCGTGACCGAGCGCATGGGGGTGAACAACTCGGTCGCTTCTTTCACCGTGCCCTTCGGCGCGACGATCAACATGGACGGCACGGCGATCATGCAGGGCGTGGCGACGGTGTTTCTTGCCAATGTCTATGGCATCGATCTGGGCGTCGGCGGCTATTTAACGGTGATCGGCATGGCGGTGCTGGCCTCCATCGGCACCGCGGGTGTGCCCGGCGTGGGCATGGTGATGCTGACCATGGTGCTGGGGCAGGTCGGTCTGCCGATCGAAGGGATCGCGCTGATCCTTGGCGTCGACCGGCTGATGGACATGATCCGCACCGCGGTGAACATCACCGGCGACGCGGTGGTCACCGCCATCGTTGCCAAGACCGAGGGGCAGGTGGATATGGATGTCTATCGCGATCCGATGGCGGGCGTGATCGTCGACGATCTGCACATCGATCCCGAGGCCGAGGCCGAGCTTGCGGCCCACGCAAGGCGCCCGGCGGAATAAGGAAGCGTACAACACGAGCCGTGCAGCGCCTGCCCGCGGGGAGGCGCTGCGCGGCGGCTTCGCCTTGATTCCGCGCCGGGCTTTGCCTTAGCTCTCGGGCTTCAGCGCCGCCGTGACGTAGTTCACCGACAGATCCCGGTCAGAGATCGACCAGCGCCAGCTCACCGGGTTGAACACATAGCCCTTGCGGTCCACCGGGGTCATCCCGGCCTTGCGCATGAACTCGTAAAGCTCGTCGGGGGTGATGAACTTGTTCCACTCGTGCGTGCCCTTGGGCAGCCAGCGCATCACCCATTCGGCGCCGACGATGGCCATGGCAAAGCTCTTGGCATTGCGGTTGATCGTCGAGCACAGGTGCAGCCCTCCGGGCTTTAGCAGCGCGCAGCAGGCATCGAGATAGGCCTGCGGGTCGGCGACGTGCTCGACCACCTCCATGTTCAGCACCACATCGAACTGCTCGCCCGCTTCGGCCAGCGCCTCGGCGGTGGAGAAACGGTAGTCGATCTCCAGCCCCGACTGCTCGGCATGGGTCTGCGCCACGGGAATGTTGCGCTCGGCGGCGTCCACGCCAACCACCTCGGCACCAAGCCGGGCCATCGGCTCGCACAGCAGACCGCCGCCGCAGCCGATGTCGAGGATGCGCAGTCCCTCAAGCGGGCGGGGTGCGGAAAGGTCGCGATCGAACTCGCCGGCGATCTGCGTCGTGATATAATCGAGACGCACCGGGTTCATCATGTGCAACGGCTTGAACTTTCCGTTCGGGTCCCACCATTCTGCCGCCATGGCTTCGAACTTGGCGACTTCGGACGGATCGACGGTCAGGGTCATATTTTCGGTATCCCGTTTCCTTTTGGGCTCAACAGCCAATATAGAGGTTCTATGGACAAATACCCGGGCCAAAAGAGCGCAGTGCAACATCTCTATCCCGCGATCGACCCGTTCGACCAGCGCATGCTCGACGTGGGCGACGGGCACAAGCTCTATGTAGAGCAATGCGGAAATCCGTCAGGCATTCCGGTGATCGTGCTGCATGGCGGCCCCGGCGGCGGCTGCAGCCCCGCCATGCGCCGCTATTTCGATCCTGATGTCTACCGCGTGGTGCTTTTCGATCAGCGCGGCTGCGGTCGCTCCACGCCGCATGCCAGCGTCGAGAACAACACCACATGGCATCTTGTGGCGGATATCGAACGCATCCGGCAGCTACTGGAGATCGACAAATTCATCGTCTTCGGCGGCAGCTGGGGCGCGACGCTGTCGCTGGTCTACGCCATCAGCCACCCCGATCGGGTGCGCAACCTCGTGCTGCGCGGCGTCTTCATGATGACCCAGTCCGAGCTCGACTGGTTCTACGGCGGCGGCGCCGGGCATTTCTGGCCCGAGACATGGGCGCGCTTCGAGGGGCTGATCCCCGAAGAGGAACGCGGCGATCTGATCGGCGCCTACCACCGGCGTCTCTTCTCGGGCAACCTGCGCGACGAAGTGCGTTTTGCCCGTGCTTGGTCGAGCTGGGAGAACGCGCTGGCCTCGGTGTACTCCAACGGCCATGGCGGCGAGGCTCCGGCAGAATACGCCCGTGCCTTCGCGCGGCTGGAGAACCATTATTTCGTCAACGCGGGCTTCCTCGAAGAAGACGGCTGGATCCTCAACAACGCCGAGCGCCTGCGCGGCATTCCCGGTGTCATCGTGCAGGGCCGCTACGACATGATCTGCCCGCCGCGCCGCGCGTGGGAACTGTCGCAGGCTTGGGCGGGCGGTGAACTGCGGATGATCCGCAACGCCGGCCACGCGCTCTCCGAGCCCGGCATCAGCGCCGAACTGGTGCGGGTGATGGACCAGATCGCTTCGCTCGACAGTCTCGCAAACGGCTTCGACGCCTGAACCGGCCTGCCTGAAAACCGCGCGCCGCGCTTGCCGCTGTCGCAGGTTTGACCGCGCCGCTGTTGCACCGCGCCGGGCAGAGGTGCAGAGTGTTGGGCGCAAGTTTTGCCCGCCTCAGGAGCGCCAAGGACATGACCGCCATCCGCCGCCGCCGCGTGCTGCAATCGGCTCTCGCCGCCGCCGTTCTTGGTGCGTCGGGTCTGGCCGGGGGTGGCGCCGTGGCGGGCGCCACGCGCGGCGGCTATTTCCGCGCGGCACTGGGCGGGGCGCGCGGGACCGACAGCTGGGATGCCCGCACCCACGCCGGCAGCTTCATGAGCGCCGCCGCGCAGGGCGCGGTGTTCGACACGCTCACCGAGGTCGGCGCCGATGGCGCGCTGCGCGGCGAACTGGCCACCGCTTGGCGCGCCTCCTCCGACGCACGGGTCTGGACCTTTGATCTGCGCCCCGGCGTGCGGTTTCACAACGGCAAGGCGTTTGATGCCGAGGATGTGCTGGCCTCGCTGGCGCTGCATCGCGATACCGCCTCTCCGGCCCGGCCTATCGTCTCCGAGATCGAAGAGATGCGCGCCACGGCGCCGCATCAGGTCGAGTTCACCCTCGCCACTGGGAACGCCGATTTCCCCTATCTGCTGGCGGATTATCACCTGCTGATCTACCCCGCCGGGCAGATCGAGGAAGCTATGGCGCGCGGCATCGGCACCGGCCTCTACCGGGTCGAGCGTTTCGAGCCGGGCCGCCGCTTCATCGGCCGACGCGTCGCCGAGCACTACAAGGACGGGCGCGCGGGCTGGTTCGACGGTGTGGACTTCCTCGCGCTGAACGATCCGCAGGAACGTCTGGACGCTCTGCGCGCCGGCCGGGTCGATGCCATCGACCGCCTTCCCGCCGCCGAGGCTGGCGCGCTGCAGGCCGAGACGCGCTTCACCGTGCAGAGCCTCGCGGGCAACCAGCACTACGGCTTTGCTTTGCGCACCGATCTGGCGCCTTTCGCCGAGCCGCACCTGCGGCAGGCGCTGAAGGCCGCGGTCGACCGCGAGGCGATGGTGGCGCAGATCCTGCACGGCCATGGCAGCATCGGGCAAGACAGCCCGATCGGCCCCGCCAACCCCTATTTCGCCGCGCTTGAGCCGCAGGCGTTCGACCCTGACCGTGCCCGCTGGCACCTCGCGCAAGCGGGGCACGACGGGATCGCCTTGCCGATGCTGGTTTCCGAAGCGGCCTTTGACGGCGCAGGCCACGCCGCCGCGCTTTATCGCGAGAGCGCCGCGCAGGCGGGCATCACGCTGGACCTGCGCACGCTCCCGGCCGAGACGACCTGGCCACGCGACACCGCGGGCTTCCGTGCCGGCGGCTGGTCCGGCCGCGCCACCGAGGATTGGGCGTTTTCAACCGTGCTTACCGAAGCCGCCCCTTGGAACGCCACCCGTGGCGGCACCGGTCGCTTCGGCCAGCTGCTGCGCGAGGCGCGGGCCGAATTCGACAGCGCCCGCCGCGCCGAGCTTTATGCCGAGATGCAGCGGATCAGCCGCGATGAAGGCGGGCTGATCCTGCCGATGTACGCCAACCATCTACAGGCGCATTCGCAGCGCATCGCGACGCCCGCGCGGGTCGGCGCCATGCGCGCGATGGACGATTCGCGCATGGCAGAGCGGTGGTGGATGGCCTGACCACAGGCCCGCGCCGCGAGATCAGAGCTTGTCGTCGTAATCCGACACCAGCAGGTGCAGCGGCGCCTCATCTTCCTCGATCTGCGAAAAGCGGCCCAGCGGTTCGGCAAAGATATTGTCGGTCAGATCGTCATTCACCGTCGAGACCTCACCGATCAGCACGTCGCTGCCCTCGCCCCAGAACGCATGCCAGGTGGTCGGAAAGAGCGTCACCGACTCGCCCGGCGCCAGCTTCAGGTGCCCGCCCGCGGGCAGTGTTCGCTCCATGCCGTCACACAGCACGGTGACCTGCGCGTCGCGGTCGATCTCGCCGGTCGGCGTTGCGCTGAAGAGCTCCAGCACCAGCGTACCGCCGCCGCGGTTGATGATGTCTTCGACCTTGAGATCGTGGCGGTGCATCGGGCTCAGCTGGTTTTTCCGCGAGATCATGATCTTTTCGGCGTAGAGCATGGCGCTGCGCTTGCCGAGATCGCCGCTCAGACCATTGCGTGTGGTGAAGAGAAACAGACCAAGCTCGTCGAACTTGCCGCCGCCGTAGTCGGTCACGTCCCAGCCCATGCGGCGGCGCTTGATCTCGCCGTGCTCGGCCTTCTTCAGCCCTTCGGGCGTCAGATAGGCAAAGGGCGGCAGGCTGTAGCCGTGGCTGCGGATGAACGCCTCGCTGGCGCGCAGGATCTCGTTGGCATGGGAGCGTTTCATCTCGGGTCTCCTCCGTGGGGTGTTGGCGCGAACATACCCGGCGGCGGAGCAATGCGGTAGAGGCGGGACGCCTCCGGCGGGCGTATTTGAAAAAGAGAAGAAGACCGGCTGTCCCGGATCTTCTTCTCTTTGGAAATACGCAGGGGGGGGTGTGGGGGGCTGGCCCTCCACTGGAAAGCGCGGCGGGAAAGGCCCCCGCCGCACTTCGCGTTTTTACAGCACGTAGCGGCTGAGGTCGGTCGAGCGGGTCAGCTCGCCGAGATATTGCTCGACGAAGTTTTCGTCGACGGTGATCTCGGTGCCCGCCTGATCGGGCGCGGTGAAGCTCAGTTCTTCGAACACCCGCTCCATCACGGTGTAGAGACGCCGCGCGCCGATGTTCTCGACGCTCTCGTTGACCTCTGCGGCGATCTTCGCCAATGCGCTGATGCCGCCTTCGGTGAAGGTGACGGTGACCTCTTCTGTGGCCATCAGGGCGGTGTACTGGCGCGTCAGCGCGTTGTCGGTCTCGGTGAGGATGCGCACGAAGTCTTCCTCGGTCAGCGCCCGCAGGTTCACCCGGATCGGCAGGCGGCCCTGCAGTTCGGGCAGCAGGTCAGACGGCTTGGCGATGTGAAAGGCGCCCGAGGCGATGAAGAGAATGTGGTCGGTCTTCACCGGGCCGTGCTTGGTGCTGACGGTGGTCCCTTCGATCAGCGGCAGCAGGTCGCGCTGCACGCCCTCGCGGCTGACGTCGCCGCCGCGGGCTTCCTGCCGCGCGGTGACCTTGTCGATCTCGTCGAGAAACACGATGCCGTTTTGCTCCACCGCTTCCAGCGCGGCGAGCTTCACTTGCTCGTCGTCGAGCAGCTTGTCGGCCTCTTCGCCGAGAAGCACCTCGTAGCTTTCGGCCACGGTCATCTTCTTGCGCGTGGTGCGCCCGCCGAAGGCTTTGCCGAAGATATCGCCGAGGTTCATCATCCCCATGTTCTGGCCCGGCTGGCCGGGGATCTCCATCTGCGGGAAGGGCGACGCGGTCTCGGCCACGTCGAGTTCGATTTCTGTGTCGTCGAGCTCGCCGTTCTTCAGCTTCTTGCGGAACATCTCGCGGGTGCCTTCGCGAGCGTCCTCGCCGGCGATGGCGGAAAGCACGCGCTCTTCGGCGTTCTTATGCGCCGTGGCCTTGACGTCTTCGCGCATCCATTCGCGGGTCTGGGCGATCGAGGCGTCCATCAGATCGCGGATGATCTGTTCGACGTCGCGGCCGACGTAGCCCACTTCGGTGAACTTGGTGGCTTCGACCTTGATGAAGGGCGCGCGCGCCAGCTTGGCGAGACGGCGCGAGATCTCGGTCTTGCCGACGCCGGTCGGGCCGATCATCAGGATGTTCTTGGGATACACCTCGTCGCGCAGGTCGGCGCTCAGCTGCTTGCGGCGCCAGCGGTTGCGCAGCGCCACGGCGACGGCGCGCTTGGCGTCCTTCTGGCCGATGATGAAGCGGTCGAGTTCCGAGACGATCTCGCGGGGGGTCAGGTCTGTCATGGTCGTCCTTTCAGGCTCTGTATCAGGCCGAAATGCTCTCAACGGTCAGCTTGCCGTTGGTGTAGACGCAGATGTCGGAGGCGATGGCCATGGCCGTGCGGGCGATTTTCTCGGCATCTTCTTCGTAGTCGTAGAGACCGCGCGCGGCGGCGAGGGCGAAGTTGCCGCCCGAGCCGATGGCGGCGATGTCATGCTCGGGTTCGAGCACGTCGCCGGCGCCGGTGATGACGTAGAGATCCTTGCCGTCGGTGACGATCAGCATCGCTTCGAGCTTTTGCAGGTATTTGTCGGTGCGCCAGTCCTTGGCGAGATCGACGCAGGCGCGCTGCAACTGGCCCGGGGATTTCTCGAGCTTGCCTTCCAGCCGCTCGAGCAGGGTGAAGGCGTCGGCGGTGGAGCCTGCAAAACCGCAAACCACGTCATGGCCGCCGGGCGAGAGCCGGCGCACCTTGCGCGCGGTGCCCTTGATGACGGTCTGGCCGAGGCTCACCTGCCCGTCACCCGCAACGACCACCTTGCCGCCCTTGCGGACGCCGATGATCGTGGTGCCGTGCCAGCCCGGAAATTCCTGATCGGACATTGTCTTTCCTTTCATGCTGGGCGCCATATGGGGGTTGGGAATGCCCCCCGCAAGGCGCTGCCGTTGCGGGGGCAGATAGCGCAGGGGACGCGGAATGGGAATGATCGCGGAGGATTTGGCGCGCGCCGCGCTGGCGCATTGGCCGTCTCTCGCCGAGCAGGCCGGGGTTTCCCCGGATGGCTGGCGCGCGGCCCCGCTGGCCCGGCGCGAGGATGCGCGCGTCGCGCGGGTGCTGCTGCGGATGGACGGGCCGGGCGGGCGGCGGCTGGTGCTGAAGCATCAGGCGCGTCCGGTCGATGTGGCGAAGTTCGAGAGGCAGATCGCCGCGCATCTGGCAGCGCAGGACGCTCTGCCAGAGGGGGTGCCGACGCTTCTGGCCGCCGATCTGGAGGCGCAGGCCTGCGTGATGCAGCATGTCGCGGCGCGGCCTCTGTCGGTGCTGTTGGAGGGCGCGCCGCTCGCCGCGCAGGCGGCGGTGCTGCGCCGGGCCGGGGCGTGGTTGGGGGCCTATCACCGGGCGCTGCCGGGGGAGCCGCGCGTGTTTCAGCCCAAGCATACGATCGGGTTTCTGCGCTCGGTGATGGAGGAAGTGGCGGCCGGCGCGCGCGCGGTGGCTGAGAGCACTCATTTCCTTGCCTGCGCCGAGGCGCTTTGCGCGCAACAGCCGCGGTTCGAGGGGCAACAGACGCGTGCCGCGCAGACCCATGGCGATCTGCACATGCGCAACCTGGTGCTGGACGAGACGCGCTGCTGGGGGATCGATTTCGCCGGGGGGCGCGTTGTGCCTGTGGGCCACGACATCGCCCGGCTGCTGGTCGATTACGCCATTCTGCATGCGCCGAAAGAGGCCATTGAAAAGGGGAACGTGCTGCCCGACGCGGCTCTGGCAGCGTTCTTCGACGGGTATGGGCTGGTCCCGCCCGATGATCCGTCGGTCGGCTTGCTGCTGCGCAACCGGGTGCTGGCGGAATGGTGGGGGCTGCCAGCGCGGGCCGAGGATCGCGGGCTGGCGCAGGCCCGGCGATGGGCCGGGGTCGTGGCGTTGGCGGAGCGGGTGTTTGCCGACTGACTAGAATGGAGAGCGAGATGGATGACGCACTGCTCACCCGATTGCGCCGTGATGCGCGCGGCTTGCCGCAGGGAGAGTTCCACTTTCCGGATCTCTACGGCGCAGGTTGGACCCGGCTTTGGATCGGGGACAAGGTGAAGATCGGGCGCGCGTTCCTGAAGGCAGTGCGGGCCGGTGAGATTCCCGAGGTCGAGGATAGCGGCCGCAAGGAGAGCGGCGGCCGCGTCTACCGAAAGCTCTGAGCAGGCCCTTTGCAAAAAGAAGGCGATGCCAAAAGAAAATGCGCCCCCGCTTGGGAGGCGCATTCGAAATCTCTCGTTGCCGCCGGGCTTAGATCGACTCGTTGATCCAGCTCTGCAGCGAAGCCTTGGGGGCCGCGCCGGCGCGGTTCGAAATCACCTGACCGTCTTTGAAGATGAACAGCGCGGGGATGCCGCGCACGCCCATGGCAGCGGCGGTGTTGGGGTTCTGGTCGACGTCGACCTTGGCAACCTTGATCTTGCCTTCATACTCGGCGGCCAGCTCTTCGAGCGCCGGGCCGATCTGCTTGCAGGGGCCGCACCACTCGGCCCAGAAATCCACCACAACGGGGATGTCGGAGTTCTTCACTTCTTCGTCGAAGGTCGCGTCGGTGACGGGGACGGTGGCCATTGGGGTCTCCTTGCGGGTTTGGCAGCTGTGTCGCTCGGAGCGCGAAGGTAGGCACGCCCCGGGCAATCGTCAAGTTGGGGTGGTTCTGGCAAGGGCGGCAGACACAAGATCGTGTGGCAGGACCATCAGCTCTTGCGTCGCGGTCCAGATCAGCCCGGTTTCGATGCTGCGCCCCGGAAAGACCTGCGTCAGGGCGGCGGCATAGGCGCCCATCTGGCGCAGCAGCCCGTCGGGCACCTCGGCGGGCGTACCTGGCACGGTGCGGTTCGATTTGAAGTCGAGCGCGATCACCTTCTCGGGCGTGACCAGCAGCCGGTCAATGATGCCATGAATGCGCCCGACAGGCTCTATTTCAGCGGATATCGCCACTTCGGCCAGCGCCTCGCCCTCGAACACCTGCGCCAGCGCAGGGGCGGCGAGCACGGCAAGGGCCTCGGCCTCGACGCTTTCGGTGTCCTCGGGCAGATCTTCGGCGAGCGTCAGCACATGCGGCACGGCCTCGGCGCGGGCGGCTTCGGGCAGCGGTGCGAGGTGTTCCAGCAACAGGTGCAGCACGGTCCCGCGCAGCTTGGCTTCCTCCTCGTCGAGCCCGTCTGCGCCGGAAAGCGCCTTGGCGCCGCCAAGGTCGGAAGGAGAGCGGCTATCGGGCAGCGCGGCGGGCGTCTGCGCCGGGGTGAGCAAATGCGGTGGCAGTTCGGGCAGCACCGGCACCTGCGCCTCGACCGTCTCGAAGGGCAGGTGCGACCAGTCGGCCTGCCCCAGCCGCAGACCCTCGCCAGAGCCCCATTTGCCGAAATCATACCCGGTGGTGTCTGCCCCGGCGCGCTCCATCCCCTTGTGCACCTGATCGAACCACGCGCTGCCGTCTTTGCCAAGGTTGCCGGCGGCGGCGACCACAAGCCATTTCTCGGCGCGGGTGAGGGCGACGTAGAGCAGCCGGTCACGCTCGCGCTCGGCGGCGGCCTTGGCGCGGTCGAGCGCCTCGGACTGCACCTGCGGCTGCGATGCGGCGCTGGATTGCCAGACCATGCCCGCCGCATCGCCCTCGCCCGAGGGCAGCAGCCGCTCGCGGATGGTCTTGGTGGGCTGGGCGCAGTCGGGCAGGATGACGATCGGCGCTTCCAGACCCTTGGAGCCATGCACCGTCATCACCCGGATGCGGGCTCCGGCGCTGTCGGGCGCGCGTTTGATCTCCAGATCGTCGGACTGCATCCATTCCAGAAACCCGGTGAGCGAGGGCACGGTGCTCTGCTCGAAGGCCAGCGCCTGTTGCAGCAGGGCGTTGATCCCGTCCTCGGCCTCTTCGCCCAAACGCCCGAGCAGCCTCTGCCGCCCGCGGTGACGGGTGAGGATACGTTCGATCAGATCGTAGGGACGCAGGAAGTCGGTCTTGCCGAGCAGGTCGTCCATCACCTGCAGAACGGCAGGGAACTCCTCGCGACGCTCGCGCAGCGCGACCCAGAGGTAGCTGCCCGGCTTGCGAGTGTGCGCCAGATCGAAGAGCGCCTTTTCGGTCAGGCCAAAGAGCGGCGAGCGCAGCGCGGTGGCCAGCGAAAGATCATCCTCGGGCGTGGCGAGGAAGGCGAGCAGCGCGCCGATGTCCTTCACCGCCAGTTCCGACATCACCTTCAGCCGGTCGGCCCCGGCGATGGGCAGGCCGCGCGCCTTGATGGCGCGGATGATCTCGGTGAACAGCGTGCCGCGGCGGCGCACGAGGATCAGGAAATCCCCGGCATGGGCGGGGCGGGCCTTATACTCCCCGGAAAAGCCGATCTCCACGGGCAGCGGTGTGCCGATGGTGTCGGCGATGAAACCGGCAATACGGTTGGCCAGCACCACCGTGTGATGCTGCGCGCCGATGCGGTCGACCGGCTCGAACCACTCGGTGTCGTCCTCTTCGTCCTTCACCGGCGCGATATGCGGCCAGAGATCGACCCGGCCCGGCATCTCGGATTTGAATGCCTTGTGTCTCTGTTCCGGGGAAAACCCCGACTCTTCGCGCCCTTCGAAGGTGGCATCCACCAGCTTCAGCACCGGGTCTGCAGAGCGGAAGGAATATTCCAGCATCATGCGCGAGAGCGGCGCATCGGTGTTTTTCAGCCGTTCGGCGAAATCGTCGCACATGCGGTCGAACTCGCGCGGGTCGGCACCCTGAAACGAGTAGATCGACTGCTTCTTGTCGCCGACGACAAAGATCGTCCGCCGCACGTCGCCGCGCGCGCCCTCGCCGGCGGTGAACTCACGCGCCAGCCGCTCGATCACCTGCCATTGCACCGGGCTGGTGTCCTGCGCCTCGTCGACAAGAATGTGGTCGATGCCGCCGTCGAGCCGGTAGAGCACCCAGTCGGCCACCCGGTCATCAGCCAGCAGATCGCGGGCGCGGGTCACCAGATCATCGAAATCGAGCCAGCCGCGCAGCATCTTTTCCTGCTCGTAGTCTGGCAGGAAGACCTGCGCGAAGCGGTGCAGGGTGATCTCGCGTTTCACCGCGTCAAAGGCGAGGCGGCTCTCTCGTGCGCTTTCGACCCGCTCTGCAAGCTGTTCCAGCTTTGGCCAGTCGGGGCCCATCGCCTCCTTGCTGGCCTTGGTGGCCATGCGGCTGCTGACCGTGCCCTTCTGGGTCAGAAGCGCGTCTTCCAGCGCGAGCATCCCCGGCACGTCCGGCCCGGTGAAACGCTCCAGCTTTTTCGCGGCGGTCTGGTCGGTGCTTTTCCCGGTCTTGAGGATCGGCAGCACGCGGGCGATCAGATCGCTTTCGCTGCCCAGAAAGACCTGCGAAAGCACGTCGTCTTCGTCCATGTCTTCGGGCAGGCCGTAGAGCGCACGGATGTCCTCGGGGCTGCGCGGCGGCAGGAAGGCGGATTTGCGCGAGCACAGTTCGGCGAGCAGAGATTCAGGCTCTTCGCCAAGGAAAGGCGCCATCGCCTCGACCAGCGGCGCGTGCCGCTCGGCCATGCGTTCCAGCACCTCGGCGCGCAGCATCTCGGCGGAGCGGTCCTCCATCTCGGTAAACTGCGGCGAGACCCCGGCTTCGAGCGGAAAGCGCCGCAATAGGCTCGCACAGAACGAGTGGATGGTCTGGATGCGCAAGCCGCCGGGCGTCTCGATGGCGCGGGCAAACAGCGTGCGCGCCTGCCGCAGCCGCTCTGGTGGCAGATCGCCGGTCAGCCCAAGCTGGCGCAGTTCGGCGATCAGCGCGTCATCGTCCAGCATCGCCCACGCGCCAAGGCGGCGGAACAGGCGGTTCTGCATCTCGGTTGCGGCGGCCTTGGTGTAGGTCAGGCACAGGATGTGCTCGGGCAGCACCTCGTCAAGCAGCAGCCGCGCCACCCGGTCGGTGAGCACCCGGGTCTTGCCCGAGCCGGCGTTGGCCGCCAGCCATGTGGAGGCATCCGGGCGGGCCGCCTGCACCTGCTTTTCGCTGGCCTCGTTGCGACTCATTCCAGCATCTCCCGTTCGGCGGCGTCGATCACGTCCCATTCGCCGAAGCGCGAGAGGTGGTCGTAGTTGGAAAAATCATTCTCGCTGAGCATGGCGGCGCGGGCGGTATAGCCGCGATCAGGCTCGAACCAACGGGTCATCAGGGTCTCGAACTGCGCCCAGACCTTTTGCGGTGGCACCTCGTCCAGTGGCGCCTCCACCTCGTTCGGATTGGCCGAAACAGAGACGAACACGGCGCGATCGGCGTGGCGCGGATGCAGGTTCTCGAAGGCGCCGCGCTCGACCATGGCAGCCTCGAGCAGCAACTGCTTGTCGAAGTTCTTCTGCTGCGCGGCGGTGGGGGCAGCGCCGGTCTTGTAGTCGTAAAGATGCGCGTTGCCGCGTTCGTCGATGTCGATCCGGTCGGCGGTGCCCTTGAGCGTGAAGCCAAGCGCCGGGATGTCGCTGCTGCCGCGCACCTCGAAATGCACCGGGCGGGCGAGCGCCTGCCGGGCCTTTTCGGTGCGCACGAACCATTCGGCGATGCGCCCGATGCGCGCCTGCCAGACGTGACGGGTGACCGGGAAAGGCAGAACCTGCGGATCGCCAATCACCTGCGCAGCTTTCGTCCGCAGCGCGTCCTGCGTCAGAAGCCCCGGGTCAGAGACGCTTTCGCGCACGTATTCCTCGAACACTTGGTGAATGAGGATGCCGCGCAACAGCGCATCGGGCGCGCGCTGCAACGGGTTGAGCGGACGCAGCCGCAGCACGCGCTTGGCGTAGATCGAATAGGGGTCGCGGATCAGCGTCTTGATCTCGGTGACCGACAGCTGGCGCGGTCGCGCCGCGACCGGCGGCACCGGCGAGGGGCGGGCGGCGGAGGGCGTTCTGATCGGCGCTTCGACCTGCCGCGCCAGCGCCAGCCAGTGGCGACCGCGCTTTTGCATGTCTTTCAGCGCCTCGGGGCCGTGACGGGCGGGCAGGCCGTTCATCAGGTTCATCATGCGGTTGACCCAGCGCGCGGGCACCGTCTCGGCGTCGTCGGATTTCAGCGCGCGGGTCAGCCAGACCTCTTTCGCCGCCACCGCCTGCTGGAAGTCATGCGCGGCCAGCCCGATGCGCCGCTCGGGCAGCAAAAGCCCCGCTTTGTGTCGCATCCGGCGGTTCAGCCAAGGGTCTGCGCCGGGGATTTCCGGCCAGCTTCCCTCGTTCAGCCCGCCGAGGATCAGCAGGTCGGCGCCCATCACGCGCGCCTCCAGCGTGCCCCAGATCAGGATGTGCGGGTGCGGCGCGTCGCGGTCGCGCAACTCGCCCTGTCCCAGCACGGCGCCGAACAGGTCGGCATAGTCGCGCGCAGACAGGTCGGTGCCATGCGCGGCCTCGCCCTCGAGCGTTTCGACCACCTGCCGCGCCTTACGTCCAGCGCCCTCTTTCCACAGCTCGGATTCGCCCATCTCGGGGCCCGCCGCGATTGCCTCGGCCCGTTCGCGGTGATGCGCCAGCCAATCAGCCAGCGCGCGCTTGCCGCTGACCGGGGGATGGCAGAAGGTTTCGGCCACCCAATTGGCCCAGTCGGGAAAGCCTGCGGCCTCGCCCCATGCGGTGATCAGATGCGGCTGCGGGAAGGGCCAGCTTTTGTCGCGGATATGCAGTTCCAGCTCGCGCGTGGCGCGCAGGTGGTTGTTGCGCTCCGAGCCGCTGTGGGTCAGCGGGTGCTTGAGCAGCGACAGTAGGCTCTCGGCGGTCAGGTCGCGCTGGAACAGCGCCGCCACCTGCCGCAGAAAGCGGCCCGGCGGGGTCAGCTGCAGCGGGATGCCGGCGCTGTCGTCGGGCAGGATGTCCCAACGGTCGAGCGCGGCGGTCACCTGCCGCGTCAGCATCCGGTCGGGGGTGATCAGGGCGGCGGTCACCCCGTCCTCGGCGGCTTGGCGCAGGCGCAGGGCGATGGCCATCGCTTCCTCGCGCTTGGAATTGGCCTCGAGCAGCGTCAGATCCTGCGTCGCCTCGGGCAGATCGGGCAGGTGCACGCCCTCCGAGCGCCACTGGTCGGTCACCGGCGCGGGGCGCAGGGCCAGCGACACCAGTTTGTTGCGCGCGGGGCTGGGGGGCTTTGTGCCCTCCCAATGCGGCAGCGTGGTGGCATCGAGCGCCAGCTCGTGCAGCAGCCGGGCAAAGCGGAACTGCGGATGATCCTCGCCCGAGAGCGCATCGGTCAGCCCGCCCCAAACGGGGCCCGGCATGTCGAAGTCATAGCCCGGCAGCACCAGAGCGCCCTGCGGCAGTTTCGAGACCGCGCACATCAGCCGGTGCGTCCCCCCGCGCGAGCCGGTGGAGCCGGCAAGGATGATCGGATGCTCGGGCGGGCGCTCGTCCCAGCTTTTCAGTCTCTGTTCCAGCGCGTAGCGGCGAAACGCAATGGTGTCCGGCGCTTCCTCACCCTGCTCGAAATAGCGCTGCACGATGCTCAGGAAGCTGAGTGCGCGCTGCCAGTGGCCGGATTCGTCGCTGACGTCCAGCGCGGCGATCTCGTCGGGCGAGACGCCCTCGTCCTGCATCTCGTCCATCAGCGTGGCAAGGCTGTCGGCCAGATCGAACAGCGCGGCGCGCGGGGCGAGATCGGGCTGGGCGTCGAGCAGTTTCGACACCAATCCCGTCAGTTCGAGCCTGCGGCGCAGCGGTGGCACCGGCGCGGGCAGATCGCGCAGCGCGGCGGGGTCGGCCATGTCGGTCAGCAGGCGGATCCGCGGCAGCAGCGTTGCCGGGCCCTGATCGAAGATCGCCTTCACCCGCCGCGCCATGCGCGAAGTGTTGAGGATCAGTTCGACCTTGGCCATTTCCTCGGACGGGCGGCCTTCCATGCGTTGGCGTAGACCGGCAACCAGCGCGGCAGGGAAGTCGACGCCGCAGGCAAGGCCATAGACGCGGGGGCCGTCGATAGGCTCAAACATGGCGAGTCAGCATCTCTTCGGCGAGGGTGATGCCCTCGGGGTGGCCGACGTCGGCCCAATGTCCGGGATAGGCGCACCCGTGCAGGCGCCCGGCTGCGTTCATCCGGTTCCACAGCAGGTTCAGCGAGAAGGCCTCGTCGGCGATCTCGGCCAGCATCTCGGTCTTGAGGATCTGCGCGCCGGTGTAGACGTGATCGCCCGTACGGGCGAGCTGGCCATCGTCGCAAAGGGTGAAATCACCGCCGCCCTTGCGGCCCACGGCCTGCGCCAGCGGCACGCAGAGCAGCAGCGCATCCATGCGCGCCGGATCCCACGCTTCGGCCAACAGGCGCAGCGGGTTCGGCCCAGCCCAGACGGCATCGGTGTTGAGCGTGAAGACAGGGCCGCTGCCAAGCAGCGGCAGCGCATGCCGCAGGCCGCCGCCTGTATCGAGGATGTCGGGGCGTTCGACCGAGACGGCGACGCCGGTCCTTGCAAGATGCGCCTCTATCTGGTCGGCGCGGTAGTGCGCATTCACCACCCGCGTCGGCAGATGCGCCGAGAGGTCAAGCGCATGGTCGAGCAGGGGTCTGCCGGCGACGTCGAGCAACGGTTTCGGACGGTCCGCGGTGAGCGCACCCATGCGGGTGCCGAAGCCCGCGGCAAAGAGCATGACGGCGTCAGGCATCAGGATTTCAGCCTTTCGAGGATCGCGGGGGTCGGCGCGGGCAGCGCTGCCAGATGCGCGCGCAGATCGGCCAGCGCGGGATGCGCAAGATCGGCTTGCAGATGTGCCCAGACCCGCGGGATCAGGTCGATGTAATGGGGTTTGCGGCGTACCTGCGCCAGCCGAGCGAAAACGCCCAGGATGCGCAGATTGCGCTGCGCGCCAAGCAGCGCGAGCGCGGTGCGGAAGGCGGTCTCGGGTGTGCCGGTTTCCCCGATATAGTGACGGATGCAGGCCTCGGCGGTGTCTTCCGACACGTCGCGCCGCGCGTCTTCGATCAGCGACACCAGATCGTAGGCGCGGTGGCCCTGCAGCGCGTCCTGAAAGTCCAGCAGCCCGGCGCGGGCCGCGCCTTCACGGTCGGGCAGCCAGAGGATGTTCTCGGCGTGATAGTCGCGCAGGATCATCACGTCGGTCTCGGGGGCATGGGCCTCGATCAGCCCGCGCAGGCAGACGATGGTGGCGTCGCGGTCGGCCGGGTCGACAGGCGTTCCGGCGCGGGCGGCGTAGACGTCGAAGGCAAGGTCGGTGATCCCCGCCAGATGCGCCGCGTCCGCCACTGGCAGATCGGCAGGCGGGGCATGCCGGTGCAGGGTGATCAGCGCGTCGGTTGCACAGAGATAGAGCCGCTTTTCGCTCTCTGCATCCACCGCCAGACGGGCCACGAGTCCGTCGCCGAGGTCTTCGAGCAGCAAAAGACCGGGCGCCTCGGCCAGCACGTGCGGGGCGCTGAGGCCGAGTGACGACAGATGCCGCGCGAGACATGCGAAAAGCGCCACGTCGCCGTCGGGGTCTTCCATCAAGATGGCGGTGCGCTCGCCAAGGGACAGCCGCGTGTAGCGGCGGGTCGAGGCATCACCGGCCAGCGGCTGCGCCTTGGCGTCCTGCCAGCCGGCGGCGCGCAGAAAGTCACGCATGAACGGCCTCCAGACGCGCGTCCCAGCGGGTGTCATGCCAGTTCAGAGTGACCTGCCGACTGTCGTCGCCGGTGACCTCAAATTTCAGGGTCAGCGCCGCCGCCGGGGTCAGGTCTTCCAGCCGGTCGGGCCATTCTACGAGGCATATCGCCTCTTCGAAGGCTTCGGTGAGCCCCAGTTCGACCACCTGATCGGGATCCGAAAGCCGGTAAAGATCGGTGTGCCACAGCTCGCCGCTGGGCACGTCATAGACCTGCACCAGCGTAAAGGTGGGCGAGGGCACGTCTTCGGGCGTGTCCTGCAGCGACTGGATCAGGCACCGGGCGAAATGGGTTTTGCCGGCGCCGATGCCGCCTTCGAGAAGCAGCACGTCGCCGGGCATCAGGCGCGGCGCCAGCGTGGCGGCCAGCGCGCAGGTGGCATCTGGACAGGGCAGGGACAGGGCGCGGGTCGTCATGGCGCGAAGATACCTTCGCCAGCCGCACGCGCAAGCGGCATCGCAGGGCATTGTGCAGGCAGAGGCGGGGCCTAGCTGGCGGTGACCTCGGCGGAATGCACCGGCGCGAAGCGCACCAGCGTGGCGCCGCCGGGCATCGGCGCGACGCGGCAGAGCAGCGCCTCCCCGGCGAGGGTGTGCACCACGGCCTCCCATGCCGCGCGCTCCCGCAGGCTCAGCACGAAATCGCGGATATCGCCCCAGACCGGGCTGGGGGCGCAGGCAGTCTGCCAACGGGCGGTTGCGTCGGTGACCGAAAGCTCGGCAATGCGGCTGTCGGGATCGTCGTCCCAAAGCTGGCGATAGGCGGCGTTGCACAGGCTGAGCGTGCCGTGGTCGGAAAACACCGCCACCGCGTCCTCAAGCACATCGAGCACGCCATGGGCCTGTTCGATCTGCTGCCGGTAGCGCCGGGTGAGCGAGATCTCGGAACTGATGTCCTCAATCAGAAAGGCAATCCCAGCGTCGGGATGCGGGCGGCCGGTGATCCGGTAGGTCAGGCCCGACGGCAGATCCCACGTCTCGATATAAAGGTCCGAGGATGCGGCGGCGATGACCTCGGACAGATGCTCGCGCCAGCATTGGTAGTTCTTCGGCTCGGGCATCATCCGCCCCTCGCGCAGCGCGTCGAAGAAGCTCATCAGGTTGGGCCGCGTGCTGAGGAATTCCGCCGGCAGATGGACCAGATCAATCAGCGCGGGATTGAACAGCGCAAGGCGGTGGTCCCGGTCGAACACCGCAAGCCCGATCGGCAGATGCGCGAAGATACGGGTCAGCGTCTGCAAGAAGTTGCGCTGCGTGACTTCGGAATGGATGACCGTGTCGATATTGGTGGCCACATGCAGCCAGCCCTCGCCGGTGCGATGCGACTGCACCTCGTACCAAAGTTGTGCGCGATCGCCGCGCGGGCCCAGAGCGGTGCGGCTTCGGCGCGTGTCGCTGCCGTTTGGCGGGGCGAGTTCGAACGGGGTGGTCGGGGTTGGGGGGGTGCCGACCTGGCCGCAGACATCCTCGTAGGAGGGGTTGAACCAGACGACCTGCCCCTGCGCATCTTCTTGCCAGATCGGGCATGGCACCAGCGCCATGGCGCGGCGCAGGCGCTGCAGTTCGGTCTGATCGAGTAGCAGGCGGATCTGCTGACCGGCGGCAAGGCAGTCGGCGTGAACCGACAGTCGCAGCGCCTCGTGTCCGGGGTGCAGGTGGAGCCGGGCTGCGCCGTGCAGGTTCGCCTCGAAACTCGCGGGAGTCAGAGGAGGTTGCGCGGGCAGCGCGTCGAAGATCGGGGCAAGCCGCCGCGCGACGTCGGGCCACGTCAGGTTCTCGGCGGGATCGCAATCGAGCATCTGCTGCGCCGCGCCGGTCATATCCGTCACTTTGCCGTCGACGAGCAGGATCTCTGTATCGGCGGTGCCAGATGGGGAGACATCGCGCGCGCGCCGTTCCCGCAGCAATAGGGACCCAAGGAAGGCCGCGCTTCCTGCGCCGAGTCCGATGGCAAGTGCGACGGACGGGAACATGATGATCTCCTCAAGTCAGACGTCCCGTAACGCTATGTGATTATTGGTTAATGCGGTGTTAATGCGCGGCGGATGTGCGGCGCGCGGTGGATTGGTTGCGCCAAGCTACAGGCCCGCACCTCAGGTCTCGAAGGTTGGGTTCTCGCCCAGCACGGCTCCCGGCGCCAGTTCGGGGCTGACGATGGTCTCGCGCGGCCAGACCAGTTCCACCACGGCGCCGCGGCGGGTGCCGGGCGGCTCAGGGGCATTAGGATCGGAGGCATTGGCAAAGCTCAGATCGGCGCCGGAGCGTTCGAGCAGTGTCTTTGCGATGAACAGGCCCAGTCCCATGCCCTCGTATTCGGGGCGCGCCTTGCGATCGGCCTCGGTGCGGCGGCGGCGGAGCATCGGCTCGCCGATGCGCCCCAGCAGATGCGGCGGGTAACCGGGGCCATCGTCGATGATCCGCACGGTGATGTTGCGCGCGTCCCAGCCGGTCTCGATCCAGACCCGGCTGCGGGCGAAATCCACGGCGTTCTGCACGAGGTTGCGCAGCCCGTGGATCACCTCTGGGCGGCGCAGGACCTGCGGCATTGGCCCTTCGGTGCCTTCGATCTGCGTCAGATCGATGCTCTTGCCGCGGTTCTCGTGCGGCTCGGCGGCTTCGCGCAGCACCTCGCTCAGAGGCGCGCTGCGCAGGTGCAAATCGTCCTTCCCGGCGCGCCCCATGGAGCGCAGGATGTCGCGGCAGCGGTCGGCCTGCTCGCGGATCAGCCGGGCGTCCTCCTGCAACTCCGGTCGGTCGTCGAGGTCGTCGATCAACTCGGCCGAGGTTAGCTTTATGGTGGCCAGGGGCGTGCCCAGCTCATGCGCGGCCGCGGCCACGACACCGCCGAGATCGTTGAGTTTCTGCTGCCGCGACAGCGCCATCTGCGTGGCGTTGAGCGCGTCGGACATGGCGTTCATCTCGGTGGTGACCCGGCGCGCGTAGACCGACAGGAAGACCAGCGCGATGGCGATGGCGGCCCATTGTCCAAAGACGAAGAGGTCGGGGATCTGCAGCACCTGACCGTCGACCGTGTGCAGTGGCACATTGGCAAAGACCATGCCCGAGATCAGCACGAAGGCGGTGACATTGAGCACGATGGTCGAGCGCAGCGACAACATGACCGCAGAGACCGTCACCGGGCCCAGCACCATCACCGAGAACGGATTGTTCAGCCCGCCGGTGAGATAGAGCAAGAAGCACAGTTGCAGCAGGTCGAACATCACCATCAGGAAGTTCTCGGCTTCCGACAGGCGCTTGGTTTCCGGGAAGATCAGGCTGGCGACGAGGTTGCCGATCACCGAGATGCCGACCGCGAGGTAACACAGGCCCAGCGGCAGCTGCAGGTCGTAGATCGACTGTGCCGCCACCAGCGCGGCGATCTGGCCGCAGATCGCCACCCAGCGCAGCAGGATCATCGTGCGCAGACGGATGAAGGTGCTGCGCTCTTCGGTCCAGAGCAGGGCCTGCCCGGGGTCGTTCAGGTCGGTCTGGCTCATGCCCTTGCTTTCGTGTCTTGATCCTTCGGGGGCAATTGTTAGGTCTGGAACGGGGATTTGCAATGCGATCCAGCGCGCCGGGGTTCGGCGGGTAAACGGGATCGCCGAGGGAGGCCGCATGAAAACCGCCACAATCGTTGCCATCGTCGCTGCCGGGGGCCTTGCGGCGCTTAGCGCGGGCATGTGGGTCGCCACGCAATGGGGGGCGGGCGATGACCGTTTTGCCCAATGCCGCGCCGGGGCCGTGGCCGGTGAGATCGGCGGGCCGTTCGAACTGCTGAACGCCTCCGGTGAGACGGTCACCGACGCCGATGTGATCACCGAGCCGACGCTGCTTTATTTCGGCTACAGCTTCTGCCCCGATGTCTGCCCCATGGACAATGTGCGCAACGCCGAGGCGACCGATCTTCTGGCCGAGCAGGGTCATTCGGTGACCCCGGCGATGATCACCCTCGACCCGGCGCGCGACACGCCCGAGGTGATGGGCGACTACGTCACCAATTTCCACGATAAGATGATCGGTCTCAGCGGCTCTCCCGAGCAGATCGACGCCGCGGCCAAGGCCTATCGGGTGTACTACAGGATCAACGATCCGGACGAGGAGTTCTATCTCGTAGATCACTCGGCCTTTACCTACCTCGTGCTGCCGGAGGTCGGATTTGTTGATTATTTCCGCCGTGATGTGACGCCGGAGCAACTGGCAGAGCGCACCGCCTGCTTCATCGACCGCATGTGATCCGCCTTGGTTTGACCGCATCCCCCGGGCGGGATAAGAGAAATTCTCATACGGCGATGTTTGCCGAAGGACATGACGGGGGCCGCCGTGGCGGAACTGACACAAGACGACCTGGGCGAAGATCGCTCGCTGCTGCTTGTCGATGACGACGAGCCCTTTCTGAAACGTCTGGCCAAGGCCATGGAAAAGCGTGGGTTCGATGTCGAAACCGCCGAGACCGTGGCTGCCGGCAAAGTCATCGCCACCGCGCGTCCGCCAGCCTACGCGGTGGTCGATCTGCGGCTCGAGGACGGCAATGGTCTCGACGTGGTCGAAGTTCTGCGCGAACGCCGCCCCGACAGCCGCATCGTTGTGCTGACCGGCTACGGCAATATCGCCACCGCCGTCGCGGCGGTGAAGATCGGCGCCACCGACTACCTGTCGAAGCCCGCCGACGCGACCGACATCACCAATGCGCTGCTGTCGAAGGGCGACGACCTGCCACCGCCGCCCGAGAACCCGATGAGCGCCGACCGCGTGCGCTGGGAGCATATCCAGCGCGTCTACGAACTGTGCGACCGCAATGTCTCGGAAACCGCGCGGCGGCTGAACATGCACCGCCGGACGCTGCAGCGCATCCTCGCGAAACGCTCGCCCAAGTGAACGAAGCGCCCTATCGGGCGCTGCCTCCGGCGGGGATATTTTCGTCTAAGCGAAGCGGCATCCGCGCACCACGCGGCCGGACACGCAGACGTGTCGTGGCGCGATCCGCCGAGGGGCGATTTTTTGCCCGATCTGTGGTAAGTTAGAGGACAACCCAAATGTGAAAGCCGGTCGGACACCGGCAGTGACGGCGCTCTTTCCGGCGGAAAGGAGCATGTCATGTTCAAACGTCTGTTCACCGCAAGTCTGATCTTTGGCACGGCGGCGCTTGGCCCGCCGGCGCTGCAGGCACAGACGCCAAGTTGCCTGCCACGCGCGGCGCTGGTCGAACGGCTGAGCGGCGAGTTCGGCGAGCGGCAGATCGCGCTTGGTCTGCAGTCTTCCGAAACCCTGTTCGAGCTTTGGGGCTCGGAGGACAGCGGCAGCTACACGGTGTTGTTGACTCGCAGTGACGAGATCAGCTGCGTCATCTCCGCAGGCGCGGCGCTGGTGCTGGTGCCGCGAAAGCCACCGGGCGTGCGCGCGGGTCTGCGCCGCGAGTGAGCGCCGGCAGGCTCAGAGGTCGAACCGCTTGAGCACCTTGTCGACGGCGCTGCCGTCGCCGAGGCGACAATTGCGGATTCGACCATAGGTCTCGAAGCCGCGGCTCTGGTAGTAGATCAGCGCACCCTCGTTGTCGGCGCGGATCTCGGCGTTGATCCAGACATAGCCAGCGGCACGGCAGGCCGCTTGTGTCGCCTCGAACAGCGCCGAGCCGATGCCCAGACGGGTGCGCCCGGGGCGGGCGAAACTGGCAATCTGCGCGACGGCCTCGCCATGCTGTGGATGCGGCTCGACCCACTGAAAGCCCAGAAGCGTGCCCTCGGTATCCTCGGCAAGGTGCCAGATGCCCTGCGGGGTCTGCATCCAGCCGCGCAGTTCTGCACCGGTGACGGGGCGCGTCATGGCGGTCGTGCCGCCCTGCGCGATCACCGCGTTCAGCAGTTCGGCCATGGGCCGCGCATCCAGCGTGCCAGCGCGGCGGATGGAGATCGATGCGCTCACAGCTCGGCCAGAAGCTCGGCGTGGCGCGCGCTATAGGCGCGGCGCACCTCCACCGGCGGGCGCAGATGGATGTCGAGCCCTTCGATCAGCGCCGCATCCGGGCGTTTGAAAAAGCGCGAGGCTTCGGCTTCGGAAAACCCGGCGATCTGCACCGCCTCCATCCACGCCGAGACGTTGTCGGCCTTCTTGATCTGCTTCTTGAGGCGCTGGCTGGGGGCAGCGGGCAGGCCGAAGCGCAGATGGATGGCGGCTTCGAGCCGTTTGTCCAGATCCTTGTAGCCCGGCCCGACCGCCGCCTTCACCGGCGAGATCATGTCGCCGATGACGTACTCGGGGGCGTCGTGCAGCAGGGCAAACAGCTTTTCGGCGGGATTGGCGCTGGGGCACAAGCGGCAAAACAGCGTTTCGACCAACAGCGAGTGTTCGGCCACCGAATAGGGGTAATCGCCCTGGGTCTGGCCGTTCCAGCGGGCGACGAAAGCAAGGCCATGGGCAATGTCCTCGATCTCGATGTCCACCGGGGTGGGATCGAGCAGGTCGAGGCGGCGGCCGGAGAGCATGCGCTGCCAAGCGCGGGGTTGCTTTGCCATGGGATCAGCGGGCCGCACGGAGGCGAGGAGGGGGCTGGGTCATCTGGGTGGTGCCTGCTTTGCGGACTATTATTCCGTTTGCCCCAAATAGTGATCCACGTTGCGGGGTATCGCAAGGGATGCTACCTCGCTGAGCAATCCCGAGATTGGAATTGGAGCGCCGGATCATGGCTGAAGACTATATCGTCAAGGACATCGCGCTGGCCGAGTTTGGCCGCAAGGAACTTGATATCGCCGAGACCGAGATGCCGGGCCTGATGGCCTGCCGCGCCGAGTTCGGCGAAGAGCAGCCGCTGAAGGGTGCGCGCATCGTCGGCTCGCTGCATATGACCATCCAGACCGCCGTGCTGATCGAGACGCTGAAGGCGCTGGGCGCCGATGTGCGCTGGGCGTCGTGCAACATCTTCTCGACGCAGGACCACGCCGCCTCGGCGATCGCCGCGGGTGGCACGCCGGTGTTTGCCGTGAAGGGCCAGACGCTTGAGGAGCATTGGGACTATCTGGACCGCTCGTTCCAGTTCCCCGAGGGCGCCAACATGATCCTCGACGATGGCGGCGACGCGACGCTTTACATCCTGCTCGGCGCCCGTGCCGAGGCGGGCGAGGATCTGGGCGTGCCGACCTCGGAGGAGGAAGAGGTGATCCACGCGCAGATCAAGAAGCGCATGGAGCAGAGCCCCGGCTGGTTCGCCAAGACACGCGATGCGATCATGGGCGTGTCGGAAGAGACCACCACCGGCGTGCACCGCCTGTATGATCTGCAGAAGAAGGGCCTGCTGCCCTTCCCGGCGATCAACGTCAACGATTCGGTCACCAAGTCGAAGTTCGACAACAAGTATGGCTGCCGCGAGAGCCTCGTGGACGGCATCCGCCGCGCCACCGACGTGATGCTGGCGGGCAAGGTCGCCGTGGTCTGCGGCTATGGCGACGTGGGCAAGGGCTCGGCGGCATCGCTGGCCGGTGCTGGCGCGCGTGTGAAGGTCACCGAGGCCGATCCGATCTGCGCCCTGCAGGCCGCTATGGACGGATTTGAGGTGGTGCTGCTGGAGGACGTCGTCGCCGACGCCGACATCTTCATCACCACCACCGGCAACAAGGACGTGATCCGCATCGAGCATATGCGCGCGATGAAGAACATGGCCATCGTCGGCAACATCGGCCACTTCGACAACGAGATCCAAGTGGCCTCGCTGAAGAACCACAAGTGGACCAACATCAAGGATCAGGTGGACATGATCGAGATGCCCTCGGGCAACAAGATCATCCTGCTGTCGGAAGGCCGTCTGCTGAACCTCGGCAACGCCACCGGCCACCCGAGCTTCGTGATGTCGGCGTCGTTCACCAATCAGGTACTGGCGCAGATCGAGCTTTATAAGAACGGCTCGGCCTATGAGAACAAGGTCTACATCCTGCCCAAGCACCTCGACGAGAAGGTGGCGCGCCTGCACCTCGACCGCGTTGGCGCAAAGCTGACCACGCTGTCGGTCGAGCAGGCCTCCTACATCGGCGTGACGCCCGAGGGCCCGTTCAAGCCCGAGCATTACCGCTACTGATTTCGAGCCTGTTTCAGGGTCTTTTGCAGACGCCCCGCCATCCGGTGGGGCGTTTCGCATTTGGCGGGGACTGTGCCTCCGGCGGGAGTATTTGCAGAAAGATGAAAGGGCGCGCGGTTTCACCGCCGCGTCACATCACGGCCACGTGAGCTTTACGCAAAGGCGGTAGCAGCGGCGCATCGCAGCATCCTTGAGGAGATTCACGATGCGCCTTTCGCTTTCCGTTCTCGCTCTTGCCACCGCGCTTGCCGCGCCCGCCACCGCTCAGGACGTCTTTCCGGCCAAGCTGGCCGGTCACGCCTACCTGCCCGGCCTGTCGCTGGTCGAGCCGCCGGCGGATGCGCCGCGCGATGCATGGCTGTCGGGCAAGTTCACCGGCGGCGCCCGCAACGCGCAGGCGATGAGCGTCGAGGGAAACACCGGCAAAAACTACGGCAACCACGGCACCGGCATCGCGCTGCCGTTCATCGGCCAGCCGGTGCAGGGCATGTCTGGCTTTGCCATGACCCGCGCGGAGGATGGCAGCTTCTATACGCTCACCGACAACGGCTTTGGCTCGAAGCGCAACTCGCCCGACGCCATGCTGTTCTTTCACCGCATGGCCCCGGATTTCGAGACCGGCAGTGTCGAGCGCCGCGAGACCATCTTCCTGTCGGACCCCGACCACAAGGTGCCTTTCCGCATTGCCTACGAGGGCACTGAGAGCCGCTATCTGACAGGCGCAGACTTCGATACAGAGTCGATTCAGGTGCTCGACGGCGAGGTTTGGATCGGTGACGAGTTCGGCCCCTACATCATCCGCGCCGGTCTGGATGGCGTGGTGAAAGAGGTCTTCGCCACCAAGCTGGACGGCAAGGAACTGCACGGGCCGGACACCTACAGCGTCTACGTCCCTGCCGAGGCGGGCAGCGACTATCAGGTGCAGCGTTCGGGCGGTTACGAGGGCATGGCGCTGCAGCCGGGTACGGATTTGCTCTGGGCGATGCTGGAAAAACCCCTCTTGATCGAAGGCGGCGAGATCGAGGGGCCGTTCCTGCGCGTCCTCGCGTTCGACCCTAAAGCAGGGGAATGGACGGGTGAGAGTGTGAAGTTCAAGCTTGCAGAAGGGGCCACGGCGATCGGTGATTTCAACTTCATCGACGAGACACGCGCGCTGATCATCGAGCGTGACAACGGCGAAGGCGACATGGCGCAGGCCTGTGCCGAGGGCGCGGCCGACACCTCGGACTGCTACCCCAACCCCGCCAAGGTGAAGAACATCGTGCTGGTTGACATGAGCCAGACTGACGCCGAGGGCTTTATCCGCCGCATCGGCCAGATCGACCTGCTGAACATTGCCGATCCGGGCGCCAAGGCGCTGGACGGCTTGGGCGCGGGCGGCGAGACCTTCAGCTTTCCGTTCTTCACCATTGAGGACGTGATTGCCGTGGATGAGAGCCACATCATGGTCGCCAACGACAACAACCTGCCGTTCTCGGGCGGGCGCGTGCCGGGCGAGGCGGCGCACAACGAGTTCATCCTGCTCGAAGTGCCGGAACTGCTCGCCGCCAAGTGAGCCGAGTAAGGCGAAAAAGAAGGGGCGCCTTGCAGCGCCCCCTCTTGTGTCGTGGGTCTAAAGCTCAGCCCTTGAAGCGTTTGATCTCTCCGGACTTCAACCGCCCGACGTAGCTCGCCAGTTCGCGCTTCACGATCGGCATCAGCAGATACAGCGCGATCACGTTCACCACGGCCATCGAGAACAACATCGCGTCGGAGAAATCGATCACCGGGCCAAGGTTGGCCGAGGCGCCGACGATGATGAACAGGCAGAAGATGACCTTGAACACAGTCTCTTTCGCGGCGCCTTCGCCGAACAGATAGGTCCACGCCTTGAGCCCGTAGTAGCTCCACGAGATCATCGTCGAGAAGGCGAAGAGCACCACCGCGATGGCCAGTAGCGCCGGGAACCACGAGAACGCCCGCGCATAGGCGGCCGAGGTCAGTTCGACGCCAGCGACCTCGCCAGTGGTCGAGATGCGGCCCGCTTCGGCGTTCCAGATGTAGAGACCCGTCTCGGGATCGACGTTCAGCACCCCGGTGATCACGATTACCAGCGCGGTCATCGTGCAGATCACCACCGTGTCGATGAACGGCTCGAGCAGGGCGACATAGCCCTCGGTAACCGGCTCCTTGGTGCGCACCGCCGAGTGGGCGATGGCCGCCGAACCGATGCCCGCCTCGTTGGAGAAGGCGGCGCGGCGGAACCCTTGGATCAGCGCGCCGGTGAAACCGCCCAGCACGCCAAGGCCGGTAAAGGCACCTTGGAAGATCTGGCCGAAAGCCCAGCCGATCTGGTCAAAGTTCATCAGCAAGATGATCACCGAGACGACCACGTAGAAGATGCCCATGAACGGCACCACCTTCTCGGTCACCTGTGCGATCGACTTGATGCCGCCGACGATGACCATGAAGGTCACGGCCGCGAGCAGCAGCCCGGTGATCCAGCCGGGGTAGTCGCCGAGCACACCCGAAAGTTGCGCATGCGCTTGGTTGGCTTGGAACATGTTGCCGCCGCCGAGCGCGCCTAGAATGGTGAAGATGCAGAAAAGAATGGCGAAAATCTTGCCGCCCGGCAGGCCGCGTTCTGAAAAGCCCTTGGTCATGTAATACATCGGACCGCCCGAAACGCGCCCGTCGGGATACTCGTTGCGGTATTTCACACCGAGCGTGCATTCGGTGAACTTGGTGGCCATGCCGAAAAGGCCGGCCATGATCATCCAGAAGGTGGCGCCGGGCCCGCCGATGCCCACGGCCACCGCAACACCGGCGATATTGCCAAGGCCCACGGTGCCCGAGAGCGCTGTTGCCAGCGCTTGGAAGTGGCTGACTTCGCCAGCGTCATTGGGGTCGGAATAATCCCCTTTTACCAGCGAGATGGAATGCGCGAAGCCGCGCAGCTGGATGGCGCCGAAATAGACGGTAAAGATCAGCGCCGCGACCACCAGCCACAGGGCGATCCATGAAAAGTTAGTGCCCGGCAGATCGGCGAAGATCAGCGCCACATACCAGCCGGTGTAATCAGCAAAAAGCGTATTGATGGTCTCGTCGATGCCTTGCGCGGCGGCCTGCAGGGGCAGCAGCGCGGTGACGAGCGCAAAGAGGGAAGCGATACGGTAGGACAAGAAAGGGTCTCCTCGGCTCAGGGCACGATGACGGTGGGGACGGGGGCGATCTGTGCAAGCCCAAGCGGCACCGATCCAAAGATCCGCGCGGCCATCGAGTCGGTGCCGGAGCGTCCGACGAAGATCATGCTCGCCTTGGCTTCGCTGGCGATCTCGGCCACCAGCTCGACCACCGAGCCATAGCGGATGCGGCAATCGCCCTCGAGCCCCGCCGCGCTGACCTTGGCCAGCGCCGGATCAAGGATCACCTCCTTGGCGCGTGCCAGTTCCGCTTTGCGGCGGCCATGGCGTTCTTCCACTTCCTGCGGCGTGAGGAACGTGTAGGGCGACCATTCCAGAATATGGACAAGCAGCAGGGCTGCGTTGTCCTTCTTGGCCCGCGCGATCGCATAGTCGAGCAGGCCGTCATCACCCTCCTTGTTCTCGTAGGCGACGACAAACGTTTCTGTTGCCATTTGATTTCCCCGGTATGATTTTTCTAGGAGCGCGCCTGCGGTCCCCTGTTTTGGTGGGGTTATCTGGCGGACGCTTTCCCTAGCGTCCATGCTGCGGGTGACGTTACGCATTTGTCACGAAAAAAAGCGGACTGCCGGAGGTTCCGGCTGAAAGCGGCTGGAGATAGGGGAAAATTTTCTCCTTTTTATCAACAATACGGCCTGACTATAGTCGGGCTGCCAGGGAACGGCTGCGGTCGCCCGGCGCAACATGTCCTTTGGGAGAGACATCATGGGCAAGAGAGACGAGCTGATTGAGAAATACGCCGAGGATCTGCGCAGCAAATGCGGTGTCGAGCCGGACATGGACCTGCTGACCAAGGTGACCATCGGCTGCGGCCCGTCGATCTACGACGCTGATGCCTCGACCGTCGCCGCCAGTCAGCCGCACGAACTGGAAACGGTGAAGGACAACTTCCTGATCAAGAAGCTGGGGCTCGACGATGGTCCGGAACTGATGGATGCGATCCATTCGGTGGTCGAGACTTACGGCCACTCCGAGCGGAACAAGTACCGCGCGGTCGTCTACTACCTGCTGACCAAGCATTTCGGCAAGGACGCCATCTACGACTGAGCCGCAGAGGTCGGGCGGATTTTAGACAGTCCGGCTTTGCCAAGGCTGCTTTGCCGTGTCATCTTCGGGGTCCGGCCAGAAGGTCGGATCCGGTTTCACCGCAGCGCCCGTGGGAGTGCGCGTGGGGTGGCAAGGGGTCCGACGGTGTGTCGGACCCCTTCTCGATTTCCGGCTTTTCCTAACTCCGGCTTGTCTTAACTCAGGCTTTTCCTAACTCTGGCTTGCCCTAACGGAGCGTGGCCTGTCCTGCGCCTGCGCTGCAGAAGCCTGCGCATGGAGACAGGGCTGCACGCCGTGCGGACTGAGCATCGGGGCTCAGCCCTTCAGGCCGCCCTTGGCGCAGATGTGCTGGAACTCCGCCTCGGTCACCGGCTGCACCGACAGGCGCGCCTGCTTGATGAGGGCCATGTCCGAAAGGGCCGGATCGCCCTTGATCTCGTCCAGAGTCACCGGCGTCGGCAGCTTCTCGATGGCCTTGATGTCCACGCATTCCCAGCGCGGATCATCGGCTTTGCTGTCGGGATGCACCTCGGCGCAGACCTCGACGATGCCGACAACGGCCTTTTCCTTCTGCGAATGATAGAAGAAGCCGCGGTCGCCCAGCTTCATCTCGCGCATGAAGTTGCGGGCCTGATAGTTGCGCACGCCGTCCCATTCTTCGCCCGCCTCCCCCTTGGCGACCTGATCATCCCATGACCAGGTCGAGGGTTCGGACTTGAAAAGCCAGTACCTCATCGCACCGTCCTTATCCGATGACCTTCTTCCACGCGGTCAGGCTGACGCTTTCGAAAAGACCGGCCAGCGCATAGGGGTCGTTGTCCGCCCAGTGCTGCGCTGCGGCCATGTCCTCGACGTCGAGGATGACAAGGCTGCCTGCCATTTCGCCCGCGTCGTCCAGCAGCGGGCCGGCCTGCGCGACCACGCCGGTGCTCTCGATATAGGCGAGATGTTCGGTGCGCGTGTCCTTGCGGATCTGCAGGGCACCGGGTTTGTCCTTGGCGATAAGCGCGACGAGCATGGTCATTCCTCCTTGAGGGGTCTGGAAAGAAGCTCATCCAGAGCTTCGGCAATGGTAACGCGGCCTTCAGTCAGACCCGCGACAACCGCAGAGACCGGCATGGCGATCCCTTCGCGCGCGGCCAGGGCGGTGACCGCCCGTGCCGTGGCGGCACCTTCGACGGTGACAGAAGGGTCGAACCCTTCGGTGCGACCCAGCGACTGGCCGTAGCGATAGTTGCGCGACAGGTCCGAGGTGCAGGTCAGCGCCAGATCTCCAAGGCCAGAAAGCCCCGCAATCGTCTCTGGTTTCGCCCCAAGATGCACCGCGAGCCGAGTCATCTCGGCGAAGCCGCGGGTCATCAGCGCGGCGCGGGCGCTGTCGCCGAAGCCGGCGCCGATGCAGGCGCCGCAGGCGATGGCCATGACGTTCTTCAGCGCGCCGCCGATCTCGGCGCCGGTGACATCGGTGCTGCGATAGAGCCGCAGCGTCTTGGTCGACAGCACGTGCTGCAGCACCAGACCCGCCTCGGCATCCGCGCAGGCCAGCGTCAGCGCGGTGGGCAGGCCGCGCGCGATATCGGCGGCAAAGCTCGGGCCGGTGAGAATGGCGGGCAGGGCACCGGGCTTGGCATGGGCGATGACGTCGCTGGGGCCGGTGGTGGTGGCCAGATCAATACCTTTGCAGCAGGCGACCAGCTTTTGGCCCTCAAGAGGGCTGTCAATCGACCCCAACACGGCGGAAAGCGTCTGCATCGGCACCGACAGCAGCAGCGTTTCGGCTGCGGCCGCGCGCGGCAGGTCGGCGGTGATCTCGATGTTGTCCGGCAGGGTGACGCCGGGCAGGCGCGGGGTCTGCCGGGTGCGGGCCATCTCGGCCATGGTCTCGGCGTTGCGCCCCCAGAGCATCACTTGCCGCCCGTCGCTGGCCAGCGCCACGGCCAGCGCAGTGCCGAAGGCGCCGGCCCCCAGAACGCCGATCATGCTTTGGCGCCTTTCTTGCCGGAGCCCAGAAGCGGGGCCGCGGCCTTGTCGAGCGGCCAGCGCGGGCGTGCCGCAAGGCTCATGTCCGATCGCTCGCCCGCCGACAGCAGTTCGCCGCCCGCATAGGCGATCATCGCCGCGTTGTCTGTGCACAGCCGCAGCGGCGGCGCGGTGAAACTGCTGCCCATCTCGTCGCAGACCGTCTCGAGCGCGCCGCGCAGGGCCGTGTTGGCGGCCACGCCGCCGGCCACGGCCAGTGCTGGCTGAGCGGGGTTTTCGCCCAGATAGAGCCGCAAAGCGCGCCGGGTCTTCTCGACCAGCACATCGCGCACCGCCGCCTGAAACCCGGCGCAGAGATCGGCGCGGTCCTGCGCGTGCAGCCCGCCCTGTTCGTCGATCAGCTTGTCGCGCATGCGCAGCAAGGCGGTCTTCAGCCCCGAGAACGACAGGTCGCAGCCTTCACGGTCGAGCAGTGGGCGCGGAAAGCGGAAGCGCTTCTCGTCGCCGGTCTGCGCCTCGTCCTCAACCGACGGGCCGCCGGGCTGCGGCAGGCCAAGCAGGCGGGCGGTCTTGTCGAAAGCCTCGCCGGGGGCGTCGTCGATCGTGCCGCCAAGCCGGGTGAAATCCTGCGGCCCGCGCACCACGAGGAACTGACAGTGACCGCCCGAGACCAGCAGCATCAGATAGGGATAGGGCAGATCATCGGTCAGCCGCGGCGTCATCGCGTGGCCGGCAAGGTGGTTCACCCCGATCAGCGGTTTGCCGGTGGCCGCGGCGATGCCCTTGGCCATCATCACCCCCGACAGCACGCCGCCGATCAGGCCGGGGCCCGAGGTAACGGCGATGGCGTCAAGCTCGGCGACCGGAACGCCCGCCTGCACCAACGCCTGTTCCACTGCCAGATCGAGCTTTTCGGCATGGGCGCGGGCGGCAATCTCGGGCACCACGCCCCCGAAGGACGCATGCAGTTCTGCCTGCCCCAGCACCACCGAAGACAGGATCTCGCGCCCGCGCAGCACCGCTGCGGCGGTGTCGTCGCAGCTGCTTTCCAGCCCGAGGATCGTCAGTTCAGCCATCAGCCCGTCCGTTGCATCCCTTTGGTACTGCAGCTACCACCAGTGCACCGTCGCCACAATCCCGGCCCGCTGAATACAGGAGCACGGATGCCCGAGCCTCAGCCCCTCCTTCTGCTCACCCGCCCGCGGGCGGCGTCCGAGCGGTTCGTACAGGCTCTGGCCGAAGATGGCATCACCGGGTTCACGCCAATTCTCAGCCCGCTGATCGAGGTCGAGGTGACCGGGCCGCTGCCTGCGCTGGAGGGTGTCGCCGGTCTGATCTTCACCTCTGCCAACGGCGTGCGTGCCTATGCCGAGCTTGGCGGAGCGCCTGTGCCGCTGTGCTATGCGGTGGGCGCGGCGACGGCGCAGGCGGCGCGCGAGATCGGCATGGCGCCGCATGTGGCCGAGGGCGATGCCACCTCGCTGCTTTCGCTGATCCTTGCCGACGCACCGGGCGGTCCGTTGCTGCACGTTCGCGGCACCCATGCCCGCGGCGATCTGGCAGCACGGCTGAGTGCGGCGGGCCAGCCCTGCGCCGAGACGGTGATCTACGATCAGCCGAGTCGCCCGCTGACCGCAGAGGCGAAGGCGGCATTGCAGGGGCCGCTTCCGGTGGTAGTGCCGCTTTTTTCACCGCGCAGCGCCGCGATTTTCGTGGATGAGGCCCGGGAGGTTAGCGCAACCGCGCCGCTTTTCGCCGCATACATGAGCGCAGAGGTGGCCGCAGCATGCTCGGGCCACTATGTTCACGACTCAGAGATTGTTTTGCGACCCGATAGCCGGCTCATGCGTAAGTCGGTGGGAAAGCTCCTAGAATGCGCGCGACCGCTTGTGGAGCGCGGTGGGTCTGTGAAAAGTTATCAACGTGACGCCGGGTCCGGCAGGGACCCGCGCGCGACAGATTGAAAGGGTGGAACGCGTGGCGGACGAGAAGAAGCCAAAGACCGGCGTCGATGAAGATACGGAACGGGACGAGGGCAAGACACCTGAAACCGAGCCCACCCATGACGAGACCTCGGTAGGCGAGAGCTCGGACGGCGAGTCCCCCGAGGAGAGCGTGACCGCCTCCGAGGGCGAGGACACGCTGGCGGCGGAGGTGAAGAACGCCTCCACCAATGACACCGAAGATGCCGATGCGGATGACACCTTGCCGGGGGCCGACACGGACCGGGCCGAGGGGGATGACACGTTGAACGAGGCCGATACGGTTGGGGAAGGCGATCCGCTCTCCGGTGACGACACGCTGTCGACCTCGGATGGCGACGACACGCTTGCCAGCGATGCCGCGCCCGAGCCGGCGAATTCGATGGAATCGATCCACTCGGTGGGCGAAGCGGTCGAGCTTAACGCCGAGCATGGCGCGGATAAGGACACGCCCGCGCAGGCGGATGACACGCTGGGCGCGGCCGGTGCCGACACCGTTGTGGTCGAAGAAGACCGCACGGCCCCGACGCGCGAAAGCGCTGCCTCGGTGCCGCCGCAGGTCATCCAAGAGAAAGTGGTCGAGCGTAAGGGCGGCTTCGTGCCCATGGTCGTCGGTGGGATCATCGCCGCGGCGCTGGGTTGGGGCGCGTCGGCCTATCAGTCCGGCACGTTCCCCTTCGGCGATGCCGCGGGGGATTTCGAGGCAGAGACCCGCGCCGCGCTGGCCGATCAATCGCAGCAGATCGATGCGCTCGGCGCGACGCTGGACGACACCGCCGCGCAGGTGGGCGGGATCGATCTGACCGATCTGGAAAACTCTGCCGTGGATCTTGGCCAGCGCATGGACGCTGCCGAGGGCAGTGCCGCCTCGCTGAGCGAGCAGGTGGCGCAACTGCAGACGCAGATCGAGAACATGCAGAACCAGTGGCTGTCGGAATCCGTTTCGCCCGAGGCAATGGAGGCCTACGAACAGGCCCTCGCCGACGTGCGCACGGCGATCGAGACGCAGCGCGCCGAGGTCGAGCAGATGACGCAGGAGGCGATGCAGGCGCGCGAAGCGGCCTCGGATCAGGCGATGACCGCCGAGTCGCGCTCGGCGCTGGCGGATATCGAGACCGCGCTGCGCGACGGTGCGCCCTATGCCGAGGCGCTCGCCACGCTGCAGGAGAACGGCGTCGACGTGCCCGAGGGGCTGAGCGCCCCGGCGGGCGACGGCGTGCCGACGCTTTCGGCGCTCGAGGCGGACTTCCCGCCGGCGGCGCGTGATGCGCTCTCGGCCGCGCGCCGCGCCGAGTCGACCAACGAAGACACCACCAGCCGTGTCACCACGTTCTTCGCCAACCAGCTTGGCGCGCGCTCTGTCGAACCGCGCGAGGGCGATGATCCTGATGCGGTCCTGTCGCGCGCCGAAGCGGCGCTGCGTTCGGGTGACATCGGTGCCGCGCTGAGCGAGATCTCGGCGCTTCCGGAGCCGGCGCAGCAAGAGCTGTCGGCCTGGACCGCCCTTGCCGAAGCGCGCAAGGCTGCACTCGACGGGGCCGACTCCGTCGCACAAACTCTGAACCAGAACTGAGGGTAAGGGCTCGTTTTCATGCTTTGGTCACTTCTGAAAATCGTTCTCTTCGTCGCCGCCGTGGCGGCGCTGACCCTCGGGGCCGGGTACCTGATGGAAAGTCAGGGCGGGGTGCAAATCACTGCCGGCGGAATGGAATTTACCCTTGGGCCGCTCCAATCGGTGATCGCCGCCATCGTGCTGGTGGTCGTGCTGTGGGTGGTCTTCAAACTGGTGTCGCTGCTGATCGCGGTGCTGAAGTTCATCAATGGCGATGACACCGCGCTGTCGCGCTATTTCGACCGCAACCGAGAGCGCAAAGGCTATCAGGCCATGTCCGAGGGCCTGCTGGCGCTGGCCTCGGGCGAGGGCAAGCTTGCCATGGCCAAGGCGCAGAAGGCCGAGCGCTATCTGCACAAGCCCGAGGTCACGCATCTGCTGACCGCACAGGCCGCCGAGCTGACCGGCGACACCCGCAAGGCCGAAGAGGTCTACAAGAAGCTCATCACCAACGAGCAGACGCGCTTTGTCGGCATCCGCGGCATGCTCAAGCAAAAGCTGGCCAAGGGCGACACCGACACGGCGCTGAAGCTGGCCGAACGCGCCTTTGCGCTGAAGCCGAAGCACGAGGAAATCCAGGACGTGCTGCTGCAGCTTCAGGCCTCGAAGCATGACTGGCAGGGCGCCCGCAAGACGCTCTCGGCCAAGCTCAAGCACGGCGCGCTGCCGCGCGACATCTACCGGCGCCGCGATGCGGTGCTGGCGCTGTCGGAAGCCAAGGACATCATGGACGAGGACAAGCCGATCGAGGCCCGCGAGGCGGCGATTGCCGCCTCCAAAGGCTCGCCCGACCTGATCCCCGGTGCCTCGATGGCGGCGCGCTCCTACATCGCGCAGGAAAAACCCAAGCTGGCGACCCGCATTCTCAAGAAGGCGTGGTCGGTGCAGCCGCACCCCGACCTCGCCGCGGCCTTCGCCGAGATCGTCCCCGACGAAACGCCGCAGGCGCGAATGAAGCGCTTCGGCACGCTGACCTCGGTCAAGCCGGACCACCGCGAGACGCGCCTGCTGAAGGCCGAACTGGCGCTTGCCGCCGAGGATTTCCCCGAAGCGCGGCGCGCCGTGGGCAACCTTGCCGAGACCGAGCCGGATGCCCGTGTGCTGACCGTCATGGCAGCCATCGCCAAGGGCGAGGGGGCCGACGAGGCGGTGGTGCGCGGCTGGCTGGCCAAGGCGCTGGTGGCGCCGCGCGGTCCGCAGTGGGTGTGCGACAAGTGTCACCATGTGCACGCCGAATGGGTGCCGGTCTGCGAGAACTGCGAGGGCTTCGATACGCTCAGCTGGCGCAACCCGCCGCATTCCGACGTGGCGCCCGCCGGGGCCGAGATGCTGCCGCTGATCATCGGCGCGCTGGAGGACAAGAAGGCCGAGCCGACCGCCGAACCCGAGGCTGACGCGCCCGAAGTGCTGACGCCGACGCCGGAAACCCCGGCGTCCGAGGCTGCGGACAGCG
This sequence comes from Salipiger sp. ABF4_146, assembly GCF_056161345.1. NCBI lineage: Bacteria > Pseudomonadati > Pseudomonadota > Alphaproteobacteria > Rhodobacterales > Roseobacteraceae > Salipiger > Salipiger sp. ABF4_146. The sequence continues at coordinate 217,065 of NZ_JBSWYX010000003.1, read as the reverse complement.
ACGGCGCGGAGACGTCGGAGCGCGCCGACGTGCAGGACGCCGAGACCGTCGAGGACCCGGCGGACACGCCCGAACCCGAGAAGGCAAAATAGGCCTTTTCCTAGGGCGGCCCTGGTGCTAAGAGGCCGCCCACCAGTGCCGCTGTAGCTCAGCTGGTAGAGCACGTCATTCGTAATGATGGGGTCGGGGGTTCGAGTCCCTTCAGCGGCACCACCGCCTCTTCGGAGGCTGGATCAGAAGGCCACCCAGCTGGGTGGCCTTTTGCTTTTTCGCATGATGCTTGGCCGCAGGGAGCCGGCTTGGGACGGTGACACCGTGCGGCGCGCAAGGCCTTTCGGTCGCTTGCCCCTCGTGCGCGGTGCGGGCGGTGCAGGCATGTGGGGGCTCTGCCCCCGTCCGCGGTGCGGACTCCCCCGGGATATTTTCCTCTAGACGAAGCGGCTGTGGCCGGAGAGTGATTATCGGGCGGTCATTCGGGCAATTTTTGACCGACTCCACATGCCGATGCCCGCTCTGCCCTCGACTTGCCCCAGCGTCAGTCGCAAATTGGTGACCGAGCCCAATTGCTGCACAAGGACAAGTCACGTGCCCGCCATCGTCACCGGTATCATTGCGCTGCTGCTGTTCCAGCTTGGCGGCGAAATCCTGTCCCGCATGTTTGCCTTGCCTGTCCCCGGTCCGGTGCTGGCCATGGTGGCGCTGGTCGTTGGCATGGTGCTGTCGGAGCGGTTGCTGGCGCTGGTCCGACCGGTGGCGAGCTTTCTGCTGCAGAACCTCTCGCTGCTCTTTGTGCCCGTGGGCGTCGGCGCGGTGGCGCGGCTGTCGGATCTGGCGTCGCACGCGCTGGCGCTGGGGGTGGCGCTGATCGGTTCGACCCTGCTGGCAATCTGCGTCGGCGCGCTGACTTTCGAGTGGGTGGCGCGGCTCACGGGAAATGTCGACGATGAGGAAGAGGCATGACCGACCCGCTGCTGATCTGGTCCTATCTCGAAAGCGGGCCGCTGCTGTGGCTCACTGCGACGCTGGTGGCCTATTGGATCGCCGACCGCATCTTTCGGCTGAGCCGTGGACGGCCTTGGTTCAACCCGGTGCTGCTGTCGGTGATCCTGCTGGGCACGCTGCTGATGGTCACCGGCACGCCCTATGAGACTTATTTCGAAGGCGCGCAGTTCGTCCACTTCATGCTTGGTCCGGCGACGGTGGCACTGGCGGTGCCGCTGCATGCCAACCTGCGCCGGGTGCGCAAGGCGGCGCTGCCGATGCTGCTGGCGCTGCTGGCGGGCTCGCTGACCGCCGTTGTCTCGGCGCTGGCCCTGGCCAAAGCTCTGGGAGCGGAGGGCGAGCTGCTGGCGTCTCTGGCGCCGAAGTCGGCGACCGCGCCGGTGGCGATCGGCATCTCGGAGAAGCTTGGCGGTGATCCGGCGATGACCGCGGTGCTGGTTCTGTTGACGGGAATGATCGGGGCGATTGCCGTGACGCCGATGCTCAATGCGCTGGGGCTGCGCGATTGGCGCGGGCGCGGCTTTGCCACCGGCGTCGCGGCGCATGGCGTGGGGACGGCGCGAGCGCTGCAGGTGAACCCGACGGCGGGGGCTTTTGCCGGCATCGGCATGGGGATGAACGCGGTGCTGACGGGCATCCTCGCGCCGCTGGTGCTGCATTTGTTTGATTGAAGCAGCGGCGAAATGGGCCGGAAAGACCCGGCCCATATGGTGAATTCAGCCCGCCTTCGCCACTTCGTCCAAGGCGCGGAGCTTGCTCAGAAGCGCGCCAAGCTGGTCGATCGGCACCATGTTGGGCCCGTCCGAGGGCGCGTTGTCCGGGTCTTCGTGGGTTTCGATGAACACTGCGGCGCAGCCGACGGCGACGGCGGCGCGAGCCAGCGTTGGCACATATTGCCGCTGGCCGCCCGACGAGCTGCCCTGTCCGCCCGGAAGCTGCACGGAATGGGTGGCGTCGAAGACCACCGGATAGCCCGTCTCGGCCATGATCGGCAGCGACCGCATGTCCGACACCAGCATGTTGTAGCCAAAGCTGGCACCGCGCTCGCAGAGCAGCAGCCGCTCGTTGCCGGTGCTGGCGATCTTGGCGGCGACATTGGCCATGTCCCACGGCGCGAGGAACTGGCCTTTCTTGACGTTGATCGCCGCACCGGTCTCGCCGGCGGCCAGCAGCAGGTCGGTCTGGCGCGACAGGAAGGCGGGGATTTGCAGGATGTCGACCGCCTCGGCCACCGTGGCGCATTGCTCGGCGGTGTGGATGTCGGTGAGCACCGGCACGCCGAACTCGGCGCCAATTTGCGACAGGATGTCGAGGCCCGCATCCACGCCGATGCCGCGCTTGCCCGACAGCGACGAGCGGTTGGCCTTGTCGAAGCTGCCCTTGAACACCCATGGGGTGCGCGCCGTCTCGGCGGCGGCGGCGATCTTCTCGGCCAGCATGCGCGCGTGCTCGAGGCTTTCGAGCTGGCAGGGGCCAGCGATCAGCGCCAGCGGCGCGTCATTGGCGAAGGTGACGTCCTTGACCGTAACGGGTTTCATGCGATGCCTTCCTTTTGCAGCACGGCCTCGATGCGGGCCACGTCGACTGGGTTGTTGAGCTCCCAGAACACCCGGCCGCGCGCCTCGACGGGCACGCAGGTGACCGGCGTGCCGTTTTCCAGAAAGCGTAGCTGTTCGAGTCCCTCGGCGCGCTCCAGCGGGCCCTCGGCCCAGCCTGCGTAGCGGGTCAGCGCGGCGGGGCGGTAGCCGTAGACGCCCACGTGATGCCAGACCTCGGGCGGGGATTCGAGATTGCCCACATAGGGCAGCACTTCTTTGGAGAAATAGAGCGCGGTGCCGTCGCCGCGCATCACCGCGGTGGTGCCGCCGACGCGACCGGCGTGGCGGTCGGAGACGAAGTTGGCCAGCGTTTCGGGGTCGGTCTTGAGCACCGGGGTGGCCATTTCGACGCTCGGATCCTGCATCGCGTCGATCAGCGCCTCGATGAACCACGGCGGGGTCAGCGGCGCGTCGCCCTGCAGGTTGATGATCATATCGGGGCTTTCGGGCAGTTGCGCCACGCCTTCAGCGCAGCGTTCGGTGCCGTTGCGGGCAGCCTCGGAGGTCATCAGCACATCGGCGCCAAAACCCTTCGCGGCCTCGGCGATGCGGCTGTCGTCGGTCAACACATAGACCGCCGAGACGCCTTTGACGCTGCGCGCCGCGTCCCACGCGCGCTGGATCAGCGATTTCTTCTCGCCGGTGGCGCCGGTCAGTTCGACCAGCGGCTTGCCGGGATAGCGCGTCGAGGCGTAGCGGGCGGGGATGAAGATGACCGCGCTCATGCGACACCTGCCCGCAGCGCGTCATGGATGTGCAGCAGGCCGACAAGGTGGTCTGCCTCGTCGAGGACCAGAAGGACCGTCCGTTTCTTTTCGTTCAGCACGCCAAGAGCCTCCGTAAGTAGCGTGTCGGGGCGGGTGGTCAGCGGGCCGGGCGTGGCCACATCGCCCGCGCGGCGGTCCAGCAGCCCGTCCATGTTGCGCCGCAGGTCGCCGTCGGTGATGATGCCCAGCAGCTTGCCGCCGTCGAGCACTGCCGCGACGCCAAAGCCCTTCTGCGACATGGTCACCAGCGCCTCGCTCATCGGCGTTTCGGGGGCGACCACGGGCAGTTCGTCGCCCTTGTGCATCACCGCCGAGACGCGCAGCAGCGCCGCGCCGAGCGATCCACCGGGGTGGAAATGCGCGTAGCTTTCGCGTCCGAAGCCCCGGTTGCGCATCAGCGCGACGGCCAGCGCGTCGCCAAGCGCCATGCAAAGGGTCGTCGACGTGGTCGGGGCCATGCCGATGGCGCAGGCCTCGGGCGCGTCGGGCAGCAGCAGCAGGTGTTGTGCGGCGCTGGCGAGCGTGCTGTTCACGCGCTTCGTCATGGCGATCATCGGGATCGAGAAACGCGCGCAATAGCCAATCATATCCGCCAGTTCGCGGGTTTCGCCGGAGTTGGAGATCAGGATCACCGCGTCCGCCGAGGTGATCATCCCCAGATCGCCGTGGCTGGCTTCGCCGGGGTGCACAAATTGCGCCGGCGTCCCGGTCGAGGCGAGGGTGGCGGCAATCTTTGCGGCCACATGGCCGGATTTGCCCATCCCCGAGACGATGACACGGCCGCGAATGCTTAGCAGCAACGCGACCACCGCGTCGAAATCGGCGGGAAGTTCGTCCGAGAGCCGGGTCAGCGCGTCGGTCTCGGTGGCCAGCACGGCGCGTGCGATGTCAGAGGGGGTTTCGGGCATGGTATTCCCTATTGTGACGTCCTCGCGTGTTAGCCCGCGAATGCGGACTTGTCCAATGTCTGGGGGGCATGGCGGCTGGCGAGCAGGCGCCTCGGCGCCGGTTGAGCGCTGGCGAAGCTGCGAGTCGCAGCGGCACAGCGCGCGAGGCCGGGGGCGTTGCGCGTCCCGCTGCGCTGCTGCTGTGAGTTATCCGAGTCCCAGCCACGTTCCTCGGGTGTAAGAAAATGACACAATTCGTGTCGGATTTAGATCTCTGCCGCTTGTGGGTGGGCTAGTTAGGCAAGCCCGTACTTGCTATTTTCAAACGCACAAGAACAAGCAAGAGCAGGACTACGGGACATGACAGCGGCCAATCACGGGCACGTTCGTCATCTCTTGGTCGCAGACGCGCATAGATGGCCTGAAGGCCGCGCCGCACTCGTCCCTGCAGGTTGGGGCCGTCTGGGCTTGGTGTGGTCGACTGGGCAGATGGGGACGCAGAGTTTCGAAAGCGCGCGGCGCAACGGGTGCGCCGTTTGGTGGCCGCAGCCATGACGGATCAATCCGCGCAGCGCCGGGCGGCAGTTGGCAGGACGAAAAGCAGCATGTCAGGCGCGAGAGAGGCCGAGAGGGCGGTCTCTGGCTTCGTCGTGACCGACGGTCTCAAGAGCTACACCGTGACGGAGATCGAGGTCGCCGCAAGCCCACGACCCTTGCTGATGTTCGTCGGAGAGGTCCCGCCGCGTGGAAAGGATATGTGGGTCGTGCACAGCACCCGGTCCCCAAACTTTCAGCAGAACCACCGGCACCCGGACGAGAGCGGCGTGATCTGCTTCGCAGCCGGGACGCGGATCCTCACGCCGCGAGGGCTCGTCGCAATCGAAGATCTGCGCGAGGGCGATTGTGTGCAGACGAAGGACGATGGGGCTCAGCCGGTGCACTGGATCGGCAGCCGCAGGATGAGCGGCGCGCGGCTGTATGCGATGCCCGATTTGCGCCCCGTGCGCTTTCGTGCAGGCGCCTTCGGGATCGATCGGCCCGATGATGAGCTTCTCGTCTCGCCTGAGCACCGGATGCTGATCCGTGGGCCCATTGCCCGGGCTCTGTTCAGCACCGATGAGGTGCTGGTGGCGGCCAAGCATCTGGTGAAGGCGATACGATCCTGCGCGACAAGGTGTTGCGGGAGGTGACCTACGTGCACCTGCTGTTGCCTCGGCACGGGATCGTTTTCGCCAATGGTGTCGAGGCCGAGAGTTTCCACCCCGCCAATACCGCGCTCTGGAGCCTCTGCGATGACGACCGTGCGCGCCTTCTGGGATTGCTTCCGGGGGTTGGCGCAAGGCCAGGCATTTACGGCGACCACGCGAGGCGGAACCTCAGCGCGCGAGAGGCGGCTCTGCTGATGCAGGAGGCCGCCTGACGCGGTTCTGAGGACGCGCCGCGCGGGGGCGCCTCAGGAGTAGCCGTGGTCATCGAGGGGATGCAGCCAAGTCCGCCATGTGGGGTCATCATGTCCGTGGAACTCCGCTGGCGGCTCCTTGTGCAGATGAACGTCCATCGGTGCGTCGCCATCGAACAATGCGCCGTGCAGCGCGGCATATTGGCTTTCGATGAAGTGCACTTCGGCCTCGGCGATCGCCGCCCCGGTCGCAGCGTCCGTGTGTGTCGCCGCCTGCGGGGCGTCATGGCTCAGAAACTCGAAGTTCTCAGCCTCTTCGGAGTCCTCGTCGAGCATGCGCGCAAGAAGTGCATGGGCATGCGGCGAGAGCCGGGGCAGAGCGGCATCGGTTTGCAACTCGGCGCCATTTCCGCCAGAACCGTGTCCGCCAGAGCTTTGTCCACTCGCGGCTTGCCCTCCGGCCGGGTCATGGGCCGATTTATCGGCGCTGCCGCCGATGGGGTCGGGCACAGGCGCGCGGGGCACATGTCCGCTTGCGTCGAGCCCCATATCTTCGAGCGGGCCGTCTACCGAAAGCTGCATGATCTCGGGCAGGCGCTCGGTCCAGCCGATGCGCCAGCTTTCGCCATAGCCGCCTTCGGCGTGGGCAAGATCCTCGGCACCGTCGCCGTCCTCTCGAGCTTCGCGATCCGGCAGGTAGCCGAGGCTGATTGCGGCGTTGCGCAGCCCCCTGACGCTGCCATCCGGTTCGCCCCGGAACAGGTTGAATTTCGACTTTCGGCTTGGCGTCAACTCGGCCCGTTCATGGGCGAGCGCATCATACGCCAGATCATACGTCTCTGGCGCTGTGTCCGGCACAATGTTGACCTGCCCGGCGTCGCGGGGATCGGCCATGCCGTAGCCGAAACTGCCAGCGGCGATGCCGGCATCAAGAAGCGCAAGATCGTGCGCGTCGGTGTCGTATGTGTTCAGGGGGTGGACGCCGTTGCCCAGTCCCCCGGCCCGCCAGTCGGACGGGACGATGTCATATGTCGGTTCCATGGTTCACTCTTCTTCCGCCACCCATGCGATGACGCCACAATCGCGCAGCGGGGCGGCAGAAGAGGTGCGGGAAGATGGCCCGAAAGCGGACATTCCTCCCGTTTTTACGTGAACTTGATGGGTCCTTGGGTGTCAGCCGTCCTGCGGTCTGGCGTCCAGTTCGCGCAGGATCTCGGCCAGCCCGATGCGCCAGTCGGGCCGCGCCAGGCCGAAGGCGGTTTCGGTGCTGCTGTTGTCCATGCGCGAATTTCCGGGCCGCTTGGCCGGGGTCGGAAACTCGGACGAGGGGATGTCGGCGACCTCGCAGGTGATCCCGGCTTGGGCAAAGATCTCGCGGGCGAAATCGGCCCAGCTGACATCCGGCGCGCCAGAGATGTGATAGGTGCCGGATTTCTCGGGGTCGGCGATCAACTGCTCGGCAGCGGCAAGGCAAAGCGCGGCGATATCCGCCGCTGGGGTGGGGCCGCCGATCTGGTCGGCGACGATGGTCAGCCGGTCGCGTTCGGCGCCAAGCCGCAGCATGGTCTTCACAAAGTTCTTGCCGTGCGCTGACACCACCCACGAGGTGCGGATGATCGCATGCGCCCCGCCCGCGGCGCGCACCGCCTCTTCGCCCGCCAGTTTGGTGCGCCCGTAGGCGCCAAGCGGAGCCGTCGGGGCGTCGGGCGCGAAGGGCTGATCGCCGGAGCCGTCAAAAACGTAGTCTGTCGAGATATGCACGAAGGGGATGCCGAGATCGGCGCAGGCCTGCGCCATCGCGCCGGGGGCCGCGCCATTGACCAAGGCGGCGGTCTGCTCGTCGCTCTCGGCCTGATCGACGGCGGTATAGGCGGCGGCGTTGATCACCACATCGGGCGCCTCTGCGCGCACCGCCTCGGCGCAATCGGCCGGGTCGGTCAGATCGACCTCATCGCGGGCCAGCGCCACCACCGGCGCGCGGCGTTGCAGTTCGCGGGCCACTTGCCCGGTACGTCCGAAGACCAAAACGCGCATCTGTCTTCCCTGTCTTTCTGCCTCAGAGCATCGCCGGAACGACCTGGTCCGGCGGGCGGTGCCCGTCGGCAAAGGTCTTGACGTTGATGATCACCTTTTCGCCCATCTCGATGCGGCCTTCCAGCGTCGCCGAGCCCATATGCGGCAGCATCACCACGTTGGGCATGTTCACCAGTTCTGGATTGCCCCTGATCTTGTGTTGGTAGACGTCGAGCCCGGCGCCGGCGATCTCGCCCGCCTTCAGCATCCGGGTCAGCGCGGCCTCGTCGATGACCTCGCCGCGCGAGGTGTTGACCAGCACCGCCGAGGGTTTCATCAGCCGCAGCCGCCGCGCATTCAGCAGGTGGAAGGTCGAGGGCGTGTGGGGGCAGTTGACCGAGACCACGTCCATCCGCGCCACCATTTGATCGAGGCTCTCCCAATAGGTTGCCTCCAGCGCCTCCTCGGTTTCCGGTCGCAGGCGGCGGCGGTTGTGGTAGTGGATCTGCATGCCAAAGGCCGAGGCGCGCCGCGCCACCGCCTGACCGATCCGGCCCATCCCGAGGATCCCTAGCCGCTTGCCGCCGAGCCGCGTGCCGAGAAAGGCGGTCGGCGCCCAGCCAGCCCAGTTGCCTTCTTGCATTGTGGCAAGGCCCTCCTGCATGCGGCGCATCACCGCCAGCATCAGACCCATCACCATATCGGCGGTGTCATCGGTCATCACGCCGGGGGTGTTCGACACCATGATGCCGCGCGTGCGGGCGGTTTCGACGTCGATGTGATCGACCCCGGCGCCGTAATTGGCGATCAGCTTGAGCCGCGGTCCGGCCTGCGCGATCAGCCCGGCGTCGATCTGATCGGTCAGCGTGGGCACCAGCACATCGGCTTCGGCCATGGCGGCGGTCAATTCTGCGCGAGTCATCGGGGTGTCCTCGGTTCGCAGTTTGACGTGAAAAAGCTCGCTCAGGCGGGTTTCGACCGCCTCTGGCAAACGTCGCGTGACGACAACAGTCAGGCGTTTCTGCGGCATGGCGGGTGGGGCCTCCCTTTCCTTACGCTCTGCGCTTTGGCACAGTGTCCCATGCATGCACGGGGCACAAGAACCCCGGCGGAAATTCTCGGGCAGGACAGACACGATGGTCAGGACTTCTGTGTTGGCGGGGCTGCTTGCCGCCCTGCTTTGCGGCACCGCCGCGCAGGCGGCCGAGGAACGCGGACCGGTCACCAACCTTCCGTTGCCGCGCTACGTTTCGCTGAAGACGAGCGAGGGCAACGCGCGCCGCGGCCCGTCGCTCACCCACCGCATCGACTGGGTCTACAAGCGGCGCGACATGCCGCTGGAGATCATCGCCGAATATGGCCACTGGCGCCGGGTGCGCGACAAGGACGGCGCGGGCGGCTGGATCCACTATGCGCTGCTGTCGGGCGTGCGCACGGTGCTGGTCGAGCAAGACATGCTGGAGCTGCACGCGCAGCCCGATTTCTCGGCGGCGGTGGAGGCGAAGCTGGCGCTTGGCGTCATCGCACATCTCGAGGCCTGCAACCCCGATTGGTGCCAGCTGTCTGCGGGCGGTTACGAAGGCTGGGCGCCCAAGAGTGCCATATGGGGCGTCGCGCCGGACGAGATCCGGGAGTAACGGGCGCCAAGTCGCCCGGAATCAAGGCGAAGCCGCCGGGCAAGCGCCTGCCCGTCGCACCGGAGGTGCGCAACTTTAGAACTGCACGCCCGTGGCGTGCGGGGCGGGCTGGCGCTTTTTCACCGTCGGTAAACGGCCAGATTTCGCGCGGACTTGGCCGGCATAAAGCGCAGACCTCAGAAGCCTTAGCGCCACCCCACGGGCAGGCGCTCGCCCGGCTCGCGCCCCCCAGAAAAGCGATGTCGCAAACAAAAAATCGCGCCGCAGGGGGCGGCGCGATCTTCGTGTCTTCAGAGATGCAGCGCGGCTCAGCCAACGTCCTTGTAGCTGATTTCCTTCTGGTCACCGCCGGTCTTGCCACGGCGCACATGCAGGCGGTTGAGCGCGTTCACATAGGCCTTGGCCGATGCGTAGACCGTGTCGGTGTCTGCCGACTGGCCGGTGGCGATCTTGCCTTCCTCTTCGAGACGTACCGACACGGTGGCCTGCGCGTCGGTGCCCTCGGTCACCGCGTGCACCTGATAAAGCTGCAGCCGGGCCGAGTTCGGATAGAGCGCGCGCACCGCCTTGAAGGTGGCGTCGACCGGGCCGTCGCCTTCCATCACGGTGGACTTCTCTTCGCCGCCGACTTCCATCTCGAGCGTCGCTTCCGCAGGGCCGCCGGTGCCGCAGACAACCTTCAGCGAGACGATCTCGAGGTGATCGGCGCCATCGGTCATCGCTGCCGTGACCAGCGCGAGGATGTCCTCGTCGAAGACCTCCTTCTTGCGGTCGGCGAGGTCTTTGAACCGCACGAAGATGTCCTTGAGCTGGTTGTCGCCCACATCGACGCCGAGGTCCTTGAGCTTGGCGCGCAGCGCGGCGCGGCCCGAGTGCTTGCCGAGCGGCAGCGAGGTGCCCGCAAGGCCCACGTCCTCGGGGCGCATGATCTCAAAGGTCTCTTTGTTCTTGAGCATGCCATCTTGGTGGATGCCGGACTCATGCGCAAAGGCGTTCTTGCCGACGATCGCCTTGTTGTACTGCACCGGGAAGCCCGAGACCGTCGCGACGCGGCGCGAGATATGCATGATCTTGCGGGTGTCGATGCCGGTCTGGAACGGCATGATGTCGCCGCGCACCTTGAGCGCCATGACGACTTCTTCGAGCGCGGTGTTACCCGCGCGCTCGCCAAGGCCGTTGATCGTGCATTCGATCTGCCGCGCACCGGCTTCAACGGCGGCAAGGCTGTTCGCCGTCGCCATGCCAAGGTCGTTGTGGCAGTGGGTGGCAAAGATGATCTCGTCGGCGCCCGGCACCTTCTCGATGAGCATGCGGATCAACTCGGCCGATTCCACCGGCGCGGTGTAGCCCACGGTGTCGGGGATGTTGATCGTGGTGGCGCCCGCCTTGATCGCGATCTCGACCACGCGGCACAGATAGTCATGCTCGGTGCGGGTGGCGTCCATCGGCGACCATTGCACGTTGTCGCAGAGGTTGCGCGCGTGGCTCACCGTCTGGTGGATGCGCTCGGCCATCTCGTCCTGCGTGAGATTGGGAATGGCGCGGTGCAGCGGCGAGGTGCCGATGAAAGTGTGGATGCGCGGGCGGTTCGCCTTCTTCACCGCTTCCCAGCAGCGGTCGATGTCGGGAAGCTGGGCGCGGGCGAGGCCGCAGATCACCGAGTTGTTCGAGCGTTCGGCGATCTCCGAGACGGCGCGGAAGTCGCCCTCGGAGGCGATCGGGAAGCCCGCCTCGATGATGTCGACACCCATCTCGTCGAGCAGCTCGGCAATTTCGAGCTTTTCGTCGTGGGTCATGGTCGCGCCGGGCGACTGCTCGCCGTCACGGAGGGTCGTGTCGAAGATGTACACGCGGTCTTTGGCTTGGTCAGTCATTTTTCGGATCTCTTGAGTCGTCGTCCTGGAAAGGGTTCGCCGGCGCGAAACGGTCCTCCTCTGAGCGGTCGCGCCGAGATGCGCGCTCAGAGGCGGATTAGGACTAGACGCAGGCCAAGCGCAAGAACCGCGCCAAGGGCACGTGCTGCTGCGGGGATATGGCCGAGGGTCATCATGGCCGCGACTATACGCAGCGAAATCGAAATGAAAACCGCAAAATTCCCGCTGTGTGGTGGAAAGTTACGCTGCGGCGCAGCGCAGGGGCGCTGGCCGCTTGAGTGGCGGGGCAGGCTGCCCATATGGTTGAGCAAAGGTATTTTGTTCGGGGGAGTTTGATGTTCCGGCGTTTGTTGAAGGCGGCCATTCTTGCCGCTGGCTGGCCACTCGCGGCGTTTGCGCAAGAGCGCGAAGTCTATGTGTTCGGCAATTCCCTCGTGCATTTTCTGGGCCAAGAGGCGCACAGCAACACACCCTACTGGCTGAGCCGTCTGGCCGAGGCGGGCGGCGGTGATCTGGCGCTGGACGGGCAATGGGGCTTTTTGCGCGATTTCTCGGGCGGGCTGCCCCCCGAACCGAACTGGAGCATCCCCGGCGTTGCCAACAACTGGGACCCGGGCCGCGGCAGTTTCGGTGACGCGGGCTATGACGCGGTGCTGATCACCCCCGCCAATTTCCTGCAATATCAGCCTGCCGACGCCGCCTATCCGGGCAACAACCCCGGAAACACCAGCCCGCTTGATGCGATTCTCACCGTGGCCGACTGGATCGAAAGCCACGCGCCGGGCACGCCGCTTTGGGTGTATGAGGGCTGGCCCGACATGGCCTCGGTGGCGGGCGATTACCCGCCCTCGGCGCGCGGGCTGCGCAAGTATCACGACTTCACCCGCGGTGCCTATGGCGTGTGGTACGACGATCTGCTCGATAAGCTGCGCTCCGCGCGGCCCGAGCAAGACATGCATCTGATCCCCGTGGCCCGGGTGATCGCCGGGCTGCTCTCTGAAGGCGGGCTGCTGCAGGACCTGCCGGTCGAGGCGCTCTATGTCGACGATGCGCCGCATGGCACGCCCTCGCTTTATTTCCTCGCGGCGATGGTCAGCTACAGCGCGCTCTACGGCGCGCCGCCGCCCGACAGCTACGTGCCGCCGCCGCAGATCGCGCCCGAGATCACCGCCGCCTATCCGCAGATCGCCGCGCAGGTCTGGCAGGCGGTCGATGATCTGGCCCCGCGCGAGGACGCCTCATCCGGGGCACCCGACACCGCGATAGAGACCGCCGCGACCGACCCGATCGACAGCGGCGAGGCAGACGTCGCTGCCGCCGAGGCGCCGCTGCCGCTGCGTGCCGAGCTTGCGCTCCCCGATCCCGGGGCCCGCCCCGAGGGCGCGCCGGCGCTGGCCATGGGGCTCAATGGTCTGTCGGACTGGTCTACCCAGATGCCCTTCGTCGATCTGATGAAATCCGCCCGCGAGTGGATCGGCCATCTGCCCGGCCAGTGGGGCGGGGTAGAGATCGCCGCTTTGCGGGCGCAGGGCGTGTTGGATCAAAACGGCTGGCCGCTGCGCATCCCTGAAGGGGTCGAGAGGCTCGAAGCGCTGCTGCTGACTGACCAGCCGGAAGAGGCAGTGTCGCTGCGTGGCACCTATGTGGTGTTGTGGCAGGGCAGGGGGGATCTGCAGATCACCGGCCGCGCCAGCCGGGTGCGCATGGAGGAAGGGCGGGCGTTCTTCGACTATGCGCCCGGAGACGGGTCGGTCGGCATCTCGATCTCGGCCACCGACCCGGATGATCCGATCCGCGACATCCATGTGGTGCGGCAGGATCAGATGCAGCTCTTCGAGGCGGGCGCGCTGTTCAACCCGCAGTGGTTGGCGCGCATCCACGACTTGCGCAGCCTGCGCTTCATGGACTGGATGATGACCAACGGCGCGCCGGTGATGAGTTGGGACGACCGCCCGCGCACCAGCGACTATACGTGGACCGCATGGGGCGTGCCGCCGGAGGTGATAATTGCGCTGGCCAACGAGGTCGGCGCCGATCCGTGGTTCACGCTTCCGCATATGGCCGAGGACGACTACGTGCGGCGTTTCGCGGAACTGGTGAAGGCGCGGCTCGATCCGCGGCTGAAGGCTTATGTGGAATATTCCAACGAGGTCTGGAACCACATCTTCCCGCAGGCCCGCTGGGCGGCGGCGCAGGCCGAGGCGCGCTGGGGCCGCTCGGAAACCGGCTGGATCCAGTTCTACGGGCTGCGCGCGGCGCAGGTGATGGACATCTGGTCGGATGTTTATGGCGGCGAGGCCGAAGACCGGCTCGTGCGCGTGATTTCCACCCACACCGGCTGGCCGGGGCTGGAAGAGCAGATCCTCACCGCGCCGCTGGCTTATCTCGCGCTTGGCCATCAGCCCGCCGAGAGCTTCGATGCCTACGCCGTGGCTGGTTACTTCGGCTACGAACTGGGCGGCGAGGAGATGGCGGGACAGGTCGATGACTGGCTGTCGCGCGCCGAGATGCAGGCGCAGGAGGATGGCGAGGCGCAGGGGCTGCGCCGGGTGGCCTTGCGCGAATACGTCAAGCGGCACCGGTTCGACGCCGCGATCCTGCCGGTGGCGATGGCGCTGCAGGAGGGCTCGCTGGCGGAACTGACCGGAGAGATTTTCCCGTATCATGCCGAGGTTGCCGAAAAGGCTGGCCTGCGGCTGGTGATGTATGAGGGCGCCACCCATGCGGCGGCGCAGGCCGAGCGGGTGCAGGACGCGCGGCTGACCGATTTCTTCGAGGCCTTCAGCTACACGCCCGAGATGGCCAAGCTCTACGAGCAATTGCTGAGCGGCTGGGTGAACGCCGGCGGCACGCTGTTCAACGCATTCGTCGACGTGGCGCCCGCCTCGCAATGGGGCAGTTGGGGCGCGCTGCGCCATCTCGACGACGACAATCCGCGCTGGGATATGCTGATGAGCTACAACGCCTCGGGGCCGACCGGCTGGGAAAGCCGCGCCACGGGCAGCTTTGACGATGCGCTGATGCTGCGCGCTAACGCCGCTGGCGCGCGGCTCGAAGGTTCGGAACGGCCCGACATCCTGCTTGGCGGTGCGGGCGACGATGTGCTGGTGTCCGGCGGTGGTGACGACAAGCTGCACGGCGGCGGCGGGCAGGACCGGGCGCTGCTGCCGGGCCTGCCCGACGACTACGCCTTCAGCCGCGACGCACTCGGGCGCCTGAAGGCCGCTGCGCCGCAGGGGCGGGTCACGCTCTATGCGATCGAGACAGTGTCGTTCGAGGACGCTCCGAACATCGAACTGCCAACCTCGGGGCTCTGAGGCACGCGCGCTTCGAAAGCTATTGCGCGCCCTGCGCGTGACGGATCTCGCGCACCAGCGTTTCCGCCCCGAGGCTGGCGCGGAAGTTTGCCTCGACATGCGCCCGGCCCGTCACGCTGAAGCGCGCGGCGGTCTCGGGGGTCTGCGCCAGTTCGCGGATCGCCCGTGCCAGCGCTGTCGGGTCCTTCGGCGGCACCAGCTTGCCGGTGTGGCCCGCTTCGATCAGCTCGCTCACGCCGCCCGCGTCGGTGCCGATCACCGGCACGCCGCAGGACATCGCCTCCATATAGGCCACGCCGAGCGGTTCGTGCCACGAGGCCAGAACAAACACATGCGCCGCCAGCAGCTTTTCCTTCACCGCCTCGGCATCGATCGCGCCCAGCAGTTTTACATGGTCCTGCAGCCGCAGCTTGCGCAGATGCGCCTCCAGGTCCTGACGATAGCCGCTGCCCCCGGCGTCATCTTCGCCAGCGATCTCCAGCCGCACGTCGACGCCCTGATCCAGAAGCTGACGAATTGCCGACATCAGATCCTGATGGCCCTTCACCACGTTCAGCCGCCCGCAGGAGAACAGGCGGATCGGACGGCCCTTCTGCGGCGGCTCATAGGGGGTGTCGCGGCGCAGGATGTCGGTATCGACCCCCATCGGACGAACATCGATGCGCGGCGGCAGATGACCCTGCAACTGCGCCTGAACCTCGTCCAGCAGCTTGCGGGTGATCACCGTGGCAAAGGCCGCGCCCCGCCATTTCATCCGCTGCCCATGGCCGTAGTCCGACAGCGGGCCGTGCAGGGTCAGCGAATAGGGCGGCGCGCCGAGCCGCCGTGCCAGCGCCGCGATCAGCGCGGCGCGGCCGCAGCTGTGCACATGCACATGATCGAGCGCATGGTCCTCGCAATAGGCACGCAGCGTCTCGGCGGCAGAGAGGGTGATTGCCACGTCAGGGGCAAATCGCGGGCCCTCGCGCAGCAGGTCGCTGGGCAGGCCCTTGCCCAGAAGTTTACCGAGGGCGGTGGCGGCGGCCAGCGGACGGACCTCACCCAGATAGGTGGTGCGCGCGATGGCATCCTGCGACCAGCTGTGCGCGATCAGCCCGGTCGGCGGCAGCCGCGACGACAGAAGATGCACCTCGTGGCCCATTGCCTCGAGCGCCTGCACTTCGCGCCAGTAGAAAATATGCGTCTGCCCCGGGAATTGAGGCACAAGATACCCGATCCGAAGTTTTTGCGGCACTCGCCCCCCACTCTCCCGGAGGTTCCGCGAATCCCCGGGGCAACACGTTACACTTGCTTCTGACCATTCTTTGGCCACAGTTGACTGGCAATGCCACCCTGCCTTGGTGCAGGAACTGTGGATGTGTGGCGTCGTTGGTACGGATCATGAGTGTTGACGAGTTTTCTTCTGCCGGATCGCCGGCTCTGTCGGTCATCTTGCCCGCGAGCAACGAGAGCGCGCTGATCGGGCGCTGCCTGCAGGCGCTGCTGGCCTCGGAGTGGACCGCCGAACCTTGTCCCGAGATCGTGGTGATCGCCAACGGCTGCCATGACGACACCGCCGCGCAGGCCCGCGCCATGACCGCCGAGGCCGAGGCCCGCGGCTGGCATCTGCGGGTGATCGAGGTGCAGCAGGGCGGCAAGCTGGGCGCGCTCAACGCCGGCGATGCGGCGGCGCAGGGGGCGCTGCGGGTTTATCTCGACGCCGATGTCACCGTCAGCCCGCCGCTCTTGGAGCAGCTTCACCACGCGCTGTCTGGGCCAGGGGCGCGCTATGCCAGCGGCACGCTGCGGATCACCGGCACGGGCTGGGCGGCGCGGGCCTATGCGCGCATCT
Source organism: Salipiger sp. ABF4_146 (assembly GCF_056161345.1). Lineage (NCBI taxonomy): Bacteria > Pseudomonadati > Pseudomonadota > Alphaproteobacteria > Rhodobacterales > Roseobacteraceae > Salipiger > Salipiger sp. ABF4_146. The sequence goes on along the minus strand of NZ_JBSWYX010000003.1, from coordinate 200,740 downwards.
GGCGGCAAGTGCCCTTCATGGCGCGCGGGGTGCCGGGCTGCGGTGTCTTTGCGGTCAACGCCGAGGGCCGCACGCGCTGGCAGAGCTTTCCCGACATTATCTCGGACGACACATTCGTGCGGCTGAGCTTCGCCCCCGAAGAGCGCATCGCCGTGCCCGCCACCTACGAGTGGCCGATCGCCGAGGGGCTTTCGGCCTTGGTGCGCGTTCGCCGCCGTCAGGATGCCGGCGTGGCGCAGGTCGGCAGGCTGTTTCCCCGGCTGATGGGCAATGACGATAAGCTGGCCTTCGGCCCGGGTGGCAAGGCGCGCATGGCGCTGCGCGACCCGCTGGGCTTTGCGGTCTACGCGGGGGTCGCGCTGATGGTGCGGCTGAGCCCGCAGCGTTCGCCGGACTGGAGCCGTGGCCGATGAGCACCGCGATCTGGCACAGATTCTCTGGCAGTTCGCTCTCGGCCCGCGCGCTGCGCTCGTCGATGCTGACCGTCGGCAGCTTTGGCTTCTCGCAGGCGCTGCGTCTCGGCGGCAATCTGATCCTGACCCGGCTGCTGTTCCCCGAGGCCTTCGGCCTGATGGCACTGCTTTCGGTGGTGCTCATGGGGCTGGTGCAATTCTCCGACGTCGGCGTCACCCCGGCGATCCTGCAGAGCAAGCGCGGCGACGATCGGGATTTCCTCGACACCGCGTGGACGCTGCAGGTGCTGCGCGGCATCGGCCTGTGGCTGACCGCCTGCGCCCTGGCATGGCCCATGGCGCAGATCTACGACGAGCCGCTGCTGCTGCAGTTCCTGCCGGTGGCCGGGCTGGCGCTGCTGATCTCGGGGTTTCGGCCCACGCGGATGGACACCGCCAACCGTCACCTGATGCTGGGGCGGGTCACGCTGCTGGAACTGGCCACGCAGGTTGTGGGTGTTGGCAGCGCGGTGCTGCTGGCGTGGGCCACAGGCTCGGTTTGGGCGCTGGTGCTGTCGGGCCTGCTCAGCACGCTGTTCGAACTTATCGCCAACTCGCTGCTGCTGGCGGGCGGGCGCAATCGCTTCCGCTGGGAACCCGAAGCCCGCGCCGAACTTGTGAATTTCGGCAAGTGGATCTTCCTGTCGACGGTCTGCGGTTTCTTCTTCAGTCAGGGCGACAAGCTGTTGATTGGCAAATACCTCAGCCTCGACCGCTTCGGCGTCTACAACATCGGCTATTTCCTCGCCTCCTTCCCGATGCTGCTGGGCGGTATGGTGACTCGCAAAATCCTGATCCCGATCTACCGCGAGACTCCGCCGCGCGAGAGCCGCGAGAATTTCCTGCGGCTGCGCAAGATGCGCTTCGCTGTCACCGGGCCTTTGCTGGTGCTGGTGGCGAGCTTTGCGGTCTGCGGGCACTGGCTGGTCGAACTGATGTATGACGAACGCTACCTCGCCGCTGGCGCGGTGACGGTGGTCATCGCCTGCATGCAGATGCCGCAGATCGTGGTGCAGACCTACGATCAGGCGGCGTTGGCCGCCGGTGACAGCCGCAGCTTCTTCGTGCTGGCGCTGGCGCGGGCGGTGCTGATGATCGGCAGCATCCTCGTCGGTCTGGAAACCTACGGGCTGCTTGGCGCGCTGCTCGGCTATGGCGCGGCCTTCCTGCTGGCCTATCCGGTTGTGGTCTGGCTGGCGCGGCGCATGGGCGTGTGGGATCCGCTGCACGATCTGTGCTTTGCGCTTCTAGCCGTGGCGCTGGCCGGCGTGGCGGCAGCGCTGAACTGGTCGGCGATCACCGCGCTGGTGGTTGCGGGCCCCTGAGACTCGGCTCTTCGCCAATGCGGGCGGCGGGATCAGCCTCGGGCGGTCGGGTTGCCCCCGGCTTGGCGCGGCCCGCACAGATGCGATACAACGGCAAAGACGGGACAGTGTCGCTTGGTGGATCGTATTGTTTCCGGAGGCGGGCGGGCGCACAAGGCAGCGCCCAATTTTCTCCGTATTCGCGATTTACCACGCGGGAGGTCGCGAGTTTGCGAGTGAGGTTTGGGTTTTGGACGTTCAGCACGACATTGCACGGAACTTGGCCAAAACCGGCTCTGACACCGACACCGACATCGCCATCGTGGGTATGGCTGCGCATCTGCCCGGCGCCGCCGACATCCACACCTATTGGGAAAACCTGCGCGACGGGCGCGGGGCGATCCGCCGGTTCACCGAAGACGAACTGCAAGCCGCGGGCGAAGACCCGGGCCTGCTGCGGCACCGCGATTACGTGCCCTTCGGAGCGCCGCTTGACGGGTTCGAAATGTTCGACGCCGAGTTCTTTGGTTTCGCCCCCAAGGACGCGGCGATCATGGACCCGCAGCACCGGCAGTTTCTCGAAACCGCGTGGGAGGCGCTGGAGAGCGCCGGTCACGTGCCCGAAGGTTTCGATGGCAGTATCGGTGTCTTCGGCGGCGTCGGCATGGGCAGCTATTTCTATTTCAACCTCTGCTCGAACCCCGATCTGGTGGACGACACCGGCATGTTCTTGCTGCGCCATACGGGCAACGACAAGGACTTCCTCACCACCCGCCTGAGCTACGTGCTCGACCTGCATGGCCCGTCGGTGAACGTGCAGACCGCCTGCTCGACCTCTCTGGTCGCCACGCATTTCGGCGTTCAGGCGCTGCTCAATGGCGAATGCGACATGGCGCTGGCAGGCGGCGTGACCATCGAGCTGCCGCAGATCCGTGGCTATCTCTACAAGGAAAACGAGATCCTTTCACCCGACGGCGCATGCCACGCCTTCGACCACCGCGCGCAGGGCACTGTCTTTGGGTCCGGCGCGGGCGTTGTTGTGCTGCGCCGCCTGAAGGATGCCATTGCCGACGGCGATCACATCTGGGCGGTGATCAAGGGTTCGGCGATCAACAACGACGGGGCAGGCAAGGCCGGGTATCTGGCCCCCTCTGTCGACGGGCAGGCGCAGGCGATCGCCGAAGCGCAGGCCATGGCCGGGATCAGTTCGGACACGGTGGACTACGTCGAATGCCACGGCACCGGCACCTATCTGGGCGATCCGATCGAGGTCGCAGCGCTGACGCAGGCCTTCGCAGAAAGCGGCTCTAACCAAGGGCATTGCCGCATTGGATCGGTGAAGACCAATATCGGCCATCTCGACACCGCCGCCGGGGCCGCGAGCCTGATTAAGACCTCGCTGGCGCTGCATCACGGGCAGATGCCGCCGACGCTGGGTTACGAGAAACCCAACCCCGCCATCGATTTCGAACACTCGCCCTTTGTGGTGAACGATAGCCTTACCCCTTGGGCACGCGGCGATCACCCCCGCCGCGCCGGGGTCAACTCGCTGGGCGTCGGCGGCACCAATGCACATGTGGTGCTGGAGGAAGCGCCGCAGCGCCGCGCATCCGAGGCCAGCGACTGGCCGTTCCAGATCCTCACCCTCTCGGGGCGCAGCAAGGCGGCGCTGGACGAGAATGCCGCGCGTCTCGCCGCGCATCTGCGCGTGCATCCCGAGCAGCCGCTGGCCGATGTCGCCTTCACGCTGAAAGAGGGGCGCCGGGCGTTTGAAAAGCGCCGCGTGGTGGTCGCGGAAAGCCACGAGGAGGCCGCGCGCCTGCTGGCGGAGGAGGCGCCGCGCCGGGTGCATACGCATAGCGCGCTCGACCGGCCCGACGTGGCCTTCATGTTTCCCGGCGGCGGCGCGCAATACGCTGGCATGGCGCGCAATCTGTACGAAACAGAGCCTGTTTTCGCCGATTGGATGGACCGCGGCCTGACCACGCTGGCCGAGATCACCGACGCCGACATCCGCGCGCTGTGGCTGCCCACGCCCGAGGCCAAGGCCGCTGCCGATCAGGCGCTGAAGACCCCCTCGCTGCAACTGCCGTTGATCCTCATCACCGAGGTGGCGCTGGCCAAACTCTGGATTAGCTGGGGCATCGAGCCCGCCGCGCTTGCGGGGCATTCCATGGGCGAAAACGCCGCAGCCTGCATCGCCGGCGTGATGAGCTTTGAGGATTGCATCGGTCTCGTGCATCTGCGCGGGCGGCTCTTCGATACGGTGCCCGCCGGCGGCATGCTGTCGGTCAACCTGCCCGCCGAGAGGCTGCGGGACCATCTGGGCTCTGACCTCGACCTCGGAGCGGTCAACGCGCCCGATCTGTCGGTGGCCTCGGGCCCGGAAAAGGCTCTGAATTCCCTTGAACAGAGACTGATTTCCGAGGGTGTCGACTGCCAGCGCGTCGCCATCGACATCGCCGCGCACAGCCGCATGCTCGCGCCGATCCTCGATCAGTTCCGCGCCTACCTGCGTTCCATCGACCTCAGCCCGCCGCAGATTCCGCTGACCTCGAACCGCACGGGCACGTGGATGACGCAAGAACAGGCCACCAGCCCCGACTATTGGGTCGAGCATCTGCGCGGCACCGTGCTTTTCGCCGACTGCGTGGCCACGATTGCCCAGCAACAGAGCCGCATTTTCCTCGAAGTCGGCCCGGGAAAGGCGCTGTCTTCGCTGGTCCGCCAGCACCCGGATGTTCCCGGCCAGCAGGTGCTGTCCTCGCTGCGCCACCCCGACGAAGAGATCGCCGACGACAAGTATATGTTCGAACTGCTGGGCCGCCTCTGGGCGCTGGGCGCCGAGATCGACTGGGAGCAGGTCTGGGGCGGTGCACGCCGCAACCGGGTGGTGCTGCCAAGCTACGCGTTCCAGCGCGCACCCTATTTCATCGAACCGGGCAAGGCGCAGACGGAAACCGCGCCGCAATACCTCATGCGCAACGACGATCTGAGCGCATGGGGCTGGAAGCCGGTCTGGCGTCCCCGCGCCGCCGAGGTTGAAGTGGACGTCGCCGAAGGTCTTTCCGAGGCCGCGCCGCAGGTCTGGCTGATGTTCATGGATGAGGCGGGGCTGGCTGATCGCTGCGCCGCGCGGCTCACCGCCGCCGGGCATGAGGTGATCGAAGTGCGCCCCGGCGACGCCTTCAGCCGCCTGTCGGACAGCGCCTATGTCCTGCCGCCCGAACGCGGTCGCGAGGGCTATGATCTGCTGCTGCAGGATCTGGCGATGCGTGGCCATGTCCCGACCCGCATCGCGCATTTCTGGCTGGTCACGGAGGGCGAGAGCCACCGGCCCGGATCCAGTTTCTTCCATCGCGTGCAGGAGCAGGGGTTCTATTCGCTGCTGTTCCTTGCGCAGGCCATGGCCGAGGAAAACCTGCCGCGCCCGCTGCACATGACGGTGCTGACCTCCGGCGCCGCGCAGGTCCGGAACGAGGCGCTGGCGCATCCGTCCAAGGCCACCGTCGCAGGCCCTGCACGGGTGATCCCGCGCGAAATGCCTGGGGTGAGCGTCGAGACGCTCGATCTGCAACTGCCCGAGCCTGCCGCCGGCACGCTCTTCACTCGCCGCAAGGCCGAAGCGGCCCGTGAGGCGGCGCTGGCGCAGCTCACCGATCAACTGCTCGAGGATCTGCTGGCCGAACCGAAAGACGCCACCGCCGCCCTGCGCAAAGGTCGCCGCTTCGAATGCGCGATGAAGCCGGTGACCTTGCCGGAGGCCGCGCCGCAGCCGGGGCAGGGGACCTACCTGCTCACCGGCGGCTTCGGCGGCATCGGCCTGTCGCTTGCCATGGGGTTTGCCAAGCATCGCTCCAAGCTCATTCTTGTCGCCCGCCGCGAACTGCCCGGGCGCGGCGACTGGCCCGACTACCTTGCCCGCCATGCGCCGCAGGACGCCATCGCCCGCCGCATTCGCGCGGTGCAGGCGCTGGAAGAGGCCGGGGCCGAGGTCGTGGTCGTCGCCGCCGATGTCTGCAACCGCGTCCAGCTTCAGGCGGTGCGCGACGCGGCAGAGGCTCGCTTCGGCCGCATCACCGGGGTCATCCACGGCGCCGGGGTGATCGATGACGCGCCCTTGCTGACCAAGACCCCGGCCTCGGTCGAGGATGTGTTCACGCCAAAAATCCACGGTACGCAGGTTCTGGGTGAGGTCTTCCCCGATGGCGCCTGTGACTGGATGGTGCTGTTCTCGTCGTCCTCCACCGTCACCGCGCCCGCGGGGCAGGTGGATTACGTCGCCGCCAACGAATATCTCAACGCCTTCGCCCGGTCGCGCGCTGGCGGGAAGACCAAGGTCACCGCGATCAACTGGGGCATCTGGAACGAGGTTGGCATGGCCGCCGAGGCCGTCGCCGCGCGCAGCGGCGCGCTGCCCGAACCGCCGGTCGAGCCCACCGGCCTGCCGCTGCTGGGTGAGGCCACCTTTGATCGCAGCGGCAACCGGCTCTTTCGCAGCACGCTCAGCAGCGACGACTGGATCATCGACGAGCACCGGACCAAGGCCGGCGACGCGTTGCTGCCCGGCACCGGCTATCTGACGCTTGCCGCCCACGCGCTGAAGGCGCAGCGCGAGGACCAGCCCTTCGAGATCCGCGACCTGTCGTTCCTGCGCCCGCTTCGGGTGGCAGAGGGGGCCCGCCGCGAGATGCGCCTGCGCCTGACCCGGCGCGATGAAGGTTATGGCTTTGACGTGCTGGCCGATCAGGCGCTCGGTGGGCGCCAAGGCTTTGCGCTTACCGCGCAGGCTACGCTGGCGCTGCTGCCGCTGCCGCGTCCGGCGGCGCTGGACCTCGCTGCGATCCGCGCCCGCTGCGCCGCCCCGCTGTGCGCGCCTCAGGGCGGCAAACTGGCCGCCGCGCAGGAGGTGCAACTGAAGTTCGGGCCGCGCTGGAAGGTTCTGGATACCCGCGCTTTGGGGCAGGGCGAGGGCATCGCCGATCTGTCGCTGCCCGCGGAGGCGGCGCAGGACGACTGCCTGCTGCATCCCGCGCTGCTTGATATCGCCACCGGCTGGGCGATGGAACTGATCGCGGGCTGGCAACCCACCCACCTGTGGGTGCCGGTGTCTTACGCGCGCGTGCGGGTCCATGCGCCGCTGCCGGGCCGCATCGTCTCTTGGGTTCGCAACGCCGCCGACAACCGGGCCGAGAGCGAGACCGCCAGCTTCGACATCACGCTCTGCGACCCGGAGGGCCGGGTGCTGGTCGAGGTCTCTGGCTTCACCATCCGCCGCCTTGCCTCGCCCGATCTGCTGCTGGCTCCGCCCCGGCTCAGCGCCGCCGAACTGGAGCTCGACGAGGCCGGAGCCGCGCAGCCGCTGTCCCCCGCCGAAGAGCGGCTCGCCCATAATCTCAGTCAGGGCATCCTGCCGTCCGAGGGGGTCGAGGCCTTTGCCCGCGCGCTGCAACTTGGTCTGCCGCAGGTCGTGGTCTCGTCGATGGACCTCGACCAACTCAGCCGCCAGACCGCCGCCTCGACCGCCGAGAAGACCGCGGGCCAGACCTTCGAGCGCCCGCAACTCGACGCCGACTATGTGGCGCCCGAGGGAGAGATCGAATGCGCGCTGGCCGGGTTCTGGCAGGATTTGCTGGGCGTGCAGAACGTCGGCGCCGAGGACAGCTTCTTTGATCTTGGTGGCCACAGCCTGATCGCCGTACGGCTGTTTGCCATGGTGAAGAAGGCCTTCCGGGTCGAGTTTCCGATCTCGGTGCTGTTCGAGGCACCGACGATCCGCAAATGCGCCGCGCTGATCGCCGCGCAGACCGGACACAGCCAAACGAAAGACGCGCAGGACGCCGCCCCGGCAGCCGCGCCCGAGCGCCGCTTCACCCATCTGGTGCCGATGCACGATGGCGAGGGTGGCCCGCGCACGCCGTTCTTCCTTGTCGCGGGTATGTTCGGCAACGTGCTGAATTTGCGCCATCTTGCGCATCTTCTCGGGGCCGATCGTCCGTTCTATGGCCTGCAGGCCAAGGGGCTCTACGGCGGCGAGCCGCCGCATGACAGCATCGAGGCCACCGCCCGCGACTACATCGCCGAGATGCGGCAGGTGCAGCCCGAGGGGCCTTATATGGTTGGCGGTTTCTCGGGGGGCGGGATCACCGCCTATGAGATTGCCCGCCAGCTTGAGGCGATGGGCGAGCAGGTCTCGCTCTGCGTGCTGCTCGACACGCCGCTGCCCACGCGCCGTCCATTGCAGCGCGGCGACCGGTTGCGCATCCAATGGCAGGAAGCCAAGGCCAAGGGGGCGCTCTATCCGCTGATCTGGGCGCGCAACCGGATCCGCTGGGAGATCGCAAAGCGCCGCGCCAGCGAAGAGACCGGCACCGAGCACGCCTTCCACAACGCCGAGATCGAGGCCGCCTTCCTTGCCGCCGTGGCGCGCTACGAGGTGCGGCCGTGGGAGGGCAACCTCGTGCTCTATCGCCCGCCGCTTGTCGGCAAATGGCAGGTCGGCGGCGGCCGCGTGGTGAACTCCGAACGGGCCTATGTGCTGGAGGACAACGACTGGCGGCAATACGTGCCGCATGTGGCGGTGCACGAGGTGCCGGGCGATCACGACTCGATGGTGCTGGAACCCAACGTCCGGGTGCTGGCGGCGCAGATGCGCGCGGCCATCAGGCAGGCCGAGGCGCAGCGTTTGGGCAGCGCGGTGCTGCCCTTCGCCAGCCCGCAGGCGGCGGAGTAAACGCATGTCTGACCGGCCCAGTCTGCTCATCGTCTCGCTCAATTACCGTACGCCGCAGATGACCCTGCGCTCGGTGCGCGCCGCGCTGCGGGCGATGGAGGGGCTGCGGGCCGAACTGGTGATCGTCGACAACGACAGCGGCGACGGGTCTTACGAGATCATGAAGCAGGCGCTCGATGCCGAGGATTGGGCGCAGGGCGCGGCGCTGCGGTTGATCCGTTCGAGCCACAACGGCGGCTTCGGTGCGGGCAACAACGTCGGGATCCGGGCCGGGCTGTCCGACGGCAGCCCGCCCGATTATGTCTATCTTTTGAACTCCGATGCCTTCCCCGCGCCGGGCGCGATCCGCGCGCTGCTGAACCATCTCGAGGCGCACCCGCAGGCAGGCTTTGCCGGCAGCTATATCCATGGCGAGGATGGCGCGGCGCATGTCACCGCCTTCCGGTTCCCCTCTGTCGCGTCCGAGTTCGAGGGGGCGATCCGCTTTGGCCCGGTGTCGCGGCTGCTGCGGAACAGCGCAGTGCCAATGCCCGTCCCCGCGGGGACGCGGGCGGTGGACTGGCTGGCCGGTGCCTCGATAATGATGCGGCGCGAGGTGCTGGACGAGATCGGCCTCTTCGACGAGACTTTTTTTCTGTATTTCGAGGAAACCGATCTGTGCCTGCGCGCCGCCCGCGCCGGGTATGAAACCCATTATGTGCGCGACAGCGAGGTCATGCACATCGGCTCGGTGTCCACCGGGATGAAACGCTGGTCGCGTATCCCCGGCTTCTGGCTCGACAGTCGCTGGCATTATTTTTCCAAGACCCACGGACGCGGCTACGCGGGGCTGGCGACGCTGAGCCACGCGTTTGGCGGTGTCCTGTGGCGGCTGCGGCGTCTGGTGCAGCGGCGCCCGGCCGCCGACCCCGATCATTTTCTGCGGGATCTGGTGGCGCATGACCTGCGCGCACTGACCCGGCCCCTGCCGGGCACATCCGTCCCCGCGGGGACGCCGGGCGCCGAGGCAAAAGTGGAGCAAGTGCAATGAGCGTGTTTTCCTCTGTGGTGATCGGCAATGAATCCCTGCTGGTGCAATGCAGCGAAAAGCTGTTGCAGGCCGGGCATCAGATCCGCGCGGTGGTCACGCGCAGTCCCGAGATCGCCGCATGGGCGTCGGGCAGGGGGCTGGCGGTGGTCCCGCCGGGGCCGGATCTTGCCGCGCGTCTGCCGCAGCCCTTCGAGTACCTGCTGTCGATTTCCAATCTCGACATCCTCCCCGCGGATGTTCTGACGCTGCCAACAAAAGGGGCGGTGAACTTTCACGACGGGCCGCTGCCGCGCCATGCCGGTCTGAACGCGCCGGTCTGGGCGCTGATCGAGGGGGAAACCCGCCACGGTATCACGTGGCACATGATCGAGGGCGGCGTCGACGAGGGCGACATCCTCGTGACCCGCGGTTTCGACATTTCGGCCAGCGACACGGCGCTGACGCTCAATGCCAAGGCCTTCGAGGCCGCCATCGACAGTTTCGACGCGGTGATCGATCAGCTTGCCAAGGGTCTGACGCGGGTGCCGCAGGACCTGTCGCAGCGCAGTTATCACGCGCTCGCCGACCGGCCCGAGGGACACGGCCTTCTGGATTTCACCAAGCCTGCGACCGATCTGGCGCGGCTGGTGCGGGCATTGGATCACGGCGGTTACGCCAATCCTTTGTCGACGCCCAAGGTCTTCGCGAACGGCCGGTTCTGGAACGTCGGTGCGGCGAAAGGGATCGAGGGGCGTGGTGCGCCAGGCGAGATCCTCGAGGCAACCGACGATCATCTGACCGTCGCCTGCGGCAGCGGTGCGCTGCGGCTGGCGCATTTCTCTTATCCCTGCGGGGCTCCGGCCCCGGTCGCGCTGGTCGGCGAGCCGGGCGGCATGCTCGATCCGGTCCCAGCCGAGGACCGCGCCCGCATCGACACGGCCATTCGCACCACCGCCCCACACGAGGCGCATTGGCGCGACAAGCTGGCGGCGCTGCGGCCTTTCGAAATGCCGGGGCTGGGCAGGGAAACGGGCGAGATCACCACCCGTGCCCTGTCGCTGGGCGAGGCCGATCTGGCCTCGGTCGTCGCCACCTTTGCCGCGCGCCATGACGCGCAGGGCGCCTGCGACATCGCCCTGTCCGGCATCGCGCTGAACAGCCTCGCGTTGAGCGGTATCGTCACGCCCTGGGTGCCGCTGCGGGCACAGGCCACGGGGGATGCCGATGCGCTGCAGGCGCATATGGCCGAGGCCATCGCCGAGGCGCGCAAGCGCAAGGGGTTTGCCTGCGACCTGCCAGCCCGCGCGCCGGACCTGACCGGCGCACCGCAGGTGCCGCATCTGGGGCTCAGCTTTGCCGCGGGCATGATCCCCGGCACCGTGCTGACCGTTGAGGATACCGCGGGAGGCCCGCTGCTGCACGCTGACACCGGACGGATCAGCGCGGCGCAGGCCGACCTGATCGCGGCCCGGCTTGAGCTGATCGCCGCGCATCTGGGGCAGGGCGCGCAGCCCGCCGTGCTGCCGGTGCTGCCCGAGACCGAGCGTGCCATGGTTGTCGATTTGTGGAACGCCACCGGGGTGGACCACGACCGCAGCCTGACCATGCAGGCGAGCTTCGAGGCGCAGGCCGCCAAGACGCCGGAGGCTGTGGCGCTGGTCTTCGAGGGGCAGAGCCTGAGCTATGCCGATCTTGATGCGCGCGCCAACCGCGCGGCGCATGTGCTGCAGGGTATGGGCGTCGCGCCGGGCGTCGTGGTGGGGCTTTGCACCCGGCGATCTGTTGATCTGGTTGTCGGGGCGCTGGCGATCCTCAAGGCGGGCGGGGCCTATCTGCCTCTGGACCCGGCCTATCCGGCGGACCGTCTGCAGCACTATATCTCGGACAGCCGCGCGCCGGTGATCGTGACGCAATCGGCGCTGGCGGACACGCTGCCGGAGCACGGCGCAGAGCTTCTGATGCTGGACGCCGATCCGCGGCTCACGCAGGCTGCGGCACTGCGCCCCGAGGTGACCAGCGCGCCGGAGGACATTGCCTATCTCATCTACACCAGCGGTTCGACCGGCACGCCAAAGGGGGTGATGGTCGAACAGCGCAACGTGGTGAACTTCTTTACCGGCATGGACGCGGTGGTGCCGCATGACCCCGCCGGGACATGGCTGGCGGTGACCTCGCTCAGCTTCGATATCTCGGTGCTGGAGCTGTTCTATACGCTGGCGCGCGGCTTCAAGGTGGTGCTGACCTCGGACGAGGACCGGGGGCTGATCTCGAACGGGCCGATGCCCCTGTCGGACCAGCGCATGGACTTCTCGCTCTACTACTGGGGCAATGACGACGGCATCGGGCGCGACAAATACCGGCTGCTGCTGGAGGGCGCGAAGTTCGCCGACAAGCACGGCTTCCGTGCGGTCTGGACGCCCGAGCGGCACTTCCATGCTTTCGGCGGGCCCTATCCGAACCCCTCGGTGACCGGCGCGGCAGTGGCAGCGGTGACCGAAAATCTGGCGGTGCGCTCGGGCTCTGTTGTCTCGCCGCTGCACCACCCGGCGCGGATCGCCGAGGAATGGGCGGTGATCGACAACCTCACCAATGGCCGGGCGGGGCTGGCACTGGCCTCGGGCTGGCAGCCGGACGATTTTGTGCTGCGGCCCGAGAACACGCCGCCGGACAACAAGAGGGCGGTGATCGAGAACATTTCCCAAATCCGGGATCTGTGGGCTGGCAAGCCGGTGCCCTTCCCACGCAAGGACGGGTCGATGTTCGACGTGGTCACACAGCCGCGGCCCGTGTCGAAGGACCTGCCGCTCTGGCTGACCGTCGCGGGCAATCCGCAGACGTGGAAGGACGCGGGCGCTCACGGCTGCAATGTGCTGACGCATCTGCTGGGCCAGAGCATCGACGACGTCGCCGAGATGATCCGCCTCTACCACGCGTCGCTGCGCGAGGCCGGGCGGGACCCGGCGGATTTCACCGTCACGCTGATGCTTCACAGCTATGTCGCCGAAACCCGCGAGGCGGCGCGAGAGACCGCGCGCGGGCCGATGCGCGAGTACCTGCGCTCGGCGGCGGGTCTGATCAAGCAATACGCCTGGGCCTTCCCGGCGTTCAAACGCCCGAAAGGAGTGAACAACGCCTTCGATCTGGACCTCGATATTCTCGAGCCCGACGACCTTGAGGCCATTCTCGATTTCGCCTTCGAGCGGTATTTCAACGAAAGCGGGCTCTTCGGCACGGTCGAGGACGCGCTGGAGCGGACCGAGCAGCTCAAACGCATCGGCGTGGGCGAGATCGCCTGTCTGATCGACTACGGCATTCCGGTGGATACGGTGCTGGAGGGGCTGGCGCCGCTGGCCGAGGTGGTGAAACGCGCCAATGTGGCGCCGGAACTGGCCGAGGACGACTTCTCGATCGCTGCGCAGATCCTGCGCCATGGGGTGACGCATATGCAGTGCACCCCGTCGATGGCACGGATGATCGCGATGAACGACGAGGCGCGGTTCGCGCTGTCGAAACTGGATCACCTGTTCCTTGGCGGTGAGCCGCTGCCCGGCGCGCTGGTTGCGGAGTTCGGGCGGATCACCGACGCTACGGTGACCAATATGTATGGGCCGACAGAGACGACGATCTGGTCTTCGACCGAAGATGCGCGCGCCGCCGACGGTGTGGTCAATATCGGCCTGCCGCTGGCCAACCAGCAGCTGTACGTGCTGGACGAGGATCAGCAGCCGGTGGGCGTGGGTGTGCCGGGCGAGCTGTGGATCGGCGGCGAGGGCGTGACGCGCGGCTACTGGGGGCGCGAGGAGCTGACTGCCGAGCGTTTCGTGGCGAACCCGTTCCACACGGGCCATATGTACCGCACCGGCGATCTGGTGCGGCGACGGATGGACGGGCGGATCGATTTCATTGGCCGTGTCGACACGCAGGTGAAGCTGCGCGGCTACCGCATCGAGCTTGGCGAGATCGAGGCGGTCATGGAAGCGCAGCCGGGGATCGCGCAGGCTGTGGTCGCGGCGCGCGAGGACACGCCGGGCGACCTGCGGCTGGTGGGCTATTACACCGCCGCGGCGGAGGTGAGCGAGAGCGCACTGCGCAGCGAGATGGGGCGGGGCTTGCCCGCCTTCATGGTGCCGGCGCATTTCATGCGGCTGGAGAGCTTTCCGCTGACGCCGAACAAGAAGGTGGACCGCAAGGCGCTGCCAGCACCGGTGGCGGCTCCGGCAGGATCGGTCTCGCCTTCGGTGGCGGCGGTTGCGCCAGCGGCTCCGCCAAGCGGCACCGCTGCGGCGTCCGACACGTCCAAGGCGCAGGCGGCGATCGCCGAGATCTGGCAGGCTGTGCTTGGCGTAAAGGGTGTCTCCGGGCGCGACAATTTCTTCGAGCTTGGCGGGCATTCGCTGCTGGCGGTGCAGGCGCACCGGGCGATCCGCGACGAGCTGGGCGTGCGCGGGTTGTCGATCACCGACATTTTCCGTTTCCCGGTTTTGGAAGACCTTGCCGGGCGGGTTGCCGGTCTGGCCTCCGGCCCGCTGCCCATGGCGCGGCCACGCATTGCGCCGCCCGCGCCTTCGCCCGCTGTCGCGGCGGTGTTGGCCCCCGCGCAGGGGGGCGATCCGCGGCCCGACCCCGGTGCCGAGATCACGTCTGATCCCGCCTCCGCACAGCCGATGAACCCACGCGCCCGCGCCCGTGCCGAGGCTATGGCCCGGCGGCGCGAAATGCGCGCCCGGCGCAGTGCCTGAGATGGGCGGGGCAGAAGGCCTTCGCGATCTTCTGAGCCGCTCGGCGCTGCCCGAGGGGGTGGTCTGGGCTGTGTCAGAACCGGTCGACGACCTGTCGGCGCTTTTTCCCATTGAGCGTGAGGCGATGGCCCGCGCGGTGCCCGTAAGACGCGCGGAGTTTGCCGGAGGGCGGGTCGCCGCGCGCACCGCGCTGCGACAACTGGGGGTGGCGGATCAGCCCATTGCCAAGGCCGAGGATCGGGCGCCGGTCTGGCCCGCCGGCGTGGTTGCCAGCATCACCCATGCCGGCGGCCTGTGCCTTGCGATGGCAGCGCACGCGCAGCGCTGGCGTGGGCTGGGCGTTGATCTTGCTGTCGATGCGCCGATGCAATCGCGAATGATCCCGGCGATCGCAACGGTGCCGGAGCTGTCCCGTTTCAGTCCGCAACCATTCGGCCGAGCTGCGATGCGGATCTTCAGCGCCAAGGAAGCGGCCTATAAGGCGCAATACCCGCTGACCGGCAGCTTGTTTGGTTTCGAGGCGATGGAATCGCTGCTGCCGGAGCCTCGGATGCGAATGGTGGCGGAAATGGGGCTTGGGCGCGGGGCCGAATTTCCAATGCAACAGATCGTGAAATCGGGCTTAATTCTGTCCATATGCGCAATTCCCCGCGTGTAGATGGCGGAAAACCCCTGCTTTGTGACCAAAATGTGTTACTGATCCCGGTTCCGGACACGCAGTGTTTCCCAAAACGGCCTCATTAAACATGGCGTAAAGGAGGCACATTCGGTAATTTGTGACATGAAAGAGGCGATTCCGCCGCTGGCATATGTGTGTATTTCCAGCGCGGGTGGCCGCTTTCCGAACGCAGCGGGGGCGCTTTGCGGGAGTGTAGTTTATGAACCAGTTCCAATCGTTTGACGAAGTGTTGTCCGCACTGCGCCGCCGCTTCGGTCTGATCTTTCTGGTGTTCGCATTGGGCACCGGGATTTCCGTGTTCTTCGCTCTGAGCCAGCCAAAGCTTTATGAAGCGACGGCGGTGGTTCAGATCGAGGATGCGCAGGTCGCCCCCAGCACCACCAGTCCGGCCACCGTCACCGAGGACGCCACGCGCCGGGTGACGCTGATCGAACAGCGGATCATGTCGCGCGACAATCTCGTGCGCATCATGAACGAGCATGATCTCTTTGCCAGCATCCCCGACATCCCGATGAACGAGCGGGTGTACCAGATGCGTCAGGCCGCCTCGATCGAAGCGATTCATTCGGGCAACCCGGCCTATGGAACGCCGCGGACTCCGTCGGGGCTGATGATCAACGTGCGTCTGCCCGACGCGCAGAAAGCGGCGGATGTGGCCAATGAGTTGATGCAGTCGGTGATCGACCAGTCGCGCACACGCAGCGAGACCCGCGCCCGCGACGCGCTGGATTTCTTCGCGACCGAGGAGGCCCGTGTCGAGACCCAGATCGAGGCGATGGATGCCCGTATCGCCGAGTTCAAGCAAAGCAATTCTGAGGCGCTGCCCTCGGGACTTGCCGCGATGCGCGACCAGTTGTCGACGCTGGAAGACAATAAGCTCGAGCTTGACCGAGACATCGTGGCGCTGGAAGGCAATTCGTCGCGTCAGCGCGAGGATGTGTTGAACCGGCAGCTGGCGCTGTTGGAGGAACAAAAGCAGCTGATCTCGGCGCGGATCGCGTCGATCGAAGAGACCATCCGCAAAGCCCCCGAGGTCGAGCGCACGCTGAACGGGCTGGAGCGCGAGCGCACCCAGCTTCAGGATCAGTACAGCGTGATCACCCGTCGCAAGGCAGACGCCGAAATGGGGCAGATGCTGGAGGACCGGCAGCAGTCGGATCGGTTCGAAGTGCTGGAAACGGCGCTGGTGCCCGAGGTCGCGACCTCGCAAAGCCGTCGCAAGCTGGTGGCCGTCGGGGCCGTGGCGAGCCTGCTCGCAGGTCTGATCACCGCTTTCGTCGCCGAGATGATGAACCCGGTGCTGCGCAGTGCCAGCCAGATGGAGCGCATGCTTGGCGTGCAGCCCGTGGTCGCGATCCCGCCGGTGAAGACCCGCCGCGACCGGCGCCGCAAAGGGCTGGGCATCGCGGCGCTGGTGATGGCCGTGGCCGGGCTGGTCTACGCGGGGCTGCGCTTGCTGGGCGACCGGCTGCCGATGCTCGAACGCTTTCTGCCGCGCGTCGGCGCCTGACGCGATCATCAGACACCGCACAAAAGAGCCGGGCGTTGAAATGCCCGGCTCTTTGCGTTCTGGCAGCGGTGACCGTGCCTAGTACTGGTATTTCTTGAGTTCGGTGCCTTCGGCCTTGTTGAGCACCATGCCAAGCAGCGGCGTCGACGTGCCGAGACGCCGCTCGACTTCGCGGATTTCGCGTTCGGTGGTCAGCCCGCCGCCGACCACCAGCAGCACGCCGTCGATCTGTGGGCGGAATGCCAGAACGTCGTCGTAATAAAGCGCGGGCGGCAGATCGAACAGCATCACATCGGGCTGCAGCCGCGCCTCGACCGAGGTCAGCACCTCGGCGGTGGCCGGGGCGTTCAGAAGTTCGGCGGCATAGGGTTCGATCACCTCGTTGAAACCGAAGGCGATGTCGTGACCGGCGTGGATGTGGTTTTCGCCCATTCGCATGAGATGCGCCTCGGGCGAGATCGCACCGCGCAGCAGCGCGCCCATGCAGCCCGGTGCGCGCACGCCCATCGCCTTGTGCAGGGACGGGTTGCGCAGGTCGAGATCCATCAGCATCGCCCGCAGCCCCTCCTGCCGCGACAGGCTGATCGCGAGGTTGGCGGCGGTGAAGGTCTTGCCGCAGCCTTTGCTGGGCGAGGTGATGCCAACACGGGTCCAGCCGTTTTCCGCAAGCACCTGCGTCAGCCGGGTGCGCAGCACGTCAAAAGCCGTATGCGCCGGATCCTCGCGGCTGGCTGTGATGATGCGGTTGCGCTCCAGATGGTCGCTGTCGATCTCGAATACCGGAAGGTGGTCCCACAGCAGCTTTGCCTGAGGTGCCGGGCGCTGGGTGACGGCGCGGCGCGGCAGGCGGGCGGGCGCCTCCGCCGCGGGCTGGGCCCGTGGCCCGGACAGGGGGTCGGCGGGGGTACGGTCAACGGCGGGCGCAGGCGCGCTTTCGGCGGCTGGCGCGGTCGCAGTGGTGGTGGCGGCGGCAGTGGCGGCGGCGCGGACGCTGGCAAGCTCGCGCCGCGCGGCGTCCATTTCCGCGCGCTCGGCCTGCTTACGGGCTTGCTGCTGCGCGGTGGCGCGGGCGCCTTCGGCCTGTCGGTCGGCTTGTCGGTCGGCATGGCGTCGGGCGAGCCGCTCTTCGCGGCGTTCCAGCGGCAGGATCGGGGGATCCTCCGGTGTCTCTTCGGTCCGCTTTCGACGGCGGAATCTCCGGCGTTCTTCCATACTCGTCTCTCCGCACCGCACGGGCAGGGGCGTTGCCGGTACCGTCCCGGCGATGCCTTTCGGGCCCGCCGCGGAACCATACCGCGTGTGAACCTGCCTTGTCTCGCTGGGACGGCAAAGCCCCGGCGCGCGCACTCGATATTTACCTTCGTCCGCAGAACACCATTCGATTCGGTCAAGAATGAGGTGAAAATGCGGGGATTGTTCACGATCGGAGCAACCTGCCGCGAGCGACAAAGCCGCCCTGACCTGTTGCTCTAGAAGCCAAAGAGATTGGCCTGCGTGATCGCCTTTTCAAGGAAGCTCGCGCGGTCCGCTTCGGGCTGCCAGCCCAGCACGCGCTTGGGCTTGTCGTTGACGAACGGCGAGAAATGCGCCCGGCTCCGCCAGTCGGCCCGCGAGGGGCGCACCAGTCCGGTCTTGCGCAGCGCGTATTTCTTCAGACCGTATTTCACCGCATCGCTGGCGTAGAAGACGGTGAGGTTGCCCGAGCTGACCCGGATGCGTGCGCCAAGCGTCTTGTGGATCGCGTCGAAATAGTCGCGCGCGCTCAGCATTGGCTCGCCCACGAGGTTGAAGCCTTCGCCCACCGCATCAGGATGCGCGCCCATGCGCAGCAGACCCTCGGCGACATCGTCGATCAGCACGAAGGGCAGGAGGTTCTTGCCCGGCCCCCAAATGCGCACCGCTCCGGCGCCGTGCCAACGCCCGATGCCCCAGTGCTGCAGCGGTCCGCCATGGCCCACCACGATCCCGGGCCGCGCGATGGTGACCGGCAGGCCACGCTCGCGGTGCAGCTTCATCAGCTGTCTTTCGCATTCCGCCTTGGACCGGGCGTAGAGGTTGCGGTCGGTCATATCGGCGGGAAAGCGGGTGTCCTCGGTGATCTGCGCGCCCGGATCGGACATGTCGTAGCTGGCGATGGTGCCGGTGTAGACAAGGCGCTTCACCCCGGCGGCCTCGCAGGCCATGGCGATGCGGGTGGAGACGCCGACGTCGTTGACCAGCGCGTCAGCCCACGTCTTTTCCAGCGAACGGGCGAGGTTGTAGACCACGTCGATGCCCTGCATCGCCTCGGTCAGCGCGTCGAGGTCGTGCAGCGATACGCCCATGGTCTCCACCTGATCGGGCAGGTCGGGGAAGGGGCCATGACGCCCGCGCGACAGCACCCGCACGTCCTGCCCGCCGGCCACCAGCCGCCGGGTCAGGGCGCGCCCGATGAAGCCGGTGCCGCCGATCACCATGGCGGTGGGCGTCGGCTTGCGGGTCTGCACGGCGGGGGTGGCCACCTCCAGCGACTCGGGCGGCAGCTTGGCGATGGCAGCCTCGACCGCCTCCATCACCATAATCGCGCTTTGCGCCGAGAAGCGCTCGTCCTGCGGCTTGCCCTGCGCCAGCGGGCCGTAGACCGCCGAACACATGCCGCGGAAGCTTTGCGCATAGGGGCCTTTCTGGTTCAGCGACAGCGTCTGGAGCGCCGCGTTGCGCAGACCTTCGCGCAGGTGTTGCCAGCCAAGGTCGAACTGCCGCCGCGCCGGGTTCACGATGAGGTCCGAGGCGTTCTCGCGGTCCACCACCAGCGTGTCGGCGGCATAGTCGAGCCGCGCCCGCCCCGACGAGCCGCGCAGCGTGACCGACCGATCGTCGACGGTTTCCACCATGGACAAGTTGAAGGTGATCTCGACATCGCCCGCCCGCGCGAGAATGCGGAACCCCTGCGGGCGCCTGTCGTGTCCGGGCAGCGGCACCGGTTTCGTGGCCTCGGCGTAGAGGATGTCCAGCGGGCCAAAAAGATCGACAGCGAAGGCAAAGGGATGCGGGCCAAGCTCCAGCAACAGGTTCTTGGGCTCGCGCAGCAGCCACAAGTTGAAAGGCCCCGAGCGCAGCGGCGCCAGCGGCAGCGCCCATGTGATCTCGGCCTGCGAGACGCGGCCATAGTCGCCCGCAAGCAGCGCCTCTTTCATCCGGATGTAAGACGGCAGGCCAAGGAAATTATGGCCGGCGTGAAAGCGTTTGCCAGCCGCCTCGGCGGCCTCGGCGATGGCGCGGGTCTCGGATAGGCTCACCGCCACCGGCTTTTCCACCACCACGTGCAACCCGGCGCTCAGGCATTGCTGCGCCAGCGCGGCATGCAGATGCGGCGGGGTCAGGATATGCACCGCGTCGCAGGTGCCGCTCTCGATCATCGCCTCGACCGAGGTGAAGGCTTGCGCACCATGCGGCAGCGCCAGCCCCTCGGCGGCGGGCTGCGACAGGTCGCATACGGCGGCCACAACGGCCGTGTCGGTCGCGGCGAGCGCATCGGCGTGCCAGCTTGCGATATAGCCCGCGCCGATAAGGCCGACGCGCAGGGGCTGGGGTTTGGACCGGGACTGGGACATGACGGAGGTCCTTACTTGTACTCGATCAGGCGCATCGGTGCCTGCCGCAGGCGCCGCCAGTGGTAGGTGGCCATGCCGATGAGATTGGGGAACTTCGAAAGGGTGAGCAGTAGCGCGTGGCGCCGCGCTTCGGGGGCGGTCAGCCCTTCGCGCCGCAGGCCACGGGCCGTGCGCGCCCAGTTGAGCGGATAGGCGACGAGCGCCAGCAGCGCCAGCGGCCAGAACGCCAGACAGCCGAGCACGATCAGCAGCGGCAGGGCGAGCGCATAGACCAGCGCGCGGTGGCGTTCGGTGGTGAAATACTCGGGGTGCAGATCGCCGACTTGCGCAAAGCCGTGGCCGGTGCGCACCGCGCGGCGCCACCATTGCGAAAAGTGGCGCATCGATGCGTCGTGCCGGGTCATTTCGTGCGGGATGCGTTCGAGCAGCCATCCGGCCTTGCGCAGCCGGGTGCAGAACTCGTCATCCTCGGCGGCGATCACCTCGGGGTCGAACCCGCCGACCTCTCGAAACGCTTCGGCGCGCACCATCATGTCGCCGCCGCAGGCGCGGATCTCGCCCGCCGGACGGCGCCATTCGAAATCGCACAGCTGGTTGTAGAGGCTGTCGTCGCGGTGCACCTCCGAGCGCCAGCCGGTGACCAAGGCGGTCTGCGGGTTGGCCTGAAGATGCGCGCGGGCGGCCTGCAGGTAGCCGGGCACCAGCGCGCAGTCGCCATCGATGAATTGCACCAGTTGCGGAACGTCCAGCGCGGCGAAACCGGCGTTGCGGGCGCGGGCGGCGGTGAAGGGCGTGGAGAGGTCCAGCAGCACGACATGCGCCCCGGCGGTGCGCGCGGCCTCGACGCTGCCATCGCTTGAGCCACTGTCCACATAGACCAGCTGTCGCGCCTGTCCCTGCACCGAGGCCAGCGCCGCCACCAGCCGCGTGCCCTCATTGCGGCCAATGAGAACCACGTCGATCTCACTCATGGTGCGACCTCGCTGAAGAGCGCCGAGAGCTTGGCGGCTTCGGTATCGATGTCGAACTCGGCCATCACCTTGGCACGCCCGGCGGCGCCCATGCTGCGGCGCGTGTCCGGGTCGGACAGCAGGCTGTCCAGCGCGGCGGCCAGTGCGGCGGCCTCGCCCGGCGGCACCAGCAGGCCGCTGGCGCCATGGTCGACCAGTTCCGGCACCCCGGCGATGCGCGAGGCGATCACCGGCACTTGCGCCGCCATCGCCTCCATCAGCACAACTGGCACGCCCTCGGCGAAGCTGGGCAGCACAAAGATGTCGGCCGCGCTGAGCGCCTCGGCCACTTCGGCCTGCGAGCGGTAGCCGAGGAAGTCGATGCGCTCCGAAAGCCCCAGTTCGGCGGCCTTCGCTTCGAGTGCGGCGCGCTCCGGCCCGTCGCCGATCAGCCGCAGGCGCAGGTTGGGGTGGCGGGGCGCCAGATCGGCCATCGCGCGCAGCAGCACCGGCACGCCCTTCACCGCAGCGAGGCGACCAACGAACAGCAAGGTCTGGCCGTCCTGCGCCGCTGGCGCATAGCGCGCCGGCTCGATGCCGCAGTGAATAATGTGCAGCTTGGGCCAGTCGGCGCGGTCGGCGAAGCACATCAGTTGCGACCGGCAGAAGGCACTGATGCAGGCGACAAAGCGGGCGCGGCGGGTCTTTTTGTCGATCCGCCAGTGCTGCGGTTCGAAGAAGATGTCAGGGCCGTGGATGGTGAAGCTGTAGGGAATGCCCGACAGTTCGGAGGCGAGCATCGCAACGGTACAGGAGGCTTTGGCGATGTGGTTGTGCAGATGCTGCACGCCGGACTCGGCCAGATGGTCGGCCAGCACGGCGGCTTCGGCGAAGTAGATCAGATTGTAGGCGCGGCCCCTGAGCCCCTTCGGTGCCGTCCGCCACGCCAGCGCCAGCGCGCGCAGATAACGCGCCGGGTGGCGCAGCCAGCGCGCGTGCGCGCGCAGCAGCCGCAGCGGTGCCTTGCAGGCGTCCAGAACTTTGAAGGTGGCGGCGTGTTCGGCGCGTTGCTCGGGGCCGACCAGATGCTCGGCGCCGGTGGTGCGGATCGAGCAGGTCAGCACCTCGTGACCCATGCTGCGCAGCGCCGCCACTTCGCGTTGGATGAAGGTGTCCGAGGCGCGCGGGTATTCGCCGGTGAGATAGGCCAGTTTGGGAAGACTCATTCGCGATCCTCCTGCAGCGCGCGGGCCATCAGCGTCTCGAACCGGGGCTGCGGCAGCGGGCCGAGCGCCGAGATCAGGGTGCGATCGGGGTAGCGCAGGGGCATCATCCGCGCCTTTAGCGGGGCAACGCGCAGCAGCCCCGGCAGATGTGTTCCCAGCGGAGAAAGCCCCCGTGCCGCCGCCAGCCAGAGTGGCCAAGGCAGGGGCAGCGTCAGCTTCGGCCAGCCCGCACCCGCATGGGCCCGCAGAAAGCGGGTGCGGTCGGGACGATCGGGATCGACGAGGTTCAGCAGCTGCACCTGATCGGGCGCGCGGCGCGCCGCCTGCAGCAGCCGCTTGGCCACATGGCCGACGTGGGCCAGCGGCAGCTCGCCCTTGGTGCCGACGCGGATTAGCAGCGGCCCGAGCGCCGGGCCGAGATGGGCGTTCCACGTCCGACCCGCGCCGAAGATCGCGCCGGGGCGCAGGATCCACAGCGGCAGGGCAGATGCACGGCAGAGCGCCTCCTGCGCCAGCTTGCCGGTGACATAGGCATCGCGGGCGGAGCCGGGCGTTTCAAGCGCAGTGGCTTCGGTCACCGCATCGCCGGGAGAGAGCCGCGCGGTGTCGTAGACGGCGATCGAACTCACCAGCACCAGATGCAGCGGCAGCCCGTCCAGCGCCTGCAGCAGATGCCGGGTGCCGTCGATGGTGGCCGTCTCTACCGCGTCGGTATCGCCGCCAAGATGCGCGGCGGCATGGATCACCGCGCTGCAACCTTCGGCGGCGGCGCGCAGCTTGGGCACGCAGGCGGGGTCCGACAGATCGGCCCGGCACGGCGTGACGCCCTTCATCTGCGCCCAGTCCTCTGGCGGGTCGGCGCGCAGAACCGCGACCACCTCAAGGCCCTGCGCGCGGGCCTCGGCCAGCACCGCGCGCCCAACGAAGCCGGTGGCGCCGGTCAGCAGGATGCGGGGGACGGTGGGCGTCTCGGTCATCTCATTTTGCCCATGGCATCGGGTCCAGCGGCGCGCAGCGCGTGGTCATGTGCTGCACGCCTGCGTCTTCGCCGGCGTTCTGGATGGCCAGCGTCACCTCGGTCAGATGCAGCGCGAAATCGGCAGAGAGGCGGCAGGGGCGGTCTTCGTGCAGCGCCTCCAGCATCTCGGCCGGGCCGAGCATGAAGTTCATCGCCGCCGCGCCCCAGCGTTTCACCTTGGGGTGGGTCGGCTGCTTCAGCCGGATGCGGCGTGGAAACGGGTTCTCCACCAGCCGCCGACGCAGCACGCTGCGTTTGGCGAATTTCACCTTCGCGGCATTGTCCCAAGAGGCACCGCAGCTCAGCACGCCGCGGTCGCCAAAGATGCGGATGCCGTGGTCATGGCTGGCGACGATCGAGCAGGTCAGGCGGGTGACCGGGCCATTGTCGAAGAACAGCGTGGCCACCGAAAGATCGGGCGCGCTGGCGCCAAGACCCTGCTTGTCGGGCAGCACTTCGGCAGAGGCGGCGACAACCTTGCGGACCGAACCGAACCAGCCGATCAGCCACGTCAGGTAGTAGCCCGCGTGTTCAAGCGTGCAGCCGGTGCGGAATTCATCTTCGGCGGGCCAAGGCGCACCGCTTTCACTGGTCCAGCCCTTGTAGGGCGCCTGCGGGATAAAGCCGTCGTCCAGTTCAGCATAGATGGCGCGGGGTGTGCCCGCCGTGCCTTTGCGCAGCGCGTGGCCCAATGTTTGCGCGGCTTCGCCCAGCACCGAGCAGGGAGCCGAGGCCAGCATCACGCCGCGCTCTGCCGCCAGCGCATGCAGCGCTCGCGCCTGATCCATCTGCAGAGCGAGGGGCTTTTCGCAATAAACGTGATGCCCGGCCTCCAGCAGCCTGCGGTTCAGCGCGTAATGTTCTGACGGGTTGGCCAGGTTGAGCACGATACAGCCGGTCGGCAAGGCACCGATGAAGCGGTCGAGATCGGGCTCTGCAGTCAGTGTCCAATGTCCGCAGAACTGCGTCAGGCGGGCGGCGTCGCGGTCGTGCACGGAATGCACGGTGATGCCGGTCATCGCCTGCAACGAGCGCATGTAGAGGTCGGCCACGAAGCCACAGCCAAGAAGCGCGATCTGTCCCGTCATCTGCACCCTGCCAAGCGGCGGGGCGCACCGGCGCATTGCGCGGGGCGCGGCATGGGAAACAGCATCATTCGGCAACCTGGTTACGGATCATCAAAGCGACCTATGGGGCATTGATCAGAGAAATTTGACCGAAATTCGGCGTGTTGCAGGTGTCTTCGCTGGTTTGTGTGGATTTGTCTGCAATTGATCGACGGGTGCGGCAAGAGCGCCACGGTTATGCTCAAATCGCCGCGCATAACTAGGATCATCTGCGCCGTTGCGGCAGGGTTCGCGCCGGGGCCAAAGGGGATGTGACGCGCCGATGGATCCGCGCATGGACTTCAAGATTGCCGGATACCGGGTGGCGGTCAACGTGCCGACCTGGGCCGCGCTTCAGGCGCGGGTGACCGAAAGGCTCGCCCAGCGTCAGGGGTTCGCATTGGCCACGATCAATCTCGACCACTTGGTGAAACTGCGCGCTTCGGCGCCGTTTCGTGCTGCCTATGCGGCGCAGGATTTTGTTGTGGCCGATGGCCATCCGATCGTCTGGATGTCGCGGCTGGCGGGGCGCCCGGTCGAGCTTATACCCGGCTCCGACGCGATCCTGCCGCTGGCGCGGATCGCCGCGCGCATGGGGGTCGGCGTGGCGCTTGTGGGCAGCACGCCCGCGGCGCTGTCGCGGGCCAAAAGCTACCTCGAGCGCGAGGTGCGCGATCTTAGCGTGGTCGCGACAATCTCGCCGTCCATGGGCTTCGATCCCGAGGGGCCGGAGGCTGAGGCGCTGTTCCAAGAGATCACCAACTCGGGCGCCGGACTGTGCTTTGTCGCATTGGGGGCGCCGAAGCAGGAAATCTTTGGCGCTGCCGGGCGGCGGCTGGCACCGCGCGTGGGCTTTGCCGGGATCGGTGCGGGCTTGGATTTCTTTGCCGGAACCCAGCCAAGGGCGCCGGAATGGACCCGGCAACTGGCGCTGGAATGGCTGTGGCGCGCGGTGAACAATCCGCGGCGGTTGGGCCTGCGGTACCTGCGCTGCCTTGCCATCGTACCGGGGCAGACGCTGCGCTCGCTGCTCTTGCGGCTGTTCTCCAAGCAGGCCTAGGCCGAGATCCGCCGCGGGCGGCGGCGGCGCAGGCGCAGCGCGTCTTTAAGTTTGCCCTTCATGCCGCGCGGCGGCAGCACTTCGCGGTCCATCTCGAACACGGCGCCGGTGAGCGTCGGGTCGGCGTCCAGCGCCAGTGCCACCCCCCAGCGTGCCGCCTGCTCCGGTGCAAGACCGTCCTCAATCCCCATCGCCGTGTTCAGCATGCCGGGCATCCAGTCGCCGATAACGATGTCGGGAAAGCGATCGGCAAGATCGGCGATCAGCGCGCGGGTGAAGATGCGCGCGGCCCCTTTGGAGACGGAATAGGCCGAGGCCGCGGGCAGGGGCGCCAGATCGGCGAAGGTGGCCACGTTGAGGATGCGCCCGCGTCCGCGATCGACCATATCTTGCAGCGCGGCGTGGCTGCAGGCCACGGTGCCGCCGAGGTTGACCCCGACGGTCTCCATGAAGCTGGCCGCGCTTTCGTCGAGGAAATCGCGTCGCGGATAGCTGGCGGCGTTGTTGATCAGCAGCGCGACCGGGCCCAGTTCGGCGCGGATGCGGACAAAGCTGTCGGCGACCTGCGCCGGGTCCGCAACGTCGCAGGCGAAGAGGAGGAAGCGTCCGGTCTCGGCGCGGGCGCGGGTTTCCTCGAGCGCGGCGCGGCGGCGGCCAAGTCCCGCGACGGTGAAGCCGCGGCGGGTCAGTTCGATAGCCATGGCGCGGCCGAGCCCGGAGCCGGCACCGGTCACCACGGCGATCCCGTCGGAGGGGCGAAGCTGGGTCATCTGCGGTCTTCCTTGAGGATCGAGTCGGCCACCCGCAGGGCGTTGGCGGCGATGGTCAGAGAGGGGTTCACCCCCATCGAACTGGGCATGAAGGAGGCATCGGCCACCCTTAGATTGCGCAGCCCGTGGGCGCGGCACTCGGGGTTCAGCACCGCATGGGCCGGGTCGGTGCCAAAGCGCAGGGTGCCCGAGGGGTGGCCATAGTTCAGCTCGGGTGACAGCCCGAGAAAGGCGCGGCGTTGGCCTTTGAGGGCACGCCAGAGGGCGCGGCGAAAGGCCCGGCGGCGCCGGAGCAGTTCGGGATGCAGCTGGTATTCCACCGACAGGCGCTGCGGCTGCGCCGGATCAAAGGTGACGCGGTTTTCTTCGTAGGGCAGGTCTTCGAGCAGACCGACGAAGATCTGCGCGTGTCCGAAAACCTTGGCCGCCACGGCGGCGGGCAGCCGGGTCAGCTGCGCCGCGCCGGGCAGGTGCCGGAGCTTCGAGCGGGCCAGCATCCGGTTGAGGTAAAAGGCGATCTCGCCATAAGAGGCGCGGATGCCCATGGCCTGCACGGTGCCCATGCGTGTGCCCTCGGCGTGGTAGAGATCGCGCAGCGAGATGGCCTTTGTGGCGCCCGCATCCGGGGTGCCGCGCGGCGGCCAGAGCGCGAACATCTCGTTGAGGTGGAACATCAGATTACGCCCCACGAGGCCCGAGCCATTGGCCGCGCCGTCGGGCCATGCCTCGGAGGCCGAGGCGAGCAGCAGCCGCGGCGAGTTGAGCGCCCCGGCGGCCAGCACGTAGGTGTGGGCGCGGAACACATGCGTCTCGCCATCCCGGCGGACTTCGATGCCCGAGATCAGCTCGCCCGATCCCAGCAGCCGGGTCACCTCGGCGCGGTCCAGCAGCGTTGCATTGCCGGTCGCAAGCGCTGGTTCTACCCCGGCCGAGCGGCCATCCATTTTGCATAGGCGCGGGCACTTGCTGCCAAGGCAGTTGAGGCAACCGGCGGTGCGCGCGATGGCGGTGTGTGCGTGGTAGGGGTGCAGCCCGGCGCCCTGCAGCGCCTGCATCAGCGCCGTTTCCGTGGCGGTGAACGGCGGTGGGGCCTGCAGCGGCAAGGGCGGTTCCGTAGACAGCGGGTCGGGGGTGCCATGCAGGTGATAAAGCGCGGCGGCCCGATCGTACCACGGGCGCATCGCATCGAAGCCGACAGGCCAGCCGCCCGCCGGGTGGGGCAGGCCGGGTGTATCGTCCAGATCGTGGCGTTCGGGTCGTTCCAGTGTTGCCGCGTAGAACACCGAACTGCCCCCGGGCCCGGCGCCGAGTGGCGCGTAGAAGCAGCTTTCCACGCCGTCCACCGTGGCGTGCAGCGGGTCCGGCCAGAGCCCGCGCGCCAGCCGCGCCTCGGGCACAAAGACCTCGGACAGCCCGTTGCGGGCGCTGCGCTGCCCGGCGGGGCCGCGTTCGACAAACAGCACCTTCTGGCCCGCCTCGGCCAGCGCGCGGCCCAGCGTGCCGCCACCCATGCCGGTGCCGATGACGATGGCGTCCCAGGTGGTTTCGGTCAGCGGATGGCTCACAGCCCGGCCACCTTGGTGCCGAAGATCGGACCGTAGAGATCGCGCAGGGCGCGGGCGGCGGTGTTGGTCAGGTGGTTGTTGTCGAAATACCAGCCCTGCCGACCGCCCTGCCCATTGTGGAGCGCGTGGCAGGCCTCGGCGTCGCAGAACCGCGGCCATGTGTCGATCCATTGGATCGCGCCGCTGCCCGCCAAGGCGCGCCACGGCGCCTCGGCCTCGGCGGTGCGCTGCGCCAGCGCGCCGCGCGCCACATCGGGCGAGGTGACCGGAGCCTTGGCCAGCGGCCAGCCTGCATGCGCGGCCTCGCGCGCGGCAAGGCGACTGTCGTAGGCCGGGATTTCGGGCGGCTGGCGCAGCGCCACCACCTCGGGCACATGTCGGCGCAGTTCGGCCACGCTTGCGCTGACCGCATCGGCAAGGATGCTGGCCTGCGGCACCTGCGCCGGGGTGGGCGCGTCGGTCGGGGCGAGCAGGACGCTGTTGCCGGCGTCGAGTCCGATCCCCGTGCCATGCGCGTAATAGGTCCAGCGCCCGATCAGTGTGATGCGCTGCAGGCTGTCGAGCGCGGGCAGGGCCTGACGGATCTGTAGGTTGGCTTGGGTGCAGGCATGGTCCTGCGAGGGTGGCGCGGAGCTCTCGCTTTTGCGCAGGTCGAAGAGTGGCGGGCAGCCGGCGCGCCAGATGATCATTCCGGGCACCCCGGCCTCATGTGCGGCGAGGTCGAGCCCCTCTTTGAAGGCGCGGACATGGCTGTCGCCCCAAACCAGCACCTGCGGCGCGCCTTCGGGGCCGATCGGGCAGGTTTCGATGCCCATCAGCGGGCCGCTGTCGGGCGTGGTGCAGCGGCTCCAGTCCTGCAGGAAATCAGCCGAGGCAGAGATATGCGTGCGCACAGAGGGGCCGAAGCGCCCGGCGAGCCCATCGCCGAGGTAGAGCCAGCCGCCGACCGCGAGCGTTGCTGCCGAGGCCAGCGCGGTGCCGCCGAAGAGCTGGAGCGCCGAGAACCGGGCGCGGCGGAAGGGGGTTTCGATGAACCGCCACGACAGCCACGCCAGCAGAACCGACAACGCCATCCATGCCGCCGCCTCGAGCGGGCCGCTGTAGGTGCCGCGCAGATAGAGCGAAAGCGTGACCACCGGCCAGTGCCAGAGATAGAGCGAATAGGAGATGCGCCCGAAGAACAGCGCCAGCGGGTGCGACAGCGCCCGGTTGACGGGGTTTGCGCCGGTGCCATTGGCGATCAGCAGCACCGTGCCCAGCACCGGAGGCAGGGCGAGCAGCCCCGGAAACAATGGCCCCGCCGGGGTTAGGGTGATACTCGCCAGGATCAGCACCAGCCCGGCCCAGCTGAGCACCGGACGGCCGCGCCAGACGCGCCCGGTCTCCAGCCCCCAAATCGCCAGCAGCACACCCGACAAAAGCTCCCACGCGCGGAATGGAAACAGGTAGAAGGTCGCGCCGGGCTGGCTGGGGGTGGCAAGGATCGACGAGACCAAAGACGCGCCCCAGATCGCCACCAGCGCCATCAGCAGCATCTGGCGGTGGCGCGCAAGCAGCGCGATCAGCAACGGCAGGAAGAGGTAGAACTGCTCTTCGACCGCCAGCGACCACGTGTGCAGCAGCGGCTTCATCTCGGCGGCGATGTCGAAATAGCCCGCCTGTTTGTAGAACAGCACATTCGACAGATAGGCCGTGGCGGCGATCAGCGACTTGCCGAACTCGCGGAACTCGAAAGGCAGAAGCAGCGCGGCGCCGAACGCTGCGGTGGTCAGCACCATGGCGAAGAACGCCGGGGCGAGGCGGCGGAAGCGGCGCAGATAGAACGCACCGAGGCGGATGTGCCCCTCGGCGTCGTATTGGCGCCAGAGGATGCCGCCGATCAGGAAGCCGGAGATCACGAAGAAGACGTCGACGCCAGTGAAGCCTCCGCCGAGCCATGGCATGCCGAAATGATAGAGCACCACCGCCAGCACCGCGACGGCGCGCAGGCCGTCGATATCGGGGCGGTAGGGCATCGGGGAGTGCAGCGGCGCGCCCTTGCGGGACGGCGGGGCATTGCTAGGAGGGGCGGGTTTGGGCATGAGAAAACCGGGTCTCGACAATGACATACTCGCCTCACACCCCCGCATGGGCACAGCGCCGACTATAGCGGCGGCACCGTCCGGGCTACAAAGGAAAAGGCTGCTCGGGGCATCCTAGCCTCATAAGTGTTGCGAAACTACGAGGCGAGGGCAAGAATATCGGCTGGCCGCAAGGGCCGGTGCGGTATGCGTGGAGACGGTGGTTATGGCAGACGAAACGGTATCGGCGCGGGTGCCGGACTGGAGGCGCGAAGCGTGTCGCGGCATCTGGGATCCGGGCCCCAGACTGCTGCGCGCCATCCGGCGCTATGCCGCTGCGCGGGACCGCGGCGGGGTTCTTGGCAGTTTGGCATCGAAATACTGGGTGCTGGTGCATCGGCTCTGGTCGGTGGTGACGCAATGCGAGATTCATCTGGGCACGCATATCGGCGGCGGTCTGAGGATGCCGCACCCGCAGGGCATCGTGGTGCATTCCGACGCGGTGATCGGGGTCAATTGCCTGCTGTTCCATCAGGTCACGTTGGCCGGACGGGTCACGCTGGGCGGGCATGTGGATGTGGGCGCAGGGGCCAAGCTCATCGGGCCACTGATGGTGGGCGATCACGCGGTGATCGGGGCCAATGCGGTGGTCACCCGCGATGTGCCGGCTGGCGCGGTGGTCGCCGGGGTTCCGGCGCGGATCATCTCTTGGCAGCCGGAGGCCATCACAGCAGGTCCGGCGGGGTCCCCGGAGAGCCGCGCAGAACCCAATCGTAAACCTGAGAGATCTGCCGTGCCTTCTGGCTCCATGTGAAGGTTTGCGCCACACGCGCCTGTGCCGCCGAGGCCATGGCGGGCAGCCCCGAGGGGTCATCGGCCAGCCGCTGCAAGGCCGCCGCGAAGCCAGAGATGATCCCGGCCCGATCCTCGCAGGGCAGCTTGATGCCGGTGCCGGGCGTGACCAACTCGCCGGGCCCGGCATAGTCGACCACCATCGGCACCACCCCCAGCGCCATCGCCTCAAGCACCACACCGCCGCCGAACTCGCGGATCGACGGGAACGGCAGCAGGTGGCAGCGGCAGAGCACGTCCTGCACCGCGTGATGATCGAGCCAGCCGTGGAAGCTGACCGCATGGGCGATGCCCAGTTTTGCCGCCTGTGCCTCGAGCGCCGCGCGCATCGGCCCGTCGCCGATCATCTCCAGCACCATACGCCCATCGCGCAGCAGCGGCGCGGCGGCGTCGAGCAGCATGTCTGGCCCCTTGTAAGGCACCAGCCGCCCGACGAAGGCGGCGCGCAGCGGGCCCGGCGCAGGCGCGGCGCGCTTGTTGAAGCGGTGCGGGTCTATGGCGTTTTCCGGCAAGTAGACCAGTTTGCCGGCGTGGCGCGCAGGCACCTCCGAGGCGGTGTGGCGCGATCCGGCGAGGATCGCGCTGGCATGGCGCAGCGTGGCGCCGCGCCCGGGCATCAGCTTGTAGGCGCCGCGCAGGTAGCTGAGCCATTCGCGCTCGCGCCGCCGCTCGGCGTCGAAGCCCTTGGGCCACGGCACGCCGCCGTTGAGTGGACCGAGCACAAAGGGCACGCCCGCCCCGGCACAGCGCCCGGCCAGCGGCGAGGCGGTGGTGGGGCTGAGCGGGGTGATGCGGTGCACGATGTCCCAGTCGCCCGCCGTGATCTCGGCGCCGAAGCGCTGCCAGACCAGCCGCTCGAACCACGGATAGCTCAGGGCGTTGATCGCCTGCACCATGGTCCAGCCCTTGCCCTCGCCCATGCGCAGCGCCTCGGCCAGTTTCCACATCGGGCGGGCGAAAGCCTCGGAATCGATCGCGGTGAACTGCGCGCCCTCGGTTAGCCCGGCGCGCAGCAACGCGCCGCGGTTGCGCACTTGGGTGACCAGATGAACCTCGGCGACCTCGCGCAGCGCATCGGCCAGCGACCAGCCAACCAACGGCACGCTGACCCATTCGGGGTTCGCGGCCTCGGCGATGGCGAGGACACGGGGTTTTCGAGAGGTGGGCATCGAAGCGGTCCGCGGCATCAGGTCAGAGGATGGATTGCCAGCGCAGCGATTTCGCGCCTGCGGCGGCGCTGCGTTTCAGCCGCCCCTCGCGCAGTGCCTCGGCATATCCGGTGAGCGCGCCGGCGACGAGCCATGTCAGCGGGGTGAGCGTGGCGTTGGGCACCATGTCCGACAGGTTGATCGCCAGCAGCAGCGACAGCGGCGCGATGAACGGCGAGATGACGTCTTTATTGGCGGCGGTGCTTTCGCGCCAGAGCAGGATCAGCGGTAGCAGGATCAGGCCGAACTCGGCCAGGAAACCGACCCAGCCATAAACCCCGATGACGATGATCCAGCGCCCGTCGGTCACTGTCAGGATGTTGCCGCTGACCGGATCAAGGATATGGTTGCGCCCCCAGCTCCCCCAGCCGAACACCGGTTTTTCGTAGGCCCGGTCGAGCAGCGTGTTCTCGTTTTCGAAGCGGAAGTGAAGCGAGTAGGCGCGCTCCTGATCGATCTTGGCGATCTGTTCCAGCAATTGCTGTTCGGGGATCAGATGGGTGCCCTTCATCACCGGGTAGGTGATCGCCACCATACCGATCAGGATGGCCACACGAATCTGCCCCATGCGGCTGAGCAACAGAACCGCGGGGATCAGCACCACGGCAAAGATCAGCGCGCCCAGAGATTTCGCCAGCACGAGGATCAGCGTCAGCCACAGGGCGACGATCAGCATCCGGCCCTTGCGCTCTGTCCGCCACAGCGCCCAGGCCGAGACGGTGGCGGTCATCAGGAAAAAGGCGACCCAGAGGCCATGATACAGAAACACCACCGGGCGGTAGCCATCGGCGCGCACCGACTGCGAAAACAGGTGCTGGTAGTAGCCGTAAATCCAGTTGTTGAGCTGCGGCGACATGCGCATCTCGATCAGCATCGGCAGCGTATAGGCCAGTCCGCCCCAGATCAGCGCCACCAGCAGCCGCCGTTGTGAGCCGCCCTGCGCCAGAAATTGTCGCGCCAGCAGGAAGGGCAGCACGATCATCGTCTGCTGCAGCACCAGCGCCACCGCGTCCTTGATCCCAAGGCCGGGCAGGCCGATCTGACCGAAGTACACCGGCTCGGCGTTGGTCATCACGGTCATCAGCGGTGAGAGAACATAGGTGACCAGCAGGATCTTTCCCGGCAGCGAGTGCGGCAGCAGTCCGCCGGGCATGCCATAGCGCCAGAGGCAGTAGGCAAAGGCCGCCAGCGCCGGGACGTTGTGCTTGGTCAGTGGCGGGAACATCGGTAGATCGAAGATCGCGGGCGGTTCGGGCAGGATCAGATAGCCCGCCAGCAATGCGACGATCAGCGCCCGGTCGGGGGCCATGCGGCGGAACAGCACGATCGTCACGATCGGCCAGAGCGCCAGCATCAGAAAGGCAAAAGGGTTGGGCATACCGGGGTGCGATGCTCGTGAAACGCTTACTCTGAACAGAACCGGCCAGCCCCTCACGCCGCCGGACCGTCGAAGGATAATAGCAGCCGCGCGCAGGGCTGTCGCCTGCCGCCGGGCCTGTCCCCTGTCTAGCTGGCAGAATTGGCACAATCATGGCGCAGCGTGGGCGGGCAGAGGTGTTTTGCGGTGTCTTAGCGTGCTTAATTCCCCGAAACGCCACCGCATTGTTCGCATCGGGCCACGGCAGCGCCCGATTGTCCGCACAGGAATGGGGGGAGTTCCGGTTGAAGAGTAGAACGTGACCCATGGCCCAACGCGCTCTCAAAATCGCCTATCTGAGTGACTTCTCGCCGCTGGACCGGAACCTCTATTCCGGGGGCAACGCGCGCATTTACGATGCCTTGTGCAAACACGCGGGCGAGGTCACCATCCTGCCGACCGGCTGGGGCACTGCCGAGCCGCTGCGCCGGGCCATCCTGCGCACGCCCGACGCGCTGAGCCTGCGGCTGCGCTGGCGGGCGCAGATGGCGCTGGCGCGGGTGGTGGCGCGCAACCTCGAGGCGGCGCTGCGGCGTGAGCGGTTCGATGTGCTTTTCGGGGCCTATGCCTTTCAGACGCTGATGGGGCTGCGGCTGCCTTATCCGCTCACCGTCGCCTATACATCGGATGCCACGCACAGCGTCTATCGCGCCTCGGAAATCGGGCAGGCCCACCCGGGGCTGATCCCCGGCGGGCGCCTCTTCGACACCTGGGTCGAGCGCGCCGAGGCCGAGGTGTTCCGCCGCGCCGACCTGCTGCTGTGGCCGTCGCAATGGCTGATGGACGCGGCGCAGGCGCGCTATGATCTGCCCGCGGAGAAGGCGCAGCTTGTGCCGTGGGGGGCCAATATCGCGCCGCCGCCGCCACCTGCTCCGCGCGCGATTTCTCCCTCGAAACCGGTGCATCTGCTGCTGGTCGGACGCAACTGGTGGGCCAAGGGCGGCCCGCTGGCGCTGGAAGTGACGGCGCTGCTGCGGGCCCGCGGGATTGATGCGCGGCTGACGGTGATCGGCTGCGTGCCGCCCGAGGGCAGCGCCCCGCCGCATGTGGAGGTGCACCCGCAGCTCGACAAGTCGGTGCCCGAGCAGGCTTCGCTGTTCCAAACGCTCTATGCGCGCGCGCATTTCGTGGTGATGCCGAGCTTTGAAAGCTACGGCTTCGCCTTTTGCGAGGCCTCGGCGCATGGCGTGCCCTCGCTGTGCCTACGCATCGGTGGCGTGCCGGTGCGCGACGGGATCAACGGCTTTGCCCTGGCGCCGGGCAGCGGGTCGGAGGCTTTCGCCGCGCAGGTCCTCGCCTGCCTTGATGCACCGGGCCGCTACGCCGATCTCGTCCGCACCACCCGCGCCGAGTATGAAGAGCGTTTGAACTGGGATGCGTGGGGGGCGCGGGTCGCAGGGCTGTTGCAGGCGCATGTGGCGCGCCGGCAGGGCGCTGCGCAGATCGCGTCCTCGCAGGAGCGCGAGACGCCGCTGGCCATAGGCTGAAGGCGTGGGGTCGAGATGGCGGGCGCCGCCCCGCCGGTTGCGGATCGGTGATCGGGAAAGTTCTGGTCAGGACAGGGGCCCGTGCCCTAGCGTCGGGTCATACATTGCATCGCACCCGCAGCTTGGACCCGCATGGCGCAGACGGCACCGCAGCTCGACACCTCGCCGCAGATCTCCGACGAGATCCGCAAGACGACCTGCTATATGTGCGCCTGCCGCTGCGGGATTGACGTACACCTCAAGAACGGCGCGCCGGTCTACATCGAAGGCAACCGCGACCATCCGCTGAACCGAGGTGTGCTTTGCGCCAAGGGCGCGGCGGGGCTGAAGCAGGTCACCTCACCCGCCCGGCTGCGCGCGCCGCTGCGCCGCACCGGTCCGCGCGGCTCGGGCACGTTCAAAGAGATCACCTGGGAAGAGGCGCTGACCACCGCGGTTGGCTGGCTGAAGCCATTGCGTGAGACCGCCCCCGAAAAGCTTGCCTTCTTCACCGGGCGCGACCAGTCGCAGAGCCTCACCAGTTGGTGGGCGCAGCAGTTCGGCACGCCCAACTACGCCGCCCATGGGGGCTTTTGCTCGGTCAATATGGCGGCGGCGGGCATTTACACCCTCGGTGGCAGCTTCTGGGAATTCGGCAGCCCCGATTGGGACCACGCCAAGCTGCTGCTGCTTTTCGGCGTGGCAGAGGACCACGATAGCAACCCGATCAAGATGGGGCTGTCGCGGCTCAAGGCGCGCGGCGCCAAGGTGGTTTCCATCAACCCCGTGCGCTCGGGCTACAGCGCCATCGCCGACGAGTGGGTCGGCATCACCCCCGGCACCGACGGGCTGCTGATCCTGTCGCTGGTGCATGAGCTTTTGCGCGCCGGGCGCATCGACCTGCAGTTTCTTGCGCATTTCACCAACGCGCCGGTGCTGATCGATTGTGATCCGAAATCCGAAAGCTACGGTCTGTTCCTGCGCGACGCCGAGGGCCGGATGCAGGTCATCGACGTGCGCAGCGGTCGCCCCGCGCCGTGGGATGGCGAGGGCGTGGAGCCCAAGCTGACCGGTCACCTGCGCCGCGCCGGGATCACCCATCGCTCGGTGATGCAGATGATCGCCGCGCGCTACATGGTGCCGGATTACGCGCCCGAGGCGGTTGCCGAGCGCTGCGGCCTGCCTGTCGCGCGCATCCGCTGGCTCGCCGCCGAACTGGCGCGGGTGGCCTTCGAGGCGCCGGTGGAGCTTGACCGGCCGTGGACGGACTTCCGGGGCCGCGCGCATCGCAGTATGCCGGGCCGTCCGGTGGCCGTGCACGCCATGCGCGGCATCTCGGCCCATTCCAACGGCTTTCAGACCTGCCGCGCCCTGCACCTGCTGCAAAGCCTGCTCGGCGCGGTCGAGACACCGGGCAGCTTCCGCTTCAAACCGCCCTATCCGAAACCGCCCGAGGCGCACCCCAGGCCGCACGCGCAGTCCCGCCCCGGTCAGCCGCTGGAAGGTCCGCCGCTGGGCTACCCGCTTGGCCCCGAGGATTTGGCCGTGGACGCGGCGGGTGCGCCCCTGCGCATCGACAAGGCGTTCAGCTGGGAGGCACCACTGGCGGTGCACGGCATGATGCATATGGTCATCGCCAATGCTGTCGCGGGCGATCCCTACCGCATCGACACGCTGTTCTTGTATATGTCGAACATGGCATGGAACTCGGCGATGAACACCGCCGGCACCATGCAGATGCTCACGGCGGAGGATGAGGACGGCAATTATCTCATCCCGCACATCATCTACTCGGATGCCTACAATTCCGAGATGGTCGCCTATGCCGATCTGATCCTGCCCGACACGACCTACCTCGAACGGCACGACTGCATCTCGCTGCTCGACCGTCCGGTATCCGAGCCCGACATGGCCGCCGATGCGATCCGCTGGCCGGTGGTGGCTCCGGACCGCGACGTGCGGCCGTTCCAATCGGTGCTTCTGGACCTCGGCGCCCGGCTTGGTCTGCCGGGGATGTCGAAAGATGGCGCGCCGGTCTATGCCGATCACGCCGACTACATCACCAACCACGAGCGCAAGCCCGGCATCGGCCCGCTGGCCGGGTTCCGCATGGGGCCACGCGGGCTGCAGGACGGGCGCGGCACCCCCAACGCGGCGCAGCTTGACAGCTATATCGCGCAGGGCGGCGTGCACGGCATCCCGGTGCCGCCCGAGGCAGCCTATTACAAGCCCTGGAACCGCGCCTATCAGGACTGGGCGGTGGCGACCGGTCTGCTCGACGCCCCGTCGGCCGCGCTGGTGCAGCTTTGGTCCGAGCCGTTGCGCCGTTTCCAGCGCGCCGCCGAGGGGCAGGGCCCGCACCAGCCACCAGAGCATTTGCGGGAGCAGGTCGCCGAAGCGATGGAGCCGTTGCCGACATGGCGCGCGCCGGCCGCCGCGCCTTTCGAAGACCCGGCCGACTATCCGCTGCATGCGATCACCCAGCGCCCCATGGCGATGTATCACAGCTGGGGCGGTCAGAATGCGTGGCTGCGGCAGATCCACGCCGTGAACCCGCTTTATGTGCCCGGCGTCTGGTGGCGCGCGCTTGGGCTGGCCGAAGGCGACTGGGTCCGGGTCATCTCCAGCCATGGCGAGATCACCGTGCCCGCCGCCCGCATGGAGGCGCAGAGCACCGGCGTGGTCTGGACATGGAACGCCATCGGGAAGCGCAAGGGCGCATGGGGCCTCGACCCCGCGGCCCCCGAGGCCACGCGCGCCTTCCTGCTCAACCACCTGATCCCCGAGCTTCTCCCGGAGCGCGGCGATGGCCATCGCTGGTCCAACTCCGATCCGGTCACCGGGCAGGCGGCATGGTTCGATCTGCGTGTGCGGCTGGAAAGAGTCGCCCCACCGCCCGAGGCGCAACCCGCCTTCCCGCCGCTCTGCCGGCCTGCCTAGGCGCTTCGTCTAGACGCAAATATCCCGGGGTCCGGGGCAGCGCCCCGGTCCTTCGCCCGCCACCAAGACGAAACGCCAGACCATGACAGACCACCCCGACCACACGCACAGGCAACTTGGCCTCGTCATCGACCTTGATACCTGCGTCGGCTGTCATGCCTGCGTGGTGGCCTGCAAGGGCTGGAACACCGAAAGCCAGCCCAGCCCGCTGTCGGATCAGGACCCCTATGGCGCCGATCCCTCCGGTACCTTCCTCAACCGGG
The DNA here is from genome assembly GCF_056161345.1 of Salipiger sp. ABF4_146. Lineage (NCBI taxonomy): Bacteria > Pseudomonadati > Pseudomonadota > Alphaproteobacteria > Rhodobacterales > Roseobacteraceae > Salipiger > Salipiger sp. ABF4_146. The sequence goes on along the minus strand of NZ_JBSWYX010000003.1, from coordinate 162,820 downwards.
TGCACAGCTACGAGGTGATGCCAGAGAGCGGTCCGGCGCAGCTGGTGCATTTTCCCAAGTCCTGCCTGCATTGCGCCGATGCGCCCTGCGTCACCGTCTGCCCGACGGGGGCGAGCTACAAACGGGTCGAGGACGGCATCGTGCTGGTCAACGAAAGCGATTGCATCGGTTGCGGGCTCTGCGCATGGGCCTGCCCCTATGGCGCGCGCGAGATGGATTTGGCTGAGGGCGTGATGAAGAAATGCACCCTCTGCGTCGACCGCATCTACAACGACACCTTGCCGGAAGAAGATCGCGAACCCGCCTGCGTGCGCACCTGTCCGGCCGGGGCGCGGCACTTTGGCGATCTCGCAGACCCGGAAAGCGCCGTCAGCCTGCTGGTGCAGGAGCGCGGCGGGCTCGAGCTTATGCCTGAACAGGGCACTAAGCCGGTCAACCGCTACCTGCCGCCCCGCCCGCGCGATGCGTGGCAGGGCGAGGTGGACGTGCTTGCGCCGTTCCTCGCCCCGGTGGCCGAAGAGCCGCGGGGCCTGCTCGGCTGGATCGACCGCACGCTCGCGAGGCTCTGAGAATGCATCCGGCGCCCTCGCTTGTGCTCTTCACCACGCTCTCGGGCCTTGGGCTGGGACTGCTGTTCTGGCTCGGCATCGATCTGTCGCCGCCCACGGGCTGGACCGCCTTCGCCTTCCTCGGCATTGCCGTTACGCTGACGCTCGCCGGGCTGGCGGCCTCGGCGTTCCATCTCAAGCGCCGCGAGCGCGCGCTCAAGGCGTTCAGTCAATGGCGCAGCAGTTGGCTCTCGCGCGAGGCTTGGGCGGCGGTCGTGACGCTGCTGCTGGGGGGCAGCTACGGGCTGACCTTGCTCGTCGGGACGCCGTTTCTGCCGCTGGGCTGGCTGGCGGCGCTGGCCGCGCTGGGCACGGTCGGCTGCACCGCGATGATCTATGCGCAGCTTGCATCCGTCCCGCGCTGGCACCACCGCTCCACGCCGGCGCTGTTTGTGGTCTACGCGCTGGCTGGCGGGGCGCTGTTGTCGGGGCGGGTGAGCGCGGCGCTGGTTTTGCTGACCCTCACTGGCGCGCTGCAGATCTGGGTCTGGATCGACGGCGACAGGCGCTTTGCCCGCAGTGGCAGCACGCTGGCCAGCGCCACCGGCCTCGGCGGGCAGGGCGCGCCGCGGGCGCTGTTCCCGCCGCACAGCGGCAGCAACTACCTTATGCGCGAAATGGTCTTCGTGGTCGCCCGCCGCCACGCCCGGAAACTGCGGGGTCTGGCGCTGCTGCTGGCGGTGGCGCTGCCGGCGCTGCTGCTGCTCGCCATGCTGCTTGCGGCCCTTTCGGGGCCGCTGCTGCACCTTGTCGGCCTCATTTCTCTTGTCTCGCACGTGGCGGGCGTGCTTGTCTCGCGGTGGTTGTTTTTTGCAGAGGCCGAACATGTGGTGGGCCTCTACTACGGGAGTCGTTGAGTGTGCCGTTTCTCGCCGGGTTCGATGCGCGCTGGCCGGATCTGGCCAGCTATCTTGCCGGGCTGACCCGCGATCTCGACGAAACCCGGCGGCTCGACCGTCTTGCCGAACATCTTGCGCCCGAGGTCCTCTCGCATGATGGCATGGGCGCGCTGACCGGTCCCGAAGAGCTCGGCGCCGATCTGGCGGCGCGCGGTGCCGCGCTGAGCGACACGCGGCTGCTGCCCGAAGAGCGGGTCTGGCAGGTCACCGCGCAGACCGGTTTCGTCTCGGCCGAGCGGTTTCATGTCACCGCTCTGCACAATGGCGCGGGGCTCTATGGTGCGCCAACGCAGAGGCCGCTTGCGTTCACCCAGATGATGGAACGCCACTGCGTCGCGGGGCAACTGCGCGAGCAATGGGTGCTGCGTGACGAGGCGGCGATTCTGCGCCAGATCGGGATGGATGTGCTGGACGGCGCGCGCTGGCGGCTCGACGCCGCGCCGCGCGAGATCTGCCCGCCGCGATTTGCCGGGACCGGCAATCAGGACGCATGGGGCGGGGCGCTTGCCGCGCTTCTGGAGCGGGTGATGGACGGTGAACTGGCGGCGCTTTCGCAGCACTACGACCCGGCGGCGGAATTGTTCCTGCCCGGCGGCGCGATCGGCTGCGGTCCGCGCGAGGCCGAAGCCTTCTGGCTGGGGTTGCGCGCCGCCTTCCCGTCGGCCCGCTTCGAAGTTCAGCATGCGCTCGGCGCCGAGGACCCGCTGACGCCGCCGCGCGCCTGCCTGCGATGGTCGCTTCGTGGCACGCATGACGGTCATGGCGCTTTTGGCGCGCCCACCGGGGCGCCGGTCGACATTCTCGGCATGACGCAGACCGAGTTCGGCCCCGACGGGCTGCGCCGGGAATGGACGCTTTATGACGTGCCCGGTGTCTGGGCGCAGATATTGCGCGCAACGGGGAATTTCTGAGCCCGAGATCACCACCGCGCTGCGGGACGTCTGGTGGCCCGGCTCAGCCGATCAGACCGGCGGCGCGGTGCCGCCCAGCGGGTCCTCGCCAAAGCGGTTGCGTCCCGGGGTGCCTTTCGCCGCGAGCCAGACGATCAGGATGATGATCCCTATCAGCGGGATCAGCGCCAGCCAGTACCACCAGCCGCTCCGGTCGGTGTCATGCAGCCGTCGCACGGTGACCGAGATATAGGGCAGCAGCACCACCAGCCCGAAAATCGACGAGAAGGGTGCGAATTGCGTCTGCGACGATACGGCAGTGGTGGTTTCGGTGCTGACCGTGGTGGTCTGGCCAAACAGCGTGAGGTCGAGCAGCCCGAGCAGCAGCCCGCCGCCATAGACGAAGAGCGCGAACCACCAAAACTCGGATCGCGGTGCGCGCCCCGAGAAGGTCACATATTTGCGCAGGCAGGCTTTGACGGCGTCGGTGAACCCCACGGCGGGACCTCCTTGTGATGTCGATTGTCACGTCACCGGCAGGATAGGGCTCCATGCCCGCAGGTCCAACAGCGCAATAAGGCGCGGCTCCGCCTCAGCGCTTCTTCTTGCCGCCGAAGAAACCACGGATACGCCCGCCCGCCTCGTCGAGATTGTCGCCCATCTCTTCCAGCGCCGGATCAATGCGGGCGCGGCGGAAGCGCCGCCAGCGCACCCAGACCGCCCATGTGATCGCCGCCAGCAGCGTCAGGATGATGATATTGGTCCACGGGATAATGCGCACGTCCGGCCCGTCAACGGGCCGGATCTTCACCGCGTTGGGGTAGATCGACAGCACCTCGCTGCGCCAGCCGTAATGTTTGATCGCCACCCATTGCGGCTCGGCGGCGCCCGAGCGCAACTCGTTGGCTTCGGCCTGCAGGTTCGAGGTGTCGAACTTGAAATAGGGCGGCCAGCCCCAGCTAGTGTCCTCGTTGCGGTAGACCATCACCTCGTCGCTGGCCAGCCGGGTCTGGATGAAGAACACGTCGCGCCCGCCGGTGGCGGCGGCGCTGTCGCTGCCGGCCTGATTCCAGAACCAGCGGTTGAAGGTGCCGGGGGTTTCGCGGCGCTCGTAGGTGTCGGTGATCCGCGCGATGTCGTGCTGCGGCAGCGTGTAATGCAGGAACGCCCCGACAAGCACCCAGAAGAGCACGATGAAGGTCCATTTCACATAGGTCACGGGGGCTCTCCTGATGACTGCGGCTTGGGTGCGACCGGGGGCGATCGGGGTCGACGGGGCGGCATGCCCTTCCCCTCAGGTGACCTGTCGGGCCGGGAAAATCAACCGTCTAGCGGGAAAACAGGCCAAGCACCGCCGCCGGTTCACGACCGGCCCCCCTGCAACTTCGTCTAGATGGAAATATCCCGGGGGGCGAGGAACGCAGTGACGAGCGGGGCAGAGCCCCGCGCGCAGCGCCGAAGGGGGCATCCCCCCTCGACACCGATCTCTATCCGACCACGTTGAACGCCGGGCCGTAGGGGTAGCCGGTGATGTTCTCGGCCCCATCTTCGGTGATCACGAGAATGTCGTGCTCGCGGTAACCACCGGCGCCGGGCATGCCCTCGGGCAGGGTCAGCATCGGTTCCATCGAGACCACCATGCCCGGGCGCAGCACGGTGTCCACATCCTCGCGCAGCTCCAGCCCGGCCTCGCGCCCGTAATAATGCGACAGCACGCCAAAGCTGTGGCCGTAGCCGAAGGTGCGGTATTGCAGAAGATCGCGTTCCGACAGGAACGCGTTGAGCGCATGGGTCACCTGCGCGCAACTTACGCCCGGCTTCAGCAGCGACAAGCCAAGCTCGTGGGTGGCCACATTCGCCTCCCAGATCGCGCGGGACGCGGGATCGACCTCGCCGACAAAAAGTGTCCGTTCGAGCGCGGTGTAATAGCCCGAGATCATCGGGAAGCAGTTGAGCGAGAGGATGTCGCCGCGCTGCAGCGCGCGCGCGGTGACCGGGTTGTGCGCGCCATCGGTGTTGAGCCCCGACTGGAACCAGACCCATGTGTCGCGGTACTCGGCATTGGGAAAGCGCTTGGCGATCTCCAGTTCCATCGCGTCGCGCCCGGCCATGGCCACATCGATCTCACGCGCGCCGATTTGGATTGCCTCGCGGATGGCATAGCCGCCGATGTCGGCGACCTGCGCGCCATGGCGAATCAGAGCGATCTCGGCGGGCGATTTCATCATTCGCTGGCGCATGGTGGCCGGGGCGATGTCCTGCGTGGCAGACGGTACAAGGAAGTCATCGAGCAGCGCCTTCTGCGCCAGTGTCAGGTGATCGCCCTCGTAGCCAATGGCCTTGCCGGTGCCGGTCACCTCGCGCACCGCGCGCCACAGGTTATCGCGCGCCCAGTCGGTGTAGGTGATGTTGTCGCCATGACAGCGCCGCCACGGCTGGCCCGCGTCGATGCCGGCGCTGATCGTGACGCTCTCGGTTGGGGTGACGACCAGCGCGTAGGGGCGCCCGAAGCTGCAATAGAGAAAGCCCGAGTAATAGGCGATGTTGTGCATCGAACTGAGCACGCAGGCGTCGATGCCCTGCGCCGCCATTTCGGTGCGCAGCCCGGCGAGCCGCGCGTCATATTCCGCAGGTGCGAAGGGCAGAGATGCTTTCTCGCCGTTGTGGAAACGGTAGCTGGTGGGACGGGGGTTCGCTTGGTGGTCCATTTGGCCCTCCTTTGGATGCGGAGGGCGGGAACCCCGACCCTGCCGCAGTGGCAAAGCAAGGTCCCGGCGTTCAGGACGGATGTGTCTGAAGATCGACAGGGCGTGCCGCGCGGCACCGGCGACGCCATCGCCTGCCCGGTGGCAAGGATGCTGCGGGGCGGCTGGTTTGGCAAGAGGGCTGTTTCACGTGGAGCGTTCCGCTAGGACAGGCTCCTGCGGCGGGTCTTGCGCGAGGAGACCGCGCGTAGCGCTGGAAAAGAGGCGAGGGGCCAGCCCCTCGCGCTCCCCGGGATATTTTCGTCTAGACGAAGGGCAGGAGTTGACCTTCGGTCCGGCGTGTTCAGACGCTCAGGCAAACGTATTTCATTTCGAGGTAGTCCTCGATGCCGTGGTGGCTGCCCTCGCGGCCAAGGCCGGACTGTTTGACGCCGCCGAAGGGGGCGAGCTCGGTCGAGATGAGGCCGGTGTTGACGCCGACGATGCCATACTCCAGCGCCTCGGCGACCTTGTACACGCGGCTCAGGTCGTTGGCATAGAAGTAGGAGGCGAGGCCGAAGATCGTGTCGTTGGCCATCTCGATGACCTCGTCCTCATTCTCGAACTTGAACAGCGGTGCCAGCGGGCCGAAGGTTTCCTCGGTGGCGAACTTCATCTCGCGCGTGGCGCCGGTGACGATGGTCGGGCCGAAGAACTGACCCTGCATATCCTGCGCCTCGCTGCCGAGGATCACCTTGGCGCCCTTTTCCTTGGCGTCGGCGATATGCTCTTGCACCTTGTCGATCGCCTTGGAGGTGATCAGCGGGCCAAGATCGGTGCCCTCTTCCAGCCCGTCGCCGACTTTCAGCTTAGCCACCTCGGCGGCGAGCTTCTCGGCAAAGGCGTCGTAGACACCCGCCTGCACATAGATGCGGTTGGCGCAGACGCAGGTCTGGCCGTTGTTGCGGAACTTGCAGGCGATGGCGCCTTGCACGGCCTCGTCGAGATCGGCGTCGTCAAAGACGATGAAGGGCGCGTTGCCGCCCAGTTCCATCGAGCATTTCATCACCTGATCGGCCCCCTGACGCAGCAGGATGCGGCCCACCTCGGTGGAGCCGGTGAAGGTCAGCTTGCGCACCTTGGGGTTCTCGCAGAACTCCTTGCCCGCCTCCGAAGCCGAGGAGGTTGGCACCACGTTGAACACGCCGGCCGGAATCCCCGCGCGCTTGGCCAGCACCGCCAGCGCCAGCGCCGACAGCGGGGTTTCCGAGGCCGGGCGCGCGACGAAGGAACAGCCCGCCGCCAGCGCCGGACCGGCCTTGCGGGTGATCATCGCGGTGGGAAAGTTCCACGGGGTGATCGAGGCGGCAACGCCAATGGGCTGCTTGAGTACCATGATACGCTTGTCGCGGGCGTGGCCGGGGATGGTCTCGCCATAGACCCGCTTTGCCTCTTCGCCGAAAAACTCGATGAAGGAGGCGCCATAGGCGATTTCGCCCTTGGCTTCGGGCAGCGGCTTGCCCTGCTCGGCGGTCATGATGGTGCCGAGGTCGTCCTGATTTTCCATGATCAGGTCGAACCATTTGCGCATCACCTGCGCGCGCTCCTTGCCGGTCCATTGCGCCCAGCTTTTCTGCGCGATGTAGGCCCCGTCGATGGTGCCGGCGATCTGGTCGCGGCTGAGGTCGGCGACCTTGGCGATCACGTCGCCGCGCGCCGGGTTGGTCACGTCGAACTCGCCGTCGGCGCCGGTGATCCACTCGCCGTTCACGTAGGCGTGGGTCTCGAGCAGGGAGGGGTCCTTCAGCAGTCCGGGAAGATTGGTGGTCTGATCGAGCATGGCAGCCTCCTGTGTGCGTATCGCGCGGTCCGCCGCGTTTTATGCTGCGGGCGGCTGCGCATCTGTTATTTCCAAGTCTAGTACGAGAACGGAGAAAGACGATGGACCTTAGCGACGCATATGCCAATGCGGCTCATATCGACGGGGCGGCGGAGTATCCGCCGCGGTGGGCGGCTGCAGCCGAGGTCTTTCGCGACGAGATGCAGGCGGCAGGTCGGATGCGCAGCCTGTCCTATGGCGATGGTCCGCGGCAGGCGCTTGATCTCTTTCTGCCGCAGGGCGCGCCGCGCGGGCTCGTGGTTTTCGTGCATGGCGGCTACTGGCTGAAATTCGACCGCTCGGTCTGGTCGCATCTGGCGGCGGGGCCGCTGGCGCAGGGCTGGGCGGTGGCCATGCCGTCCTATGATCTTTGCCCTGACGTGCGGATCAGCGAGATTACCCGGCAGATCGCCGCAGCGGTGAGCGTGGCGGCGGGCGAGGTGGCGGGGCCGCTGCGGCTCACCGGGCACTCTGCCGGCGGCCATCTGGTGGCGCGGATGCTGGCGCCGGGAATGCTGCCCGATACGGTGGCGGCGCGGATCGCTGGCGTGGTGCCGATCTCGCCGCTTTCGGATCTGGCCCCGCTGATGCAGACCGACATGAACGCCGGGCTGAAGCTGGATGCGGCCGAGGCGGAGGCGGAAAGCCCGATCCACCAGCCCGCGCCGCAGGTGCCGGTGACGGTTTGGGTGGGTGGCGAGGAGCGTCCGGTGTTCCTGGATCAGGCGCGCTGGCTCGGCGAGGCTTGGCGCGGCACGGGGCGATGCGACGTGGTGATCCCGCCGGGGCAGCACCACTTCAACGTCATCGACGGGCTGGCCGAGCCCGAAAGCAAGTTGTGCCGGGCGGTGACAGGCGCCTGATCGGCGCAATCTGGGGTGGCGCGGCTGTGCCGCGCCTGCGCTGTCGGTGTATGCACGGCGGCGCTCTGGTGCCGCGCCGTTATTCAGAGAGTTCGACGATCTGCAAGAGTTGCCACACCGTCATGTCGTGCACCGGCTTGATGTCGAGCTCGGGGTGCGCGTCATAGGGAAACATCACCCACAGCGGGCCATTGTTCTCAAGGGGGAAGGGCTCGCCGTCGATGCGCGTGGTGATGATCGGATACTCGCCGGTCAGGTACTGCGCGCTTTTCGCCAGATCGATTTTCGCGTGGTAGCCGTCATCGGCGACGAACTCGATGGTTCCGCCCGCAGCCGGGTCGCGCAGCCCGGCTTCTTTCAGCACGTCGAGCAGCAGCGGGCCGCTGAAGCTCTGCTCTTCCCACGTCCATTGGGTCTCGGTGCTGAACTCGTGCTGGGGCAGTGCTTCCAGCGCGTCCCGGTCCAGCGCGGTTTCGGTGCCATCGGCTGAAATCAGCGTGAGCAGGGTTTCCGAGGCAAAAGCAGGGCAGGCGAGGCTGACGCAGAGCGCCAGCGCGCTGGCTGCGAGGCCGAGGCCGGAGCGGGGTGAAAATGCGGCCTGAGGCAGGATGCGAAATGCAGTCGACAAATCAAATCTCCTTCGTGACTCCAAAAGCTTATGGCTGAAGCAAGGACCGCGGAACATGTGATCGTGCCAGACCCTGCATAAGCTCGAAATTCCGTGAACCGTAGCCTGATTCTTCGGCATTTTGAGGGCCTTCCGCGACTTTCGGAAGCGCCGTGTGCTCGTCCCTCGTCATGAAGGGGTCACCTTACCATCACGCAGGCGTTACATCCCGGCCCCATGGCAGTGCGGACCGAAAACAGGGGGACGCCCAATGACCTTCCGCACGCTGTGCCTGACCTCGGCGCTGGCGCTTTTCGCCGGTGCCGCGCAGGCCGAGATGACCTTCAACCGCATCGCCAGCTTTGCCACGCCCGAGAACATGGCTGAGGGCGAGGACCGCGCCCGCGTGACCTCGGCCGAGATCATCTACGCCTCGGATGATGGCAATACGCTGGTCTACACCGACAGCCCGCTGGGCGTGATCGGTCGCATCGACATCACCGACCCGCGGGCGCCGCAACCGCTTGGCAACATCGAAGTGGGCGGCGAGCCGACCTCGGTTGCCGTGGCGGGCGATATCGCCTTTGTCGGGGTGAACACGTCCGAGAGCTACACCGATCCGTCGGGCAGGCTCGAGATGGTCAATATGGAGAGCGGTGAGATCACTGGCGCGTGCGACCTCGGCGGTCAGCCGGACAGCGTGGCACTGTCGCAGGACGGCAGCTTTGTCACCGTGGCCATCGAGAACGAACGCAACGAGGATGCCGGGGATGGCCGGGTGCCGCAGATGCCCGCGGGGTATGTGGCGATCCTCGACGTGGTGGATGGCGTGGCAGAGTGCGCCAGCCTTGTGAAAGCCGATGTGACCGGCCTTGCCGAGATCGCGCCGGAAGACCCCGAGCCCGAGTTCGTCGACGTCAACGGCGCGGGCGAGATCGTCGTGACCCTGCAAGAGAACAACCACATCGTCGTGCTGGACAAGGCGGGCGAGGTGCTCAGCCACTTCTCGGCGGGCAGCACCGACCTGACCGAGATCGACGCCACCGACGAGCGCGGCGCGCTGATCTTCACCGAGAGCCAGATGGGCCGCCTGCGCGAGCCCGACTCGGTGCAATGGCTTGACGACGATCACTTCGCCATCGCCAATGAGGGCGATATGGACGGCGGCTCGCGCAGCTTCACCGTCTTCAACAAGGACGGCACCGAGGTCTACGACAGCGGCAACAGCTTCGAACACGCCGTGGTGCAGGTGGGCCACTACCCGGACAAGCGCTCTGACGCCAAGGGCGCCGAGCCCGAGGGCATGGAGGTCGCGACCTTTGGCGGCACGCCCTACATGATCCTGCTCTCCGAGCGCGGCTCGGTCGCCGGGGTCTACGACATGGCCGATCCCGCCGCCCCGGTGCTGAAGCAGATGCTGCCCTCGGGCATTGCCCCCGAGGGTGCCGTGGCGATCCCGCAGCGCAACCTGCTGGTCACCGCCAACGAGGAAGATCTGATCGAAGACGGCGGTGTGCGCGCCCATGTGATGATCTACGAGTACGCCGAGGGCGCGGCAATGTATCCGACGCTGACCTCCGAAGGCGCGGACGAGCTGATCGGCTGGGGCGCGATCTCGGGCATGGTCGCCGGCGATGACGGCATGGTCTACGCGGTCAACGACAGCTTCTATGGCTTCCAGCCGCGGATCTTCACCATCGACCCCTCGTCGAAACCGGCACGGATCACCAAGGCGCTCGACGTGACCCGCGCGGGCCGCCCGGCGCAGAAGCTCGACCTCGAGGGCATCACGCTTGATGGGGAGGGCGGCTTCTGGCTGGCCTCCGAAGGGCGGACCGACCGGCTGGTCCCGCATGCGCTCTACCATGTGACGGCAGAGGGTGAGATCGACGATGAGGTGAGCCTGCCTGCCGAACTGCTGGCCGAAGAGAAGCGCTTCGGCTTCGAGGGCATCACCATGGTGGATGGCACGCTGTGGATGGCGGTGCAGCGCGAATGGGGCGATGACCCCGAGAACCATGTGAAGCTGGTGGCCTACAATCCCGAGACCGAGGAATGGGGCGCCGTGCGGTATGCCAAGGCGACGCCGGAAAAGGGCTGGGTCGGCCTGTCGGAGATCACCGCCCACGGTGAGCATGTCTATGTCATCGAGCGCGACAACCAGATCGGCGCCGAAGCGGTCACCAAGAAGGTCTACCGCATCCCGCTGTCGCAGATGGTGCCCGCACCGCTGGGCGGCGATCTGCCGGTGGTGAGCAAGGAAGAGGTGCGCGACCTGATCCCCGACCTGAAGGGCTGGGGCGGCTATGTGGTCGACAAGGTCGAAGGGCTCGCCATTGCTGCCGATGGCACAGCCTATGTCTCGACCGACAACGACGGCGTCGACGACAGTTCGGGCGAGACCTTCTTCTGGTCGTTCAAGCTCGACTGATTTTTCGGATCGACGGAGGGGCGCCGTGCGGGAGACCGGGCGGCGCCCTTGCCGTTTGGTGCGCTCGTGGCGGTGGTGTGCCGTGCGTATTTGGAAAGAGAAGAAGGATCAGGACGCGCGCAGGAGCGGAGGGATCAAGTCGGCCAGCAGGTCAAAGACGAGGCGGATGCGGCGCGAGCTGTGCAACTCGCGGTGGGCGACCAGCCAGACCGGGTAGGGAATTTCCAAAGACGGCAGGGCGCGGGTGACCTGCGGGTCGGGATCGCCGAGCCCGAGCGGGCCGACGCCAATGCCCAGCCCGGCGCGCGTCATCTGCCAGTGCACGAGGTGGCTCGAGCTGACCAGCGGGAAGTTCGCCTCGGTGACCGGCACCCCCAGATCGCGCAGGAAGCTCCGGTGGCGGCCGAGGTCCTCGAAGGCGATAAATTCGGCGGCGGCCAGATCGGGCAGGGCGGTGATCGGCGGCAGCGAGGCAAGGTAAGCGGGCGTGGCGTAGAAGCTGCCCCGGTCCTCGGCGATGCGTTTGGCGATGAAGTCGGGCTGCTCGGGGCGGGCGTTGCGCAGGGCGATATCGGCCTCGCGGCGGCGCAGATCGCGGATGGCGTTGGAGGCGAGGATCTCGACGGTCAGCCCGGGCGCGGCGGCGCGGATCTTCGGCAGGATTTGCGGCAGCAGCCACGCGGCGTAGATTTCCGAGGCGGTGATCGTGACGTGCCCGGCGATCTGCTGCTGCTGGCCGGAGGCGACGCGCGACAGGCGCTCTGCCGCCTCGCCCATGGCGCGGGCGTGTTCGGCCAGTTGCATGCCCGCCTCGGTGAGCGCAAGCCCGGTGCCGTGGCGTTCGAAGAGGGTGAGGCCGAGCTCCGCTTCCAACGCCGCCACCTGCCGTCCGAGCGTCGGCTGGCTCATCTGCAGCGCCCGGGCCGCGCCCGAAAGCGAGCCCTGCTCGGCGGTCGCGAGAAAGCCGCGCAGCCGGTTCCAGTCAAAGCGGAGGTTCTGCCAGTCCATATGGGAGATCCATGCAAATACGTATGGGTCTGGTGCATAATCGGTCAATATGCCTGCGTAATCATGGGGTGTATTTGCGGCGCATCCAATCAAAACCTGACTCTGAACCCATAGGAGCCCGTCATGAAAGCCGCCACAGCCCGCCGATACGGCCCCGCCGACGTTCTGCGCATCGAAGACCTGCCGCGCCCCGAGCCGGGGCCGGGCGAGATCCTGATCCGAGTGCGTGCGGCCTCGGTCACCACCGCCGACTGGCGTCTGCGCGCTGCCGCGTTTCCCGGGGGGCTGGCGCTGGTCGGGCGGCTGGTCGCGGGTCTTTGGAAGCCGCGCCATCTGGTGCCCGGTTCGGATGTGGCGGGCGAGGTGGCGGCTGTGGGCGCAGATGTCGGCGGCGTCGAGGTGGGGCAGCGCGTGCTCGCGGTGCTGGGTCATGGCGGGCACGCGGAATATGCGCTGGCCAAGGCCGACGGCGCGGTGGTGCCGATCCCCGAGGGCATGGGGTTTGACGCAGCGGCGGCGCTGCCCTTTGGCGGGCTGACGGCGCTGGAATTCCTGCGCGATGTGGCTGGCGTGACCGATGGGCAGCGGGTGCTGATCCTCGGGGCCTCTGGTGGCGTCGGGGCCTATGCGACGCAGATCGCCGCTGCGCTGGGGGCGCAGGTGACCGCCGTGGCAGGGCCGGGGCGCGAAGCCCTGCTGCGCCCACTCGGTGCGGCGGAGGTTTTGGACTACACGCGCGACCGGCCTGCCGGGCGGTATCATCTGGTCTTCGATACGCTGGGGGCGATGGACTGGCCGCAGAGCCGGCGGCTTCTGGACAAGGACGGGCTGTTCCTGCCGCTCAACTTCGGGCTGCGAGAGCTCGGGCACATGCTGCGGGCTAAGCTCTCCGGCGGGCCGCGCATGGCGCTGCACGTCAGTGGTGACAGCCGCGCGGGGCTTGAGGCTCTGCTGGACCTGTGGCGCGCGGGCAAGCTCCGCCCGGTGATCGACAGCCGGTTCGCGCTGGATGAGATTGCCGAGGCGCACCGCTTGGTGGAAGGGCGGCACCGGGCGGGCGCGGTGGTTCTGGAGGTTGCCGGAGAGTGATGTCCCAGATGGCTGCGCGGGCCGGTGGAAGTCAGCTACATGATCTGCCGGTGCCTCGCACGGGCCTTCTTCAGAACCGAGACCGCCGAGGAAAACCCGGCCGTCATCAAGCCGTGTTAGACTACCGCTCTCCATAGGCGGGAATGTCACGCGTCATATTCGGGAGTGGCTATGATGAAGGTGGTGAACTGGAACATCGAGTGGATGAACAAGTGGTTTTCGGGAAACCGCGCGCCAAGCTGGGGATCCGGGACGCTGAGCGAGGCGGACGCGCGTCTGGTGGCGCAGAAGGTGGCGCGGGTCATCAGGCGGCTGAGCCCGGATATCCTGTGCATTCAGGAAGGGCCGAGCGCGATTCAGGAGATGCAGCTGTTCATCGACACCTTTCTCTCCGAGGGCGGCGTTCCGCTCTATGAGGCGCTGATCGGCAGGGCCGGGGGTGCGCAGAAGCTTTATGTTCTGCACAAAGTCGGTGGCGAGGTCGATCTGCTGGATCACGCCACCGATGCGCTGACGCTGGAACTTGAGGATGTGTGGCTGGCCGATGTCGACGGCGACCTGCTGCTGCAGCCCTATGATTTCACCCGCGTGCCGATGGTGGTGGATGTCAAACCCAAGGTCGGCGTGCCGTTTCGGATCGTCGTGCTGCATACGAAGTCGAAATACGTGCACAACGGCGAGGCGCTGTTCAACAACCCTCTGCGCCGTCACGAGTTCATCGCGGCGGCGATGAAGGCGCGGCGGCGCATCGCGGCAGAGGGCTTTCGGATGCGGGCCTATCTGGATGAGGTGATCAAGCGCGACGGCGCGGAGCGGGTGATTGTCACCGGCGACTGGAACGACGGTCCGGGCCCGGACTTTTTCGAGCGCCAGTACCTGTCGCACAACATCGCCGACATCGTGCTGGGCAGCACCTTCTATCCCGACCTGATCTTCCACCACCCGATCCTACGCTTCGTCTCGCCGGCGTTGCAGTTCACCGCGCGGTTCGACGATTTTGTCGATCAGGTGAAGGACCGTCCACTGCTGCTGGATCACTTCGCCACCTCCCCCGCACTTGCCGCAGAGATCACCGATGCCGGTATCGCGCATGAGGCATACGAGGAAGAGATCGAAGGGTCGGGCGGCGCCAGGACGCAGCGGGCCAGCGACCATCGCCCGATCTGGCTGCAGTTCTAGCGGTGCCCAACGGCGACACGAAAAGGCCCCGGTGCGTCCACCGGGGCCTTGGTGCGCGCTCAAAGCGGGCGCAAGGGGATCAGTTCACCGACTTGCTGTCGACCACGTCCCTCTCGATCGCCGCGGTGCGCTGCGGGCGGGCGATGGCGATGCGGCGGGGTTTCAGCGCTTCGGGAAGCTCGCGGCGCAGGTCGATGTGCAGCATGCCATTCTCATGCGTGGCGCCTTCGACGCGCACATGATCGGCGAGCGTGAACCGGCGCTCAAAGGCGCGGGTGGCGATGCCGCGGTGCAGGTAGCTGCGGCCTTCACCCTCATCGGATTTCTTGGCCGAAACCACGAGCGCGTGGTCCTTCACCTCCACCGACAGATCCTCGTCGGAGAAGCCGGCCACCGCGATCGAGATGCGATAGGCATCGTCGGCGGTCTTTTCGATGTTGTAGGGCGGGTAGCTGGGTTGGGCCACGTCACTGGCCAGAGCCCGGTCCATCATGTCGGCGATCTGGTCGAAACCGACGGTGGCACGATAGAGCGGGGCAAAATCGAAATGTCGCATGGGAATCCTCCGTTGAGCGAAACCATTGTGATGCGCCTTTCCATGGGGAACAGGCGGCTGGGTTGGCCGGAGCCCTGTCTCAGGCGCCCCGGTAACTCTCAAATGGGGAGGGATTTTGCCGCTTTCAAGATCTGCGCGATGCGGGTCGCGCGCCAGCCTAGGGCCGCACGAAACGGGCCCCGGTGCTGTCGCGCCCGCCGCCCACGGTGATGCGTCGCGCGCCGGTGCTGGGGGCAGGGCGGGCTTGCTCGGCGCGTAGCCGCGCGGCCAGCGCGGGCACGAGGCCCGAGACACCGGGCCCGTAGGCGGTACCGCTCCCGGCGGAGGAAATCACCGACAGGATCCGCAACCGGCCGTTCTCGCGCAG
Source organism: Salipiger sp. ABF4_146 (assembly GCF_056161345.1). Taxonomy (NCBI): domain Bacteria; kingdom Pseudomonadati; phylum Pseudomonadota; class Alphaproteobacteria; order Rhodobacterales; family Roseobacteraceae; genus Salipiger; species Salipiger sp. ABF4_146. The sequence goes on along the minus strand of NZ_JBSWYX010000003.1, from coordinate 147,760 downwards.
GAACACAGGCGCGCCAGAACTGCCGAAGGTCACGTCGCAGTCAAAGCCAAGCACATCATCGGCGTAGCGCGCGGTGATGGCACAGGAGGGCTCACGCGAAAGCACTTCCTCGCGCCCCTGCCCATACGAGAGCACGGTCACCTCGGTGCCCTCGGGGGCGTGACCGAGCAGGCGGAAGGGATCGGCTTCGGCGATTGTCACCGGTGCCTCGAGTTGCAGCAGCGCCACGTCGGTGGCCACCATCTCATGCGTCGGTTTCGCCTGCTGCACATACGCTTCGGGCGTCACCCAGCGGCGCACCCGCTGGGCGACGATCTGCGTGCCATGGTGATAGCCTGCGCGAAAGGTCAGGCTGGCGGGCGGGCGCGGTCTGCCTGCGGCATCGTAGACGCAATGCGCGGCGGTCAGCACGATATCGCGCGAGATCAGCGCACCGGTGCAGATCGAATTCTCGCCCTCGAGCCGGCCCACCGCCTCCCACCCAAGCAGTTCGCCGCGCTGGTCGAGCACGTCGAAATTGGCGCCGCTGCCGGTGCGCGAAAGCGATTGCGCGTTGGCCCATGCGGGCAGCGCCAGCAGAGCGGCTATGAAGAGGACAGGCGCTTTCATGGCTTGATGAACTTCGCGCCGGTATCGCGGCGGCTGCCGGCGCTGAGCGGGTTGAACACGTCATCCTCATCAAGTGCGCCGCGCAACTGCGCCAGCGGTGTCGAAAGCCCGGTCGCCAGCGACACCTGTGCGCCGCCCGCCTGCGCCTTGGCCGAGATCACCGAGACAATGCGCGGCGTGCCCTCGGCAAAGGAAAAGACCGGCGAGCCGGAACTGCCGAAGTCCACCGAGCAGTCGAGCACGAGCATGCTGTCCCGCCGGTCGAGAACGCCGCAATAGTCCTGCAGAGCGGGCGCTTCCGAGCGGTCGTGGGCATAAGAGACGACGCCCAGTTCGTCGCCCGCCTCGGGCAGCGGGCCAAGGCCGAAGGGCGCGATGGCCGTGTTGCGGATTGGCAGCTGCAGTTCGATCACCGCCACGTCGTGGCGCACCCGCTCGGGGCTGGCGGGGGCCATGAAATCATACTCCTGCAGTGCCACCGCCCGGCGCACGCGGCGATAGGCCGCGGCCCGGCCATTGCGCCATCCGGCCAGGAACTGGATCTGATCCACCGGCACCCGTGCGCCGGTGCCCGCGTCAAACAGGCAATGCGCGGCGGTCAGCACGAGATCCGGCGCGATCAGCGCGCCGGTGCAGAACGCCTTGCCGCCGATCTCCAGACGCCCGACGGCTTCCCAGCCCCGCCCGTCCTCGCGGCTTTCCATGGAAAAGAGGCCGCCGCTCTGCGCTATGGCCGGCATGGCCAGCAGCGACGCGAGCAGCGCAATAAGGTATTTCACGCCGGTGACTCCCTGTTCGCCGGGTCACGCTAGGGAAACTCTGAGGCGAAATTTGGGCGCCGCGCCGGTGTGGCGCGGGCGCTTTCGCGGCGGTCAGGCGGTCTCTTCCAGCGCCCTCGGCTTCGGCCCGCCGGTGGCCCAGTCGAGCAGTTCCACCGTGTGCACCACCGGCACGCCGGTGCCCGAGCCGATCTGCATCATGCAGCCGATATTGCCCGCGGCGATCACCTGTGGTGCCTTCGCCTCCAGCGTGCCGACCTTGCGGTCGCGCAGCTGTTTGGAGATCTCGGGTTGCAGCAGGTTGTAGGTGCCGGCGCTGCCACAGCACAGGTGGCTGTCGGCCGGTTCCACCACCTCGAAGCCGGCGCGCTTGAGCAAGTCCTTCGGCGCCGATTTCACCTTCTGCCCGTGCTGCAGCGAACAGGCGGCGTGATAGGCCACGCGCAGGTCCTTCGGCCCTTCGGCCAAGGCGGCGTCGGGAATCTCCAAATCGCGCAGCAGCTCGCTGATGTCCATCGCCTTGGCCGACACCTCCGCCGCCGCCTCTGCGTGCGGGCCATCGCGGAACATATGGCCGTAGTCCTTCACCGTGGTGCCGCAGCCCGAAGTGTTGATGACGATGGCATCAAGGCCCGCGCCGTCGATCTCGGCCTTCCATGCGCGGATATTGGCCTCGGCAGAGCCATGCGCCTCGGCCTCGCGCCCCATGTGATGGGTCAGCGCGCCACAGCAGCCCGCCCCTTTGGCCACCACCACCTCGCAGCCAAGCCGCCGCAGCAGCCGGATGGTGGCGTCGTTGATGTCGGTGTTCAGCGCTTTCTGCGCGCAGCCGGTCATCAGCGCTACGCGCTTGCGCTGCGGCGCGGTGGCGGCAAAGTTTTGCGGGTCGTCGTTGCGGCTTACCGGCGGAATGCGCTTCGGCGCCATCTCCAGCATCGCCTTGATCCGCGCGTCCGGGATCAACCCGGCAAAGGGGCGCCCCAGCTTGGCCGCCGCCAGCGCGAGGCGGAAGCGCGTGGGATAGGGGATGATCCGCGCCAGCACCCAGCGCAGCGCCCGGTCGTGCCAGGGCCGGGTGTAGGTCTTTTCGATGTAGGCGCGCGCATGGTCCACCAGATGCATGTAATGCACGCCCGAGGGGCAGGTGGTCATGCACGACAGGCACGACAGGCAGCGGTCGATGTGCTTGACGGTCTTCTCGTCGGGCACCCGCTCGTTCTCGAGCATGTCCTTGATCAGGTAGATGCGCCCGCGCGGGCTGTCGAGCTCGTCGCCCAGCACCGCGTAGGTCGGGCAGGTGGCGGTACAGAACCCGCAATGCACGCAGGACCGCAGGATCTCGTTGGAGCGCTCGATCGCCGGATCGCGCAGCTGGTCGGGGGTGAAATTCGTCTGCATGTCTTGGTCCTCAGCTCACGCCATCAGCCCGGGCCATCAATCCGGGGTTCAGCACCCCGCGCGGATCGAAGCGGGTGCGCAGCCCGGCGCTCAGCGCGGCGACCGGCGCGGGCTCGGGGGGGAAGGCGGGCGTTTCGCCGCTGCCACGGACCCGTGTCGCATGGCCGGAAAAGCCGCCAAGACGGGCGCGCGCGTCGGTGCCTTCGGGCAGCAGCGCCCAGATCAATCCGCCGCCCCAATCGTAGAGCATTGCGTCGGCCTGCAGCCGCGCCGCCAGCTTCGGCGCATCCGAGGGTTTGCACGAGATGCGCCAAATATCCCCGGCGCGCCCCTGCAGCGGCGCCACATCGCGGATCCCGGCCCAGAGCGCGGCGCCATCTTCGGCCACATGGCTCTGCACGTCAGAAAACAGCGCGCGCATCTGCTCGAGCCGGTAGCCGACGGATTTCTCGAAGCCCTCGATGCGCAGCGCGGTCTGCCCGCTGGAAGGATCATGCGCGGCGCCGGTCACATCGAAGGGCGAGCCAAGCGCCTTTGCCATCGCCGCCACCGCAGCCTCGTCCGACAAGCCCTGCAGCAGCAGCGTGGCGGCGGTTTCGGGGCGGGGCAGTACCTTGAAACTGACCTCGGTCAACACGCCAAGCGTGCCGTGGCTGCCGGCCATCAGCTTCACCAGATCATAGCCGGTGACGTTCTTCATCACCCGCCCGCCGTTCGACACGATGGTGCCTGCGCCATCGACGAACCGCACGCCCAGCAGGAAATCCCGGCAGGCGCCCGCGGCGATGCGGCGCGGCCCCGAGGCATTGGCGGCGGTGATCCCGCCAAGGGTGCTCGCTCCCTCGCGGCCCAGCAGCGCGCGCAGGTCGGGCACCTCGAAGGGCAGGCGCTGGCCTTCGGCGTCCAGCGCGGCCTCGACCTCGGCCAGCGGCGTGCCCGCCTTGGCCACTAGCGTCAGAGCGCCGGGCTCATAGAGGGTGATGCCGCGCAGCCCGCTGGTGTCCAGCGGCTCGCCCTCGGCCATGGCGACGGCGCGGGTGCCGCCACCGCGGATCGACAGGGCGCCATTCGCGCCGAGGATCGCCTCGGCTAGATCTTTCTCTGTCTCTGGTCTCATGCCACTTCGTCTAGATGAAAATATCCCGGGGGTGCGGGGGCTGGCCCCCGCTGTTGGTGCGTGCGGGGGCTGGCCCCGCTGTGTGCTGCGTGCTGGGCCAGCCCGCGCCGCTCACTCGGCGGCCAGCGCCGCGCTGCGGCGCGCGTCCGAGGCGTCCAGAGGGAACACTTTGGCGGGGTTCAGCAGCCAGCCCGCGTCGAAGACGTCCTTCACCGCCATCTGCGCCTCAAGATCGGCGGAGCCATACTGCGTGTGCATCAGGTCGCGCTTCTCGATCCCCACGCCGTGCTCGCCGGTCAGGCAGCCGCCAACCTCGACGCAAAGCTTGAGGATCTCCGCCCCCAGCCGCTCGCACAGCTGCAGCTGGCCTTCCTCGTTGGCGTTGAACAGGATCAGCGGGTGCATATTGCCGTCCCCGGCGTGGAACACATTGGCCACCTTCAAGCCGAACTGCTCCGACAGCTCGCCGATGCGGCGCAGCACGTAGGGCAGTTCCGACACCGGGATCGTGCCGTCGAGGCACATGTAATCGTTGATCTGCCCCATGGCGCCAAAGGCGGATTTGCGGCCCAGCCAGATGCGGCCCGCCTCGTCCTCGTCCTTGGCTTCACGCAGTTCCACCGGGTTGTGGCGGCGGGCGATCGCGGTGATCTTTTCCAGTTGCTCGGCGATTTCTGCCTCCGAGCCTTCGACCTCGACGATCAGCAGCGCCTCGCACATCGGGTAGCCGGCGTGGGCAAAGGCTTCGCAGGCTTCGATGCAGGGCCGGTCCATGAACTCGATGGCCACCGGCAGCACGCCCGCCTTGATGATGTCCGACACGCATTCCCCGGCGACCTCATTCGAGGCGAATCCCATGAGCACGGGGCGCGCCCCCTCGGGTTTGCGCAGGATGCGCAGCGTGGCCTCGGTGACGACGCCAAGCTGCCCTTCCGAGCCGCAGACCACGCCCAGCAGGTCGAGCCCCGGCGCATCGAGATGCGCGCCGCCCAGTTCGATCACCGTGCCATCCATCAGCACCATGGTCACGCCCAGCAGGTTGTTGGTGGTCACCCCGTATTTCAGGCAATGCGCGCCGCCCGAGTTCATCGCGATATTGCCCGCGATGGCGCAGGCCAACTGCGACGACGGGTCGGGCGCGTAGAAGAAATCTTCCTCGGCCACCGCGCCGCTGACCGACAGGTTGGTGCGCCCGGTCTGCACCCGGATCACCCGGTTGGCGTAATCCGTCTCAAGCACTTGGTTCATCCGCGCCACGCCGAGGATCACCGAATCGGCGGTGGGCAGAGAGCCGCCCGCAAGCGAGGTGCCCGCGCCGCGCGGCACCACCGGCACGCCTTCGTCGTGGCAGATCTTCAGCACCTCCGAGACCTCTTCGGTGCTCGATGGCAGCACCGCGCACAGCGGCGGACAGCGGTAGGCGGTCAGCGCATCGCATTCATAGGCGCGGGTTTCGGCCTCGTCCGAGATCACCGCGCTGGCAGGCAGGACCTCGCGCAAGCGCGCGACGATCCGATCCTTGCGCGCAAGAATGCTGGCGTTGGGGGCTGGCATCTCCATCGGGGTCTCCTCCTCGAATTGGTAAAGTCATATAACCAATTCTGTGCGAGGCCAAGAGATTTTGCCACAGAGGGCCGGGCCGGCTTCGGGGCCTCTTGCGCGGCGTGGACGAATGATAGCAGGTAAACCCATGGACTGGCTCAAGATCATACATATTCTCTGCGTCATGGGGTGGATGACCTCCATTTTCGCCGTGCCGCGCGCGCTGATCTACTGGAAGCGCGACTACGCCAAGACCGGCGCCTTCGGTCCGCTGGGCGATCTCACCTACCGGCTCTATCGCTTCTCTGCGGGTCTGGCGGTGATTGCGGCGATCACCGGCGTCTGGCTGGGCGTCTACTGGGGCTTTCCGCCGTGGCTGCACGCCAAGATCGGCCTCGTGGTGCTGCTGGCGGCGCATTACGTCTGGACCGGCGTTCTGGTCGGTCGGGCCAAGCGCGGCGAGTTCCGCGAGTCGGACATGTTCCTGCGCATCTTCAACGAGATCAGCGTGGTCGGCACGATCGCCATCCTGTGGCTCGTCGTGGCAAAGCCGTTCTGACCATGGGGCCGTGGCTCGATACGCTCACCTCGTTTTCGCCGGTCGATCTGGCTGGTGTTGCACTGCTGCTGACCTGCTGGCTGGGGGGCTCGTGGTTCATCGAGAACCCGCCCAAACGCCGCCCGTCGGTGACTGTGCTGATGGCGCGATACCGGCGGCAATGGATGAAGCATTTCGTCACCCGCCAGCCGCGCATCTTCGACTCGCAGATCGTCGGCAGCCTGCGGCAGAGCACCGCCTTTTTCGCCTCTACCTCGATGATCGCCATCGGTGGGATCTTCGCGCTGCTGGGCAACCCCGAACAGGTGCGCGGCGTGGCCGAGGATCTCTCGGCGGGCGGCGATGCCCCGGCGATCGTCTGGGAAGCAAAGCTGCTGCTGATCCTCGTGTTCGCGGCCAATGCCTTTCTGAAATTCGTCTGGTCCAACCGGCTGTTCGGCTACTGCTCGGTGATGATGGGCGCCACGCCCAACGACAGCAGCGCCACCGCCTACGCCCGCGCGGCGAAAGCGGCGGAGATCAACATTCTGGCGGCCCGCAGCTACAATCGCGGCTTGCGGTCGGTCTACTTCGGAATCGGCTCGTCGGCTTGGTTGCTGGGCGCGTGGCCACTGGTCGTGGCGGCGGTGATCACGCTCGGGGTGATCCTGCGGCGTGAGTTCACCTCGCAATCGCGCGAGGTGCTGCTGGCCGCCGAAGACGAGTAGGCACGAGCCTTCGCAGGCTTTTGCACATCTCTTCGCTGGCATCTGTGCCATACTGCCGAGCATGAAACCCATGCTTGCCTTGCTGCTTTGTCTTGCCGCGTTGCCACTTGCCGCCGCCGAGCCAGAAGTGCTGTCGGCCGAGGCAGAGCGCGTCGGAGAGGGCTGGCGCGTGTCGGTGACGCTGGCCCATCCCGACACCGGGTGGGAGCACTATGCGGATGGCTGGCGGGTCGAGACCGAAGACGGCACCGTGCTGGGCACCCGTGTTCTGGCGCACCCGCATGAGGCCGAGCAGCCTTTCACCCGCAGCCTCTCCGGCGTCGCTGTCCCCGCGGGGACAGGGCGCGTGTTTATCCGCGCGCGCTGTCTGATCGACGGCTGGGGCGAAACCCGCCTTGCGCTTGATCTGCGGTGATCAGCGCCGGCCTTCGCGCAGCCATGCCCCGACGATGAAGCCCGCGGCCAGCAGCAGCGTCAGCCAAGCGGGCAGCAGCGGGATGCGGGTGATGTCCATGGTCTCAAAGGCCTCGCGCGGGGTGATGCCGAGCCAGCCGCGACCGGCGGCGGGGCGTCCGGCGCTGACCGTGCGGATGCTGGGAAAGCCGTCTTCGATCCGCGCCTCGCCACCGCGCAGCGACGACACCACCGGCTCCAGCGCCGCGCCGCTGGCGATGGTCTGCTCAAACTCGCGCGGGGCGGCGGGGCCAAGGCCGATCACCGCCTCCTGATCACCTTCGCTCAGGCGGTAAAGGCCGATCTCGGGGCCCTGATAGATCGCCTCGAAGCGCCCGGGCGACACCTCTTCGAGAGGCACCTCTTCTTCGGTGCCATCGGGCCGCGTGACCGTCACCGCACCGACACCCTCTTCCAGCGTGCGGCGGATAATGCGCATCGACTGGCCGGTGGCCTCGGCCCAGAGCGCCTCTTCCTCAAGTTCGGGCTCTTTCATCATCCAATGCGCCAAGCGGCGCAGCAGGTCGAGTTGCGGGCCGCCACCCTCGAACCCTCGTGACCAGAGCCACGCCTGATCCGAGGCGATGAGCGCCACGCGCCCCTCGCCGACCCGGTCGAGCACCAGAAGCGGGCGTTCCTCAGCGCCGGACATCAGCACTTCGGCGCTGTCGTTCGGTTCGACTTCGATCTGCCGCATCCAGCGGCCCCAACTATCGGCGCCGGTCAGACCGGCGGTCACCGGATGACGCTCGCCAAGGTCTGTGACCTGCGGGCGATAGCCTTCGTCGATGACGCGGGCGGTGGGTTCGGCGGGCAGAATTTCGGAAAGGGGAGAGCGGTAGATGGAATCGGCGCTGGCGAAATCCGGGCCGGCGGCAACCAGCACCGCGCCGCCCTGCTCGACATAGTTGCGCACATTGTCGAGATAGATGGCGGGCAGGATGCCGCGCCGCTTGTAGCGGTCGAAGATGATCAGGTCGAAATCCTCGATCTTCTCGAGGAAAAGCTCGCGCGTGGGGAAGGCGATGAGCGAAAGTTCGGTCACCGGCACGCCGTCCTGCTTTTCCGGGGGGCGCAGGATGGTGAAGTGCACCAGATCAACGGAACTGTCCGATTTCAGAAGGTTCCGCCACGTGCGGCTGCCGGAATGGGGCTCGCCCGAAACCAGCAGCACGCGCAGCCGGTCGCGCACGCCGTTGATCTGCACCAGCGCGGTGTTGTTGCGGTCGGTCAGTTCGCCCTCGGCCTCGGGCACGGTGAACTGGATCACGTTGAGCCCGCCGTGCGGCAGGGTGACCGGCAATTCGATGTCCTGACCAAGTGGCACGCGGAAAGTCTCCGGCTCGCCGCCATCGACAGAGATCTCCAAATCGGTCTCGGATTCCTGCGGCGCGGCGCCGTCATCCTCGACGCGCAGCGTCAGGGTGACCGGCTCGCCGAGAATGGCGAAGGCCGGCGCGTTCTTGACGATCAGACGGCGGTCCCAGTCGGTCTCGCGCCCGGTCAGCAGCAGGTGCAGAGGCGCGGGCAGCGACGGGGCGCGTTCAAGATCGTGCAGCCGCCCGTCCGACAGCAGGAAGATCCCGGCGATGCGGCCGCGCGGTTCCTCGGCCAGCGCTTCGGACAAGGCGGTCATCAGTAGGGTGCCGCTGTCGCCATCGCCATCGGGCACGGTGATGCGGCGCACCTCGGTGTTGGGGCGGGCGGTGAGCCGCGCTTCCATCACATCGGCGGCCTCGGAGGTGGTTTCGAGCCGGTCACCGAGGCGTTGCGAGGCGCTCTGGTCCTCGAGCATCAGCACGATGTCCGAAAGCGGTGCGCGGTCCTCCTCCTGAAACGACGGCTGGGTCAGCGCGGCCACCAGCACCAGACCGGCGCAGAGACGCAGCGCCCAGCCGGGCATGCCGCGCCAGAGCGCCAACAGCACCGAGGCCAGCGCCAGAACGCCCAAGCCGGCGATCAGCGGCCAGGGCAGCAGCGGGTCGAAGACGATTTCGCCGGTCATAAAGCCTGCCTGTTCATTGTCTTGGTCGGGGCCGCCGTCATTGGCCCAGCCTGTCGAGCAGCGCCGGGACGTGCACCTGATCGGATTTGTAGTTGCCGGTCAGCACGTGCATCACGAGGTTGACGCCAAAGCGGTAGGCAATCTCGCGCTGCCGCTCGCCGGCAAAGCCCGAGCCGATGCGCACCAACGGGTTGCCTCTGTCGTCCACCGCCCATGCCGCGGACCAGTCATTGCCGCCGATCACCACCGGGGTGACGTTGTCGTTGAGGTTGCGGAAGGGCATCCCCTCGATCAGTTCGGCATCGGGCGGCGCCGCCTCGACCCAGACGTCACGGCTGGTGTAGCGACCGGGGAAGTCCTGCAGCAGGTAGAAAGTGCGCGTTAGAACGTGGTCCTGCGGCACCGGCTCCAGCGGCGGGATGTCTAGCGGTCCGGCCAGTTCGCGCAGCTTGCGCCCCTCGGGAGAGGCGGCGCCGAAGCTGGCCACATCGGCATCGCGCGTGTCAAAGAGGATCATCCCACCCGAGCGAAGGTATTCGTTGAGCTTGGCATAGGCGGCGGGCGACGGCGTCGGCTGCGAGGGCACGATCGGCCAGTAGAGCAGCGGGAAGAACGCCAGTTCGTCGGTTTCCAGATCGACGGCCATCGGATCGGAGGGCTCGACCGAGGTGCGGAAGTAGAGCGTATCAGACAGGCCGCTCAGACCGGCCTGCGCCAGTTCGTCCACCTGCGCATCGCCGGTGACCACATGCGCCAGCGTCAGCTCGCCGGTGGCGGCCTCGGCAAAGGCATCGGACACGGGGCTGCTGCGCGTGTTTTCCTGCGCCTGAGCCGGGCCCGGTGCGGTGAAGGAGCCGGCCGCAAGCGCCAGAAGCACCGCGGCTGCCGTGCCGGTGGGCCGGGCACCGCGCAGACGACCCGAGAGGGCTAGCGACGCGATCACATCGGCCAGCAGCAGCGCAATGGCCAGCGCCAGAAGCCAGCCTGCAAGCGGGGTCTCCTGCGGTCGGCTCAGCCCTTCAACCGGCACCGTGTCGGGCCATGTGGCCGGCTGCAAGGCGGTGTCTGCGGTGACGACATTGCGCGCGAGACTGCGGTCGTCGCCCTGATAGAGGCCGGGGCGCAGTTCCGGGCCGAGCGGATCTGTGAGCAGCGCCTCGCCCGCGACGCCGGGCAGGGTGCCAGCGTCGGTGACCGCGCCGAAGCCGTCGAGCACGCGCAGCGGCTGCCAGACCGTGCCGGCCAGATCGCCGGGCTCGGGCGTGGCGGGCATGGCAGAGATCGCCAGCCGCTCAAGCATCTGCACGAAGAGGCCCGACAGTGGCAGGGTCGACCATTCGGCGTTGGCGGTGACATGGGACAGCACCACCTGACCAGAGCCGACGCGCTTGCGGGTGACCAGCGGCGTGCCATCGCTGAGTTGCGCGATGACCCGGTCGGCCAGCGTGGGATCGGGCTGCGCCATGACCTGACTGGTGACGGTCACATCCTCGGGGATCTGCAGCCCTTCGAAGGGGCTGCCGGCGGGGAAGGGGGCCAGCGTCTTGGGTTCGCCCCAACTCATCGCGCCGCCAACGGACCGCCCGCCCGCGCGCAGGCGCACGGGCATCAGCGGGTCTTCGCGGTCGCGCGAAAGATCCGATGCAGCGAGGCGCGGGCCGGCGAAGCGCAGCAATGTGCCGCCCCCTTGCAGCCATTCGGTGACGCCCTCGGTCTCGGCGGGGCCGAGCGTGGCGACATCGGCCAGCGCGATCACATCGGGGTTGGCGGGCAGGACCTCGGTCAGCGCGCCGTCGAGGATATCGACGTCCTGCTCCAGCGCCTTGTGCAGGTAGTAGAGCGGCGAGAGCAGTTCCAGCCCCTCGCGGTTCTCGTTGCCGGCGATCAGCGCGACCTCGCGGCGGCGCAGGCTGTCGTCCGGCAGGCTGACAGCGCCGGCATTGCGCGCGCCGTCGATCTCGAAGCGGGTGATGCGGGCGCGCAGTTCGGCGGGCAGCGACAGGTCGAGCGTTCCCTCGGTGGCGCCGTCTTCGAAGGTCAGCGGAGCGCGCACCAGAACCGCGGGGTTGCCCGCCGGGTCGAGCCCGTGCGCGGCGATCGAGATCTCGCGCTCGGCGCCCGCGTGCAGGCGGCGTGCCGTCACCTGCACATTGCCGTCGGCAAAGCTGGGCGGCAGCAGCGCGGTCAGGTTTCGCGGGCTTTCGAAGACGGTGACCTGCCCGTGGTCCATCAGCGCATTGAGCAGCGGCTCGCGGCTGTCGCGGGCGAGCCCGTCGGACATCCAGTAGCTGTCGAAATCGCCGTCGGGCAGCAGCGCCATGGCGCGGCCAGTCTGGCTTTCGCCCGGCTCCCATGCTGCAGGTTGCAGCCCGCCGAGACGGCTGCGCAGCACCGCGGCCTCTTGGAATTGCGGGGGGTCGGGTTCGGTCAGGCGCAGCACGGCGACACGCCGCGCGTCGCGTTCAGCGCGGGCCAGCAGCGCATCCAGCGCCGCCTCGCGGGCGCGCCAGTCAGACGCCGACGACCAACTGGCATCCATCACCACCAGCAGCGGGCCGCTGCCGGCGGTCTGCGCATCGTCCTCGGGGTTCAGGATCGGCCCGGCAAGGCCGATGATCACCGCCGCCACCGCCAGCATGCGCAGCAGCAGCAGCCACCACGGCGTGCGGTCGGTGACCTGATCGTCGTCTTGCAACCCGAGCAGCAGCGCCACCCCGGGAAACAGCCGCCGGATCGGTGCGGGCGGCACCGCGCGCAGGATCACCCAGAGCACCGGCAGCGCCAGCAATCCAAGAAGCAACCAAGGGGCCGTGAAGCCCAGGGGGCCGAGAACGGTCATCCGTGCCCTCCGTCCATCGCGCGGTACACCCACAGCAGGGCGTTCTGCGCGCTGTCACTGGTATGATGGCATAAAAACTGCCAACCCGTTAAGCGGGCAAGATGTTCAAGCCGCGCTTTGCGTTCCGCCAGCCGTTCCAGATAGCGCGCGCGCAGGTCGCCCGCCTTCAGCGTCTCATGCGCCAAGGTCTTGCCAACGCTTTCGAAAATCGTGCGCCCCTTGAACGGGAAGCTCTCTTCCGACGGATCGAGCACCTGCAGAAGCACACCGCGCACGCCGCGGTCGGCGGCCTTGGTCAATGCCGCCTCGACCGGGGCAAGATCGCCCATGAAGTCCGAGACGAACATCGCGCGGGCGTGCGGGATCATGCCGCGCGCCTCCGGTTCGGAATAGTCGTCCTCCCCCTCTTCGCTCATCGCCTCGGCGAGCCTGAGGATCTGCACGTCGCCGTTGCGCGGCGGCAGGGACCAGCCGGTGAAGCCCACCCGCTCGCCGCCGCGGATCAGCAAGATCGCCGTGGACAGCGCCACCAAACGGGCGCGGTCGCCCTTGGCGGGCAGGTCCTTGTCCGACGAGAATCGCATCGAGGCGCCGCTATCGACCCAGAGCTGCACGCTCTGCGCGATCTGCCATTCGCGTTCGCGCACGAATTGCTCGTCGCCGCGACCCGAGCGGCGCCAGTCGATGCTGCGGTAGGTGTCGCCGGGGCGCAGCGGGCGGTATTGCCAGAAATCGTCGCCCAGCCCCGAGCGGCGGCGGCCGTGTTCGCCCAGCAGGACGGTGCCCGCCAGATGCTCGGCCCGGGCGAGAAGGGCCGGGAAACGGGTGGCTTCTTCCTGTGCGCTCTGCCGGAGCTGGGCGATGGGGCTGATCAAGCCGCAGCCTCAGAGGGCGTGAGCGTGGCGCAGACCTCGTCGATGATGGTGCCCAGATCCTCGCCGCGGGCGCGGGCCGAGAAGGTCAGCGCCATGCGGTGCACCAGCACCGGGCGGGCCATGTCGATCACATCGGCGGGGGAGGGCGCGAGGCGGCCCTGCAGCAGCGCGCGGGCGCGGACGGTCAGCATCAACGCCTGTGCGGCGCGCGGGCCGGGGCCCCATGCCACGGTGTCTTTCACGCGTGTCGAGGCGGAGGGATCGGCCGGGCGGAAGGCGCGCACCAGATCGAGGATCATCTCGACCACCGAGTCGCCCACCGGCATGCGGCGCAGCAGATGCTGTGCGGCGATCAGCGTGGCAGGGTCGAACACCTGATGCGCCTGCGCCTCTTCGGTGCCGGTGGTGGCCAGAAGGATGTCTTTCTCGGTCTTGCGGTCGGGATAGGCGACGTCGATCTGCACGAGGAAGCGGTCAAGCTGCGCTTCGGGCAGCGGGTAGGTGCCCTCCTGCTCGATCGGGTTCTGCGTCGCGAGCACGTGGAACGGCAGGTCCAGCGTGCGGGTCTCGCCGCCGATGGTCACCGATTTTTCCTGCATCGCCTGCAGCAGCGCTGACTGGGTGCGCGGCGAGGCGCGGTTGATCTCGTCGGCCATCAGCAGCTGGCAGAAGATCGGGCCGGGCAGGAACTTGAAGGCGCGCGAGCCGTCGGCTGTGGTTTCCAGAACCTCCGAGCCAAGAATATCGGCGGGCATCAGGTCGGGGGTGAACTGCACGCGGTTGCCATTGAGGCCCATCACCGTCGACAGGGTTTCCACCAGCCGGGTTTTGCCAAGGCCGGGCAAGCCGATGAGCAGGGCGTGACCGCCGCAGAGCAGTGCGGCAAGGGTCAGGTCGACGACCCGCTCCTGACCGATGAAACGCCGGGTGATCGCCGCTTTGGCTTCGGCGAGCTTTTCTTCCAGCGCCTCGATCTCGGCAACCAGGTCTTCGGACATGGGGGAGACTCCCTTGCGTAAATCCTTTACCGAAGCGAGTGTATCGCGGGGGTGGAAAATGGCAAAAGTAATGCGCACACAAAATTACGTGACTCCCTCTGCTGAGGGCATAGCTGCTGCAGCACGCGCCGCTTCGGGCCGCGGAGCGCCGCCGGTGGAGCAATGGAACCCGCCTTTTTGTGGCGATCTCGACATGAGAATTGCCCGCGATGGCACGTGGTTCTACCTCGGTACGCCGATTGGGCGCTTCGAGTTGGTGAAGCTTTTTTCGTCGATCTTGAGGAAAGACGGCGACAAATACTTCCTCGTGACGCCGGTCGAGAGGGTCGGGATCACGGTGGAGGATGCGCCGTTCGTGGCCATCGACTTCGAGGCCGAAGGCGAAGGAACCGCGCAGGTGCTGACCTTCCAGACCCATGTGGGCGATTTTGCCGTCGCCGGGCCAGAGCATCCGATCTGCGTGGTGCGCGACCCCGCCAGCGGCGAGCCGTCGCCCTACATTCACATCCGTGCCAATCTAGAGGCGCTGATCGACCGCAAGAGTTTCTACCGGCTGGTCGAATTGGGCGCGCACCATGAGCATGAGGGCGCGAGTTGGTTCGGACTGTGGTCGTCCGGTGAGTTCTTTCCGATGATTCCCTCGGAGGAGTTGGACGTCTGAGGATCGGGCACTCGGCCCGCCCCCCTGTGCTGTCTTCGGGATGTCTGGCGCGACTATGACCGAGGTCGGCGGAGGCGAGACATCCATGCCGCGCGATCGCGCCGGGCCCGGCCTGAGACTCAGTCGCCGAGCTTGGCGTGCACCTCGTCGAGGTCGATCTCGCCGATCGGCATCTTGTTCGCCGGGTTCTCGAAATCGTAGCGGAAAAGATCGAAGTCGCGCTTGTAGATCTCATAGACCAGATGCATCGACAGATCGTCGAAGTAGTCTTCGACCGGATGCGCGCGCTTCGGCCCGTGGCTTTCGGATTCGTTGAAACGCGGGATCGCCGAAAGGTCGACGGTGTGACGGGTCTGCACGCGATCAAGCACGCCCTGCATGCCTTCGTCGAATTTCTCGGTCCAGACTATCTGGTCGTAGCGCCCGCCACCCGCGATGAAGGTCGAGACATGGCCCGATACCGAAGACCAGTGAATGTCGGGGTCCATCGGGCGGCGCCAGCGGATGCTGTCGCGGGCAAAAAGCAGGAACCGCCGGAACGAGCGGATCTGGTCGAAGTCTTGCTTGCCGTCCTCGCCGCCGACCTCGATGCCGTATTTCTGCACCAGCATCGGGACCATATTGCCGCGGTAGCGGTTGCCGTTGCGCTGGATGCCGCAGATCTTGTCGAAGAAGCTCGACAGAATGCGCGTGTAGGGGTTGCGCACGCAGGTGAAGGCGGGCGCGCTGCGGGTCTTCACGTTGGCCTTGATCGGGTTCTGGCTCTCGTCGCGGTTCCACTTGTGCAGGCCGCGCTCGGCGTCATGGATGTCGCCGTCGAAGAACTCCCCATGGTCCGAGTAGTACATGATCTGGCCGATGGTGGAGCAGGCGCATTTCGGCACGACCCGGTAGATCATGCTTTCGCTCTCGGTCATCCAGGTACCCGGAAACCCCATACTCTCAACTCCTTGCATCGGCCCCGCTTGTCGCAGGCTCCATGGGCATGCAAAAAAGCAAAAGACACTGGCCTGTACAACGTCTTCGCAGCGGTAAAGGCGAAGATGCGGGCGAAAATTGGGCGGACCTCATCCTTTGGCGAAGATTGCCTTCATACTGCTGTGCCACAAGGATCCGGACGCGATCATCCGGCAGGCGCAGAGCCTGACCGCTGCGGGCGATTGCATGGCGATCCACTTCGATGCGCGCGCGCCCCTCGCCGACTATCAGAAAATTCGCGCCGCGCTTGCCGACGCCCCCAATGTGACCTTCGCACGGCGGCGGGTGAAATGCGGATGGGGGCAATGGTCGCTGGTGCAGGCCACATTGGCCGCCCTGACCGCAGCGGTCGATGCCTTTCCACGGGCGACGCATTTCTACATGCTGTCGGGCGACTGCATGGCGATCAAGTCGGCGCAATACGCGCATGATTTTCTTGATGCGCGCGAGGCCGATTACATCGAAAGTTTCGATTTCTTCCGATCGGACTGGATCAAGACCGGCTGGAAGGAAGAGCGGCTGATCTACCGCCATCTGTTCAACGAGCGCACCCAGAAGCGGCGCTTCTATGCGATGTTCGAGGCGCAGCGGCGGCTCGGCCTGACGCGGCGCATCCCGGCCGATCTGGAGGTGATGATCGGCTCGCAATGGTGGTGCCTGCGGCGGCGCACCGTCGAAGCGATCCTGAGCTTCGTCGCCGCCCGGCCCGACGTGGTGCGCTTCTTCCGCGGCACGTGGATCCCCGACGAGACCTTCTTTCAGACGCTGGTGCGGCATCTGGTGCCCGAGGCGGAGATCGACAGCCGCACGCTGACCTTCCTGATGTTTTCGGACTACGGCATGCCGGTCACCTTCTACAACGATCACTACGATCTCTTGCTGGCGCAGGATTTCCTCTTTGCCCGCAAGATCAGCCCCGGCGCGCAGGACCTGCGCCGACGGCTGGGGGTGCTCTACGCCTCGGAGGGCGTGCAGTTCCGGATCTCGAATGAGGGGCGCTCGCTCTACAGCTTTCTCACCAAAAAGGGGCGCATCGGGCGCCGCTTCGCGCCGCGCTTTTGGGAAACCGAGAGCTCGCTGGGGCGTGAGCGCGAACTGCTGATCGTGGTCAGCAAGAAATGGCACGTGGCGAAACGGCTGATCGGCCACATCCGCGACAAGACCACGCTGCCCTGCGTCGATTACCTGTTCGACGAAGAAAGCTGCCCGCTGCCCGATCTGGGCGGGGTGCAGTCGACCATGGACAAACGCCACCGGCATCGCCGGGCGCTGATGCGCATGCTCTATGACTATTTCGGCGACGCGCGGCTGGTGATCTGTATCGATCCCGGCAGTCTCGATCTGATCGAGGATTTCTGCCGTGACCGCGCGGTGACGCGCCTGCTGCAGATCGACTGCGAGTTCTCCGACGGCTTCCTTGCCGGGCATGCCACGCGCATGGGCCTTGCCGGAGAGCGCACTTCCGAGGCCGCCATGGCGCGGCTGATTCCGACCATCCGCAACGACATCGAGCACGAGAGCGATCAGTTGCGCGATGCCAACCTGCCGGGCCACATCCACCTGCGTGAGCGCGACCCGCGCGAGGCGCAGGTGCGGGCGCTGGCGCAATTCCTGTCGGTCGCCCCGGACACCGCGCGGGCGATCGCCGCCGACGACAAACTCTTTTGCGACTGAGCAGAAATCAGAGGACCCCCATGGCTTACAGCTACGACGACCAGAACATCTTCGCCAAGATCCTGCGCGGCGAGATCCCCAATGACACCGTGCTGGAAACCGAGCACAGCCTCGCCTTCCGCGACATCCGCCCGCAGGCGCCGACGCATGTGCTGGTGATCCCCAAGGGCGCTTACGTCTGCTACGACGATTTCGCGCAGAACGCCTCGGAGGCCGAGATCGTCGACTATACCCGCGCCATCGGCAAGGTCTGCGAGATGGAGGGCGTCGCCGCCGACGGCTTCCGGATGATCTCGAACGCGGGCGTCGACGGGGTTCAGGAAGTGCCGCATCTGCATGTGCACATCCTCGCCGGGCGACCGCTGGGACGGATGCTCGAGAAGGGCTGACCCCCGGCGCTGCGCCTGCCGCCCGCGTCGGACCGCCTCCGGCGGGCGTATTTGCCAAAGAGAAGAAGCAGGGGCGGCGCGCGCTTGCCGCCACCAAAAAGCAGCCCTACGCAAAAAGAAAAGGCGGCGCCGGTGTTCCGGCGCCGCCCTTTCATTGTTCCCAAAATACGCCCGCGGCAGGCCCGTCAGGCGGCGGGGCGGCTGCGGGTCAGGTCAAGGAAGACATCTTCCAGATCGGCCTGCTCGGTCCGCACGTCGCTGAGCGAGATGCCATGCGCGCGCACCAGCCCCAGCACGTCCTCGGCCGAGGTCTCGCGCGCCCGGTAGCTGAGCGCGATCAGCCCGCCCTCGCGCCGCTCGGCGGTGATGCCGGGCGCTTCGGGCAGGGTCTCGGGCATCGTTTCGGGGGTGATCACCATGGTCTTGGCGTCGATGTTGCCCAGCAGGTTGGCGGTGGTGTCGCGCGCCGCCAGCTCGCCGTGGTTGATGATGGCGATCTCGTCGCACATCTCCTCGGCTTCCTCGAGGTAGTGGGTGGTGAGGATGATGGTCATGCCGCGCTCGCGGTTGAGCCGCCGCACGTTGCGCCAGAGCATCTGCCGCAGTTCGATGTCGACCCCGGCGGTGGGTTCGTCGAGCACGAGGATATGCGGATGATGCACCAGCGCCTTGCCCAGCAGCAGGCGGCGGCGCATGCCGCCCGACAGCGTGCGGGCGTAGGCTTCGGCCTTGTCTTCCAGACCGACCATCTCGAGGATCTCGTCGGTGGTGCGATCGGCTTTCGGCACACCGTAGAGCCCGGCCTGCACCTCCAGCGCGGCGCGCGGGGTGAAGAACGGGTCGAGGTTCAGTTCCTGCGGCATCACCCCGATCGAAGCGCGCGACTGGCGCGGGTTGCGGTCTTGGTCCCAGCCCCAGATCGACACCTTGCCGGCGCTTTTGGTCACCAGCCCGGCGAGAATGTTGATCATCGTCGACTTGCCGGCGCCATTGGGGCCGAGCAGACCGAAGATCGAGCCTTGCGGCACGGTCAGATCGACGCCCTTCAGGGCCTGCTTGCCCCCGGCGTAGGTCTTGGTCAGCCCTTCGATGCGGATCGCGTCATCGCTCATGCGCGCTTGCTCCTGTGCCAGAGTTGTCTCATAACGCAAGTAGTGCAAAGCCAGTGAAAAGGGAACCGGAGCATGACCACCGAGGCGCCCGAGACAAAGCTCGTCGACAGCTACCGCATCGCCTGTGATGGCGGCGAGGGGGCGCTTGGCCACCCGCGCGTCTGGCTTTCCATCCCGCAGGACACCGGTTTCGTCGAATGTCCCTACTGCGATGCAAAGTTCGTGCACAAGGATTTCGAGGGCAAGGTCTGAGCACGCGCCGCGCTGCCTGACGTTCCTTCATGATTGCCGTCCTTCTCAAGGTACTTCCGTTCTTCGCTTTGATCGGCCTCGGCTACGGGGCCGCGCGGGTGCGGTTCTTTTCCGAGGAGTCGGTAGCCGCGATCACCCGTTTCGTCTTTTATTTCGCGCTCTCGGCGATGCTGTTCCGCTTTTCCGCGACGCTGTCGTTTTCCGAGATCTTCGATCCCAACGTCGCGTCGGCCTATCTGCTGGGCACGGCGGCGGTTTACAGCGTGGCGACGGTGGCGGGGTTCGTGCGGCGTCAGGACGTGCAGACCACCGCGATCGAGGCGCAATCGGCGGCGATCGGCAACACCGGCTTTCTGGGTGTGCCGATGCTGGCGGTGCTGCTGGGCCAAGAGGCGGTGGGTCCGATCATCCTGATGCTCTCGGTCGACCTGATCGTGTTTTCCTCGCTGCTGGTGATCCTCGTGTCGGGCGCGCGCGGCGGCGGCTTTTCCCCGGCGCTGCTGGGCACGGTGGCGCGCGGGCTGGTCAACAACCCGATGATCGTGTCGATCGTCGCGGGGCTGGCGGTCTCGGCCAGCGGGCTGCCGATGCCCGCGCCGGTGGACTCGTTTCTGACCACGCTGGGTAACGCCGCCACGCCGGGCGCGCTTTTCGCCATCGGCGCATCGCTCGCGACCAAGAGCGCCGAGCGGTTGGCGGTGGCGGGCTGGCTCAGCTTTTGCAAGCTGGTGCTGCATCCGGGGTTCGTGGCGCTGGCCGCCTTTTTCGTGTTTCCGGTCACGTCTTATCAGGCGGCGGTGATGGTCTCGGCGGCGGCGCTGCCGGTGGCGGGCAATGTCTTTATCCTCGCGCAGCACTATGGCATCGCGCCGCAGCGGGTCTCGGCGGCGATCCTGATCTCCACCGCCGCCAGCATCCTGACCGTCAGCGCGGTGATTGCGTGGGTGCATCCCTGAGCCGCCTTCGCTGAGCGCACCACGTTCGTCGGCCTTGCGCTGGCGCAGCCTAGCGCGGTAGCCCTTGCCCCAAACAGGAGTATCGCCATGGAAACCAAATCTGAAAACCGTTGCTTCGGCGGCACGCAGGGCGTCTACAGCCACGCCTCCGAGGCCTGCGGCTGTGACATGACCTTCGGGCTGTTCGTGCCCGAACTTGCGAAGGACATGGAGGTGCCGGTGCTGTGGTACCTTTCGGGCCTCACCTGCACCCATGAAAACGCGATGACCAAGGCCGGGGCACAGGCCTGGGCTGCCGAGGCGGGGATCGCGCTGGTTTTCCCCGACACCTCGCCGCGCGGCGCCGGCGTGGCCAATGACGAGGATTACGATCTGGGGCAGGGCGCGGGCTTTTACGTCAACGCCACCGAAGAGCCCTGGGCCCCGCATTTCCGCATGTGGGACTACGTTGCCGAGGAACTGCCTGCACTGATCGGCAAAGAGTTCGCGCTGGACATGGACCGGCAGGGCATCACCGGCCACTCGATGGGCGGTCACGGCGCGCTGACGCTGGCCATGAACCTGCCCGGACGCTTCCGCTCGGTTTCGGCTTTCGCGCCGATCGCCAACCCGACGCAGAGCGACTGGGGCCGCAAGCAGCTTGGCGCTTATCTCGGCAGCGACGAGAGCACATGGGCTAAGCATGACGCGACGCTGCTGATGCGCGAGAGCGGCTTCGATGGCCCGGTGCTGATCGATCAGGGCGGCGACGACCAGTTCTTGCACCTGCTGAAGCCCGAGGCGCTGGCTGAGGCGATGGCGGCGAAGCGGCAGGACGGCAGCTTCCGCATTCAGAAGGGCTACGACCACAGCTACTTCTTCGTGTCGTCCTTCATGGAAGAGCATGTCGCCTTCCACGCCGAGGCGCTGCTGGGGTGACGCTATACATCGACGCCGACGCCTGTCCTGTGAAGGAGGAGGCCGAGCGCGTGGCGACCCGCCACCGCCTGCCCATGGTGCTGGTGTCCAACGGCGGGTTGCGTCCTTCGCGCAACCCGCTGGTGCAGATGGTCACCGTTTCCGCCGGGCCGGACGAGGCCGACATGTGGATCGCCGAACGCGCCGGCAAGGGCGATGTGGTGGTGACCAACGACATCCCGCTGGCGGCGCGCTGCATCGAGGGCGGGGCGCGGGTGCTGCGCCCGGACGGCGAGATCTTCACCCCCGGCAACATCGGCGCGCAGCTGGCGATGCGCGACCTGATGCAAGATATCCGCGCTTCGGATCCATTCTACTCTGGCGGGAAAGGTCGCAGCTTTACAAAGAGCGACCGAAGCCGTTTCCTAAATGCTCTAGAGCGCGAGGTACGCGCTGCAGGGGACTAGGAAATGACTATCCAAGCCGTCGTCTTCGACATCGGCAATGTGCTGATCGAATGGCAGCCAGAGCGATACTTTGATCGCCTCATGGGAGAAAGCGCGCGCCGCGCGATGTTTTCTGAGGTTGATCTTCATGAGATGAACGACCGCGTCGACCAAGGGAAAGACTTTCACGACGAAGTCTATGCCCTTGCCGAGCGGCATCCGAAGTGGCGCGAGCAGATCCGCCATTGGCACGATCACTGGATCGAATTGGCGCGCCCGGAGATTCCGCGCTCGGTCGCGCTCCTGCGCGCGCTGCGCGCCCGTGGTGTTCCCGTGTTTGCGCTCAGCAATTTCGGGATTGGCACCTTCGAACTGGCGCAGACGGTCTACCCGTTCCTGTCGGAATTCGATCAGCGCTTCATCTCGGGCTATATGGGCGTGACCAAGCCTGCCGCCGAGATTTATGCAAGGCTGGAGGCCGAGACAGGCGTTGCGCCGGAGCGGCTGCTGTTCACCGATGACCGTGACGACAATATCGCCGCGGCCGCCGCGCGTGGCTGGCAGGTGCATCCGTTCCGTGGGCCAGCGGGCTTTGAGACCTGCCTCGTGGGCCATGGGCTGCTGCCGGAGCGCGATGCCGCATGAGCTACACTCTCGGTGTTCTCGCCGCGGCGATTCCCGTCATCGCCGCCCTGCCGGTCGTCGGTGAGCTTCGCCGCCGCCCGCTTACAGATCTTCGCCGCTCGCAGGCACCGGGCAAATTCGCCCAGCTGAGCCGCGGGCGCACGCATTATCAGCTTATGGGGCCCGAGACCGGCCCGCTGGTGGTCTGCATTCACGGTCTCACAGCGCCATCGCCCGTGTTCCATGCGCTGGCGCGGCATCTGGTCGGGCAGGGCAAGCGGGTGCTGATCTACGATCTCTACGGGCGCGGGTTTTCTGACCGTCCGCGAGGGGCGCAGACGCCTGCCACCCTGACGGCGCAGCTAGAAGACCTGCTGGCAGCGCTCGATCTGACGGAGCCGATGACCTTGCTGGGCTATTCGCTTGGCGCGACGGTCGCGTCGGCCTTTGCCGCCGATCACCCCGAGCGGGTGTCGCGGCTGGTGCTGGTTGCCCCTGCGGGGATCGAGTCGGACCTGTCGCCGGTGGTTGAATGGACCCTGCAGCACCGGATCTGCGGCAGTTGGTTGTTCCACATGGTGTTTCCCAAGGCACACCGGCAGAACGTGATCGAAAGTTCGGACAGCCGCAGCGAGGTGCCGGAGTTCGATGAGATTCACCTCGATGAGCTGACCCGGCGGGGCTTCGTGCGGTCAGTGCTGGCAAGCCTGCGCGGCTGCCTGCAGGAGCCGCAGGAGGCGGCGCATCTGCGGATCGCGCAGCTTGGGCTGCCAGTGCTTGCAGTGTGGGGCGCGCAAGACCGGATGGTGCAGGCCGGGGCGGCCGAGCAGCTCGAATCGTGGAACCCGGGGCTGCAGCAGGAGGTGATCCCCGACGCGTGGCACGGGCTGCCGCACACGCACGCGTATCAACTGGCCGAGCTGATCGCGGGCCATGAAGAGGCGCTCAAGCGAGCCTGAGCGCCACCTGCCCGGCCGGTCTCAAGCCGGCTGGGTCGTGGTTGCGAGCCGAGGGCTTTCACGCACCGGAAGGTGCAGCACCGCGCTCAGCGCGCCGACCCCCACGCCGATCCACCATACAAGCGTGTAATCGCCGTAGATGTCGTACATGCGCCCGCCCAGCCAGACGCCGAGGAAGCCGCCGAGTTGGTGGCTGAAGAACACGATGCCGTAAAGCGTGCCCATGTAACGCAGCCCGTAGAGATGCGCGACCAGCCCCGAGGTCAGCGGCACGGTGGCCAGCCACAGCGCGCCCATGACCACCGAGAAGACCAGCACGCTGACCGGGGTGATCGGCAGCATGATGAAAAGCGCCGCGACGATGGTTCGCCCGCTGTAGATCAGTGCCAGAAGGTATTTGCGCGGCCAGCGCTTGCCCGCCCATCCCGCCAGCAGCGTGCCACCCACGTTGGCCACGCCGATGACGGCGATTGAGACCGCGCCAAGCGCCGAGGTGGTGGTCACGCCGATATTGTGCAGCACGCTGCCCACGGCGATCGGGCTGCACAGTTCGGTCACGAAGGCCGGGAAATGCGCGGTGACGAACGCCAGCTGGTAGCCACAGGAGAAGAACCCAAGGAAAATCAGCGAGAACGACGGATCGCGAAACGCGCGGCGCAGGATGGTGCCCATGCTCTCCTCGATCTCGGCCTTGCTGGCGGCGGGGGCGCGCATCAACGGCAGGAACAGCAGCACCGCGAGGATCGCGGCGGTGAACACCATGAACACTTCCTGCCAGCTCATCAGGCCGAGCATCCATTCGGCCACCGGCGCGCCGAAGATCTGTCCGGCGCTGCCTGCTGCTGTGGCAATGGCAAGGCTCATCGAGCGGTTCTCGTCGGATGAGGCGCGCCCGACCACCGCGAGGATCACGCCAAAGCCGGTGCCAGCAACGCCGAAGCCAACGAGCACCTCGTAAAGCTGATGCTGCAGCGGGCTGACGGCAAAGCTCGACAGCACGAGGCCGGCGGCATAGATCACCGCGCCCATGATGATCGCCTTGCGATCGCCGATCTTCTCGGCCAGCGCGCCAAAGAGCGGCTGGCCGATCCCCCATGCGAGGTTCTGGATGGCGATGGCGAGCGAGAACTCGGCCC
Source organism: Salipiger sp. ABF4_146 (assembly GCF_056161345.1). NCBI lineage: Bacteria > Pseudomonadati > Pseudomonadota > Alphaproteobacteria > Rhodobacterales > Roseobacteraceae > Salipiger > Salipiger sp. ABF4_146. Next base: position 123,795 of record NZ_JBSWYX010000003.1, on the reverse strand, counting down.
GCGGCCAGTTGAATTCCTCGGCGATCGGGATCTGGAACACGCCAAAACTGGCGCGGATCGCGAAAGAGATCAGAATGATCAGGCAGCCCACGGCAAGGACGGGCGTGAAGAGGGGGGTGCGGGTCATACGCGGGGGCTCCTGTGAACCGCGGCACACTCGCGGCATTTGAACGCAGGGTCAATTCGGCTTTCGTGATTTCAATCATCACGTTGCCTGATGTGTGGCCAATGCGGGCCCAAAGGGTCGAGGCCTCTACACAATCGCGCTGCGGCGCGCTATGGCGCTTGCATGACCACGCTGATGGACCTCTACGACGAGCGTGTGGCCGACGGCCATCTTCTGCGCGACCCGGCGCAGGAAGAGGCGTTGCCGCACTTCGAGCGCATCCGCGCCGAGCTTGCCAAGCCGGTGAAGAAATCGCTGTTCCGCCGCCGCGAGCCGGAGCCGCCCAAGGGGCTCTACCTCTGGGGCGGCGTCGGGCGCGGCAAATCGATGCTGATGGACCTCTTCGTCGACAGCCTGCACGTGCCGGTGCGCCGGGTGCATTTTCACGCCTTCATGCAGGAGATGCAGAGCGAACTGCACCGCCTGCGCGAACAGGGCGTCGAGGATCCGGTGGTGCCGATGGCCAAGAAGGTTTCGGACGCGGTGAAGGTGCTGGCCTTCGACGAGATGCAGATCACCGACATCGGCGACGCGATGCTGGTTGGACGGCTTTTTGAACAGCTTTTCGCGGCGGGAACCGTGGTGGTCACCACTTCGAACCGGGTGCCTGACGATCTTTACAAGGATGGTCTCAACCGCCAGCTCTTCCTGCCGTTCATCAAGCTGATCAAGGAAAACCTGGACGTGCGCGAGCTGGCGTCGGAGAAAGACCACCGGCAGGACCGGCTGAAGGGTGCCCAAGTTTACTTCTGCCCGGTCAATCCCGAGACGCGCGCCGAGATCGACCGGATCTGGAAAGAGCTGACCCACGGCAAAGAAGAGGTGCTGACGCTGCACGTGAAGACCCGCAAGGTCGAACTGCCGCGCTACTGGAACGGCGTGGCGCGGGCGCGGTTCTACGATCTGTGCGGGCAGCCGCTTGGCCCGGCGGACTACCTCGCGCTGGCCGACGCGGTGCGGGTGCTGGTGATCGAAGACATTCCGCGGCTGGGACGTGGCAACTTCAACGAGGCGAAACGCTTCGTGACGCTGGTTGATGCGCTCTACGAGGCCAAGGTCAAGCTGATCGCCAGCGCGGTGGACGAGCCCGAGAGCCTCTATGTCGAGGGGGCGGGTGCTTTCGAATTCGAGCGCACCGCCAGCCGCCTGCGCGAGATGCAGGATGCCGATTGGGGCAAGCCGATCGATTGAGCACTGCGGCGGGTCAAACGTGCCCGCGGGAGCGTCTCAGCGCAAACGTCTGTGCCCCCAAAACTGTGCCCCAGACAAAAAAAGGAAGGGTCCCGAAGGACCCTTCAATACTGCTCGTTTTATAAAGTCTTCTGCCTGCGATAGAAATTCCACTTCCGGCCCAAGTGGGGGCCGTGGGCAAGGCAGAGGTGTCGGTGGTTGGCCGCATCAGAATTGCGATGCCGCCGGTCCTGTCCCTGTAGCGCCGTCTTGGAAGGGCGCCGTCCCGTAACGCTCTGTCTGTCCCCGTCGCTTGCACCGCGCAGATTGAGGTGAAGCTAAACCTTGTACCCCAATCCTAGGTGAGCGGGAAACAATCCGTCAAGATATAGTTGGTTAAACGAACCCTAAGAGTCCATTTTTCTCGCACCACCACACATGGTGCCCTCGGGTCAGCCGTTTTCGCGCAGAACCGTGCCCGCCAGATAGAGCGAGCCACAGATCAGGATGCGTGCGCGCGGCTCTTCGGCGGTGATCGCGGCGAGCGCGGCAGGCACGTCGGCGGCGGCATGCGCGCGCAGTCCCGACGCGCGGGCGGCGCGGGCGGTGTCCTCGGCCTCCAGTGTTGCGGGGGCATCCGGGATCGACACAGCGGTGAGGCTGTCGGCCACGCGTGCCAGCGGACGCAGGTAGCCGCCGGTGTCCTTGGTGTTCAGCATGCCGCAGATCAGATGCGTGGGGCGCCGCGGCATCCGCGCCAGATGCTCGGCCAGAGCCTCGCCCGCCGCCGGATTGTGGCCGCCGTCGAGCCAGAGCTCGGCCTGCGGCGCTGCCTTGAGCAGCGGACCATGGCTCAGGCGCTGCATGCGGGCGGGCCAGTCGGCCGAGGTGACGGCGGCCTCGCAGGCCTCTTCGCCGAACCCGAGGTGCCGCAGTGCCGCCAGCGCCGCGCCGGCGTTGGCCAGCTGGTGACGACCGGGCAGGTTGGGCATCGGCAGATCCAGAAGGCCGGTCTCGTCCTGATAGACAAGGCGACCGCGTTCTTCGGCAACGTGCCAGTGCTGACCGTGCGCCAGCAGCGGCACGCCGAGCTTTGCGGCACGGGCCTCGATGACCTCCATCGCCTCCTCGGGCTGTGGGCCGACCACGCAGGGCACGCCATGCTTGAGGATGCCCGCCTTTTCCCCGGCGATGTCGGCGAGGGTTTCGCCAAGGTATTGCTGATGGTCCAGCGAGATCGGCGTGAGGATGGTCAGCGCGGGCTTTTCCACCACGTTGGTGGCATCGAGCCGCCCGCCAAGGCCGGTTTCCAGCAGCGTATAGTCCGCCGATGTCCGGGCGAAGGCCAGCAGCGCGGCGCAGGTGGTGATCTCGAAATAGGTGATCGCTTCGCGCTGGTTCTTGTCCCAACACTCGTCGAGCACGGCGCTCAGCGCGTCTTCGGAGATCAACTCGCCCGCCAGCCGGATGCGCTCGTGAAAGCGCACGAGATGCGGCGAGACATAGGCGTGCACGCGCTTGCCTCCCGCCTCGAGCCCGGCCCGGATCATTGCCTGCGTCGAGCCTTTGCCGTTGGTCCCGGCAAGGTGGATCACCGGAGGCAGGGCGCGTTCGGGGTGGTCCAGCGCCTCAAGCAGCCGCCAGACTCGGTCGAGCGTAAGATCGATGATCTTGGGGTGCAGGGACATCATCCGGTCGAGGATGACATCCGACCCGGCGGCGCCGGAAACGCTGCTCACGCTGGTCACTTGGCGGATTTCTTCTTCTTGTCGGCTTTGGCATCATCCTTGGGCGCGGCCTCGGCCGGAGCGTCCGCGCCCGGCGCCGGCAGATCGCCCGCGACGGCGGGCGGCATACCCATCAGCATGCGCAGGATGGTGGTCAGCTCGCCGCGCAGTTCGCGGCGGTCGGTCACCCGGTCGAGCATGCCGTGCTCGAGCAGGTACTCGGCGCGCTGGAAGCCCTCGGGCAGCTTTTCACGAATGGTCTGCTCGATCACCCGCGGACCGGCGAAACAGATCAGCGCGCCGGGCTCGGAGATCTGCACGTCGCCCAGCATGGCGTAGGACGCGGTGACGCCGCCCGTGGTCGGGTGGGTCAGCACGACGACATAGGGCAGGCCTGCCTCGCGCAGCATCTGGATCGCCACGGTCGAGCGCGGCATCTGCATCAGCGACAGGATGCCTTCCTGCATCCGCGCGCCGCCAGCGGCCGAGAACAGGATCAGCGGGCGCTTGAGCTTCACCGCCTCTTCGGCGGCGGCGACGATGGCGTTGCCGACGTACATGCCCATCGATCCGCCCATGAAGGTGAAGTCCTGCGCGCAGGCCACCACGGGGGTGCGGTTGATCTCGCCCGAGGCGACGAGCATCGCATCCTTTTCGCCGGTCGAGCGCTGCGCGGCCTTCATCCGGTCGGGGTATTTCTTCTGGTCCCGGAACTGCAGCGGGTCGGCGATCGGCTCGGGCACCGCGACCTCGTTGAACACGCCGCCGTCGAACAGCGCATCAAAGCGCGCGCGGGGGGTGATGTTCATGTGGTGGCCGCAATTGGTGCAGACGCCGAGATTGTCCGTCACCTCGCGGTGGAACAGCATCGTCCCGCAGGAATCGCATTTGGTCCAGAGATTGTCGGGGACCTCGCGGCGCGAGAAGATCGAGTTGATCCGGGGACGGACGTAGTTGGTGATCCAGTTCATTGCGGTGCTGCCCTTGTTTTCCGAGCGTGCCCTGCGGCGTCAGGGGCTTTGGGTTGGCGCTGACTTAAGCAAGCGGCAGGAGAAATGCAATCGCGGCCTGCGTGACAGCAGCAAGCCCGCGGTCAGCGCCGCAGCGCCAGCCGGGCCGCAAGCCAGCTTATCAGCAGGGCAATCAGGTCGAGCGGCAGAATGCGCATCAGCGTCTCGGTGTCGTCCAGCGCGAAGGGCCAGTGCCTCAGCGCAAGGCCCGACATCTGGCCGTCGGGCGCGACCAGGGCCAGCGCCACGATATTGTTGGCGAAATGCAGCGCGATCGCCGGGCCCAGAGTGCCGGCGCGGGCCGTGAGGTCGGCGGCGGCGAGGCCGAAGAGAAAGGCCCAGAGCGCGACATAGATCGCCGCGTCGCCATAGGTGCCGGGCGCGTAATGCCCCAACGCAAACAGCGCCGAGGGTAGGCACAGCCAAACCCACGGCTGCGGAAGCCGCGCGGCAAGCTGGGTTTGCAGGTAGCCGCGAAAGAGCAGCTCTTCGCTGGCGGTCTGCAGCAGGATCGCGGGCAGGATCAGCGGCAGCAGCGCCAGCCAGCGCAGCGGCGCGAGCCCCGGCTGTAGCGGTGTATCCTGCGCCCAGATCGTTGCCGCAGAGGCGATCAGAGCCGCCGCGCCCGCGGCCAGTCCGACTCGCATGAACTGGCGCAATGCCACCGGGGGCGGGCCGATGAGCGTGATCGCAGCGCGCCCGTGCAGCGCCCGTGCCGCGGCGATGGCCCCAACGCCCATGGTGCCCATCGAGACCAGCAACAGCAGCATTCCGGCCGGCGCGTCGGCCTGCCGCACCGCCGCCGCGAGCGCGCTGTCACTGCCCGGCGGCAGGAACAGCGTGACCATGGCAAAGAGCATCTGACCGAGCACGAAGCTCACCGCCGCGGCGACGCACAGACCAAGTGCCAGCCGCCAGAGTTCGGGGCGGCGTGCAGTGGCGGTCAGCATGACGAAGGGACGATAGCTCATCGCCGCGACCCGCGCCGTGGCGCGGCAGCATGGGGGTGCGAAACCAATAATACGGCACCGGTCGGTAAAACGGTTGATCGAAACACTTTGGTTGTCCAGTTTTCGCCAAGTTTCGAGTGGCCAGCCGATCCTGTCAATTCCCACCATGGTGAAGCGCAGGTGAAAGGCGGGCTTTCATTCTTGTGAAGCCGCAAGGGGTTCGCTAACCGGGTGTGATGATATCGAGCCTTCGAACCAGCCGTCTTCCGGGGCGGCACATTGGTGCCCTGCTTCTTGCAGCCGCCGTTCTTGCTGGGTGCAGCGGCCAGATCGGCAGCCCGCCAACGCCGCTGCGGCAGGTGCAATTCGCCGGCGGCGCTGTGGTGGTCGCCGGGCCCGAGGGCTACTGCATCGACCCGACCACGCTCGAGCGTAGCGCCGGTCAAGGCTTTGCGCTACTGGCCTCCTGCCACATCCTCAGCGGCGGCGAGGGCGCGGCGGTCGCGCCGATGATGCTAACCGTAACGGTCGGCCCGGCGGGAGACGGGCGCAGTCTGCCATCGCCAGAGGTGATGGCCGCCGAGGCGGGCCAGACAGAGATCGCGGGCGGTGGGGTGCGCAATGGATTGTCGCTGGTGCATCTGGGCGCGGGCGGCAACCGGATGCTGGAGGCGGGCGATCCGCGCTACTGGCGCGGAGCCTTCCATCAGAACGGGCGGCTGGTGATCCTTGCGCTCTACGCGCCCGAGGGCAGCGTGCTGGCCGGTGGAGATGGCGCGACGATGCTGCGGGCGGTGCGTGCGCGAATCGACGCGCTCAGCCCCGAGGCGGCGGCGCAACGCTAGGCGCCCGATGCGCCTCGCCCCCGTTTATTCGATCTTGGGGATTTGCCATAACAACGCGAACGCCGGTTCGGTCCAAAGCGCCGGACGGGGGCGGGCGTATGGGGCAGGGCGGATTGCGATGGGACACGGCAGATGAGCGAAGACAGGGGCATGCGCTGGGGGCGCCGGGCGCTGCAGGCGCTCGTGTTGCGCCGCTGGACACGTGCCGCCGCCGCAGCCCCTAAAACGCCGCTTGCCGAGTTGCGCAGCCAGCGCGGCGCCGCGCGCCGTCTGCGGCAGCAACTCGATCGGCTGCTTTATGTGGCCGAAGAGCGGCTGGCCCTGCCTTTGGTCGGCAACCAGAGCTTTCCGCGCCCGGCGGATGCCGATTGGGCGTGGCGCCCGCAACTTTGGCGCGGGCCGCTGCCGCAGCCGGGCGTCGCCTCGGTGCCTGCCAAGGCGCCACTCGGTGACGAGGCGACGCTGTTTCACGATTGCCCGCGATCAGAGATCACCCTGCGGCAAATCCGTAACCTGCGGGAATCCGATCTCGCGCCCTATGGGCTGCGGCTGGATGTGTTCCGGTTTCGCGGGTCCTACCTTTCGCTGGCGGTCGCCTTGCCCGAAGAGGCCTGCCAAGGTCTGACGCGGCGGCATCTGATCCGGGTCGAGACCATCGCCGAGATGGAAAAACCGCTGGAGCTGTTCGCCCGGCTCAACATCCGTCACGGTCCCAACACCGAACAGATCGTCCGCGAACTGCCGCTGACCGACGCAGAGATCAGCGTCGAGTTCGATCTTGCCTACACGCGTCTGAACGAAAAGCGGGTGGATGCCATGTGGCTCGATCTGATCTTCGAAGCGCCGGAAATGAACGAGGTGATCCTGCGGGATCTGACCTTCAGCCGCCGCCCACGGGCGGAACTTTGAGCCGGGGACGCTGATGAGTGACTACACGCTGACCAAGACGCGCTTTCGCGAGGGCATATGGCAGGGGCTGCTGACCGGCCCTGCGGACGGTCAGCCCGAGCTTTCGGTCTGCCTCGAGGGCGCGTCGGTGCGGGGGGTGACACTTTCTGCCTTGGACACCGCCGGGCAATGGGCGCTGGAGGTTCCGGTGCCGGTCGAGGCGGTGGGCGACGGGGTGCAGACCTTCGTGATCCGCGAGATGGGCAGCGGTGAGATGCTGGAAAGCTTCACGCTGATCGCCGGCGAGGCATTGGGCGATGACATCCGGGCCGAGATGTCGCTGCTGCGGGCCGAACTCGATATGCTCAAACGCGCGTTCCGGCGGCACTGCCTCGAGACCGGCGGCTAGGCCTGCGCCGCCTGCCGGCACCGCTGCTGGTTGACCTTCTGCACGCCAGTGGCCAGTGTGCGCAGGATTTTTCCCTTTCGGCGCGTCGCCGCGGAGTCCCCACATGTCCCCCTTGCGCGGCATTGCGCTGAAACTCACCTCCGTGGTGCTCTTCGTCATCATGTCCGCGCTGATCAAGGCCGCCTCCGATCAGGTGCCGACGGGCGAGGCGGTGTTCTTCCGCTCGTTCTTCGCTATGCCGGTGATCATTGGCTGGCTGCTATGGCGGGGCGATCTGAACTCGGGTCTGCGGGTGGTCAGCCCGCTGGCGCATTTCCTGCGCGGCATCGTCGGAGTGGCGGCCATGGGCTTCACCTTCGCCGCGCTGGGGCTGCTGCCGCTGCCCGAGGTGACCGCGCTTGGATATGCTGCGTCGCCGCTCACCGTGCTGTTCGCGGCGCTGCTTCTGGGCGAGAAGATCCGCCTGTTCCGCACCTCGGCGGTGCTGATCGGGCTGCTCGGTGTGATGATCGTCATGGCGCCGCTGCTGACGGTGTCGGAGGTCAGCACTGCGGTGCTTTGGGGTATTGGGTTCGTGATGACCGCGGCGGTGCTGCGCGCCTTGGTGCAGATCCACATCCGCCGCATGGTGCAGACCGAGCAGACCTCGGCCATCGTGTTTTTCTTCTCGCTGACCTCGACCGGCCTGTCGCTGCTGACCTTGCCGTTCGGTTGGGTGGTCCCAAGCCCGACCGAAACGATGATGCTGATCGCAGCGGGGCTTCTGGGTGGGGTGGCGCAGATCTGCCTGACGTCAGCCTACAAGGGCGCAGAGGCCGCGCTTCTGGCACCGTTCGACTACGCCTCGATCCTGTTTGCCATTCTCATCGGCTACGTGGTCTTCGCCGAGGTGCCGACCCCGCTGATGCTGCTTGGTTCGGCGATCGTCATCGCTTCGGGCATCGCCATCATCCTGCGCGAGCGGGCGCTGGGGCTGAAACGCTTCAAAGCCCGCCCGGGGATGACACCGCAGGGCTAGGGCAGGCTGCGATATGCGCTAGGCTTCGCCGACATTACCGGGATCGGCGCGTAGATATTCCGTCAGACGGCTCATGTCTTGCTGCAGGTGATAGCGCGTTGCCGCCGCGGCCCCCTCTGCGTCTCGCCGGGCGAGGCAGCCGACGATCGTCGCGTGCTGCTTGATCGCGCCGTCGGGCGAGGTGTCATAGGTGCCCATGGTGAAATGCACGCGGTCTGTGGTGCGTTTCCAGCGCTCCAGTTGCTGCCAAAGATCGCTGTGGCCCGCCGCGTCGCAAAGAGTCCGGTGAAAGCGATCGTCGAGGCGCAGAAGGTCTTGCGGCTTGCGCGTGCTGACCAGTTTCTGACGAACGATCTGATCGCGCAGGCTGGATAGAAGCGCGGTATCGGCCGTGGCGGCGGCGCGGCGCACGATTGCGACCTCGGTCTGCTCCCGCAGAAAGCAGGCCGTCCGCACCTGAGGTTCCGATATGGGCCTGACCGTGATTTTATTGGTGCCGCCGCGGGCCACGAGGCCTTCGTGTTCGAGAAGAAGCACGGCCTCGGCGAGTGTGTAGTGCGACACGCCGGTGTTTTCGGCAAGGTCTGTGGGGCTCAACTGCAGGCCCGGAGAGAGCCGGTTGCGCGAAATCGCGTCGCGCAGTGCCCGGACCAATGGAAGAGCGGGGCAGCCGCGGTCCTCTTGGTCCGGGGTGATGTCCCTGTAAATCCATTATCTTAGATTCAGCTTTGGCGCGATTTACAGTAGTGCCGGGTTTTCAATCCTGCAACGCCGTTCATTTTCGGGCAGGGCCGCCGATGTCTTCGGGTGCGACGGCGACGCTTTTCATCACTGCATGGCACGCGACGCCGGGTGCCAGAGCAAGCGTTTCGGCAGAGCGGCGGGTGATCCGGGCAAGGATGCGCCCAGCGTCAGTATCGAGCGAGACCATCGTGCCGGGGCCCTCGCCGGCGCGGATTTCGTGCACTCGCCCCGCAACGATGTTGAGCGCCGACAGGCCCTCGGGCCGCTGCCGCGACAGGATCACCTCATGCGCCGCGATGCGCACCCGCACGCGCGTGCCGGGTGCGGCGCCGAGACGCGGGATCAGCAGCGGCGCATCACCGGCGCGCAGTTCGGTCAGCCCGTCTGCGTGGTGGCACACCACATGCGCGGTGAGCAGTGCCCCCGCCGCCCGCGCGCCCAGCGGGGTGACGGCCGGATCGCTCAGCACTTCTGCGGCTGGGCCCTGCCGGGTGACCCGACCCTTTTCTAGTGCGACCACCGTGGTGGCCAGCCGCGCGACCTCGGCGGCGGAATGGCTGACGAACAGGATGGGGATCGACGCGGCATCGCGCAGGCGTTCGAAATAGGGCAGGATCTCGGACTTGCGCGCCTCGTCGAGCGAGGCGAGCGGCTCGTCGGCGAGGATCATCTGCGGCGCGGACAGCAGCGCCCGCCCGATGGCCACCCGCTGTTTCTCGCCGCCGGAAAGCGCGCCGGGCCTGCGACCAAGCAGCGGCCCGATGCCCAGCATCTCGACAACGTGGTGAAAATCGGCGGGCGCCGCGCCGCGCGGCGCAAACCACTGGCCGTAGCGCAGGTTCTGGCGCACCGTCATATGCGGAAACAGCCGCCCCTCCTGAAAGACGTAGCCGATGCGGCGCCGATGCGGCGGCAGCCAGACCCGCCGCGCGCTGTCCATCAGCAGCAGATCGCCCGCCGCAATGCGCCCGGCCTCGGGTCGCAGCAGCCCGGCAACCGCGTTGATGATCGTGGTCTTGCCCGAGCCCGAGCGTCCGAAGAGCACGGTTACCCCGGCGGGCGCCTCGAAGCGCGCGTCGAGGTCGAAGCTCTGGAACCGGTGCTGCAGAGAGACAGACAGCGTCATGCGCCCGCCACCCGCCGCTGTGCCCGGCGCGCCAGCCATTCAGAGAGCAGCAGCGCCGACATGGCCACGGCGACAGAGACTGCCACCAGCCGCAGTGCGGCGCTTTCGCCGCCGGGGATCTGCAGGAAGGCATAGATCGCCGAGGGCAGGGTCTGGGTCTGGCCGGGAATGTTCGACACGAAGGTGATCGTCGCGCCGAACTCGCCCATCGCCTTGGCAAAGCCCAGCACCGCGCCGGCGATGATCCCCGGCGCGATCAGCGGCAGGGTGACGGTGACGAAAACCCACGCGCGCGGCGCGCCCAATGTCGCGGCGGCCTGTTCGAGCTTGGGATCCACAGCCTCCAGCGACAGGCGGATCGCCCGCACAAGCAGCGGAAAGGCCATAACCCCGGCGGCCAGCGCTGCGCCGGTCCAGCGAAAGGCGAAGACGATGCCGATCTCTTGCAGGACAGACCCCACCGGCCCCTGCGTGCCGAACGTCAGCAACAACAGATAGCCGGTGACCACCGGCGGCAGGATCAGCGGCAGATGCACCAGCCCATTCAGCAATTGCCGACCCGGAAAGCGCCAGCGTGCCAGCGCGTAGGCGGTCAGCAATGCCAGCGGCAGACCGCCCAGCGTGGCCCAGAACGACACCCGCAGCGACAGTTGCACCGCCTGCCACTCTTCGGGGCCGAGCCAGTCCATTCAGCCGTCCGCCTCGGTTTGTTCGGCCATCACGAAGCCCTGCCGCTCAAACGCGGCACGGGCTTCGGGGCCGTGCAGATAGTCAAGAAAGGCCGCCTCGGAGGGCGTGTCGCGCGTGGCGATATTTGCCACGGGGTAGATGATCGGCGGGTGGCTGTCGGCGGGAAAGGTGCCGATCACGCTGACGTTGTCATCCGCGGCGGCATCGGTGGCATAGACGATGCCGAGCGGTGCTTCGCCGGTGGAGACCAGCGCCAGCGCCGCGCGCACGTTGTCGGCCTGCGCAACGCTTGCAGAGGCCTCGCTCCACAGGCCAAGGCTTTCCAGCGCCGCCTTGCCGTAGATGCCCGCCGGCACCGCATCGACCAGCGCCATCGCCAGCCGGCCGCCGCCGAGCAGGGCGGGCAGGTCGAAATCGGAGGTGATCTGGACCGGTGCGGCATCCGTGCCATGGGCGATCAGCACGATGGAGTTGCGCAGCAGGTCGCTGCGGGTGTCCGGCTCAAGCAGCCCCTCGGCGCCTAGTGCATCCATCCACTGCGGGTTGGCCGAGATGAAGATATCGGCGGGCGCGCCCTGCTGAATCTGCCACGCCAGGGCCGAGGATCCGGCGAACGAGACGGTGATCGTGTCGTCCGAACTGGCCTCATAGGTGGCTTTGATCTCGTCCATCGCGTTCTTCAGGCTGGCGGCGGCAAACACCGTCACGGTCTCCGCCTGCGCCACGAGCGGAAGGCCAAGCAGGAGCGCAGCGGCTGCAAGGCGCGCGAAGGGGCGGACAAAAGGCATCGGGGAAAATCCTGAAAATCTGATATGTTCCGGGAAACATATCGCAATCGGGAGGCGGCCGGGCAAGCGTTATTTCCCCTCGGGAATATCGACGTGATCATTCGGTGCCCGCAACAGGTTCTGCAGCGTCTCGATCCGGTCGGCCCCGGCCTCGGCGATGGTTTCTTCCAGCGCCCGGTAATTGGCCAAAACCTCGGTGCCGGTGTCGGTCAGATGCGCGCCGCCGCCCTTGCTGCCACCGCGGCTGCTCTCGACCAGCGGCGCGCGAAACGCGGTGTTCATTTCCTCGACGAGGCTCCACGCCCGCTTGTAGCTCATCGCCATGGCGCGCCCGGCGGCGGCGATCGAGCCGGTCTCGCGGATATGCTCCAGCAGATCGGCCTTGCCGGGGCCGAGCATGGCATCGGTGCCAAAAAGGATGCGCAGCCGCAGTCGCGGGGCGCTGTCTGGAGGTGTCTGGCTCATGCGCAAGTCATCCCGCATCGCGGGCAGGCTGGCAAGCGGCGGCATCCGGGCGCGCTGTCGATGGTCTGCGTTCGGGCGCATTGCTGCAACGATCCGGCGCGCAGGGCCGTGGCGCGTTCAGCTGCCCTTGTCTTTCCCCGACGTCTGTCCAAAACTGGCCGCAATCAAGCAAGGCGCCCCGCATAAGGCCGCCCGAAGGGACAACAGGGAGATATCCATGCTCAAACAGCTTCTCGCCTCGGCGGCGCTTGTCGCCTGCGCAACGGGGGCCTCGGCCGAGACCAAGGTCGGGCTGATCACCACGCTGTCCGGCGGTGGCGCGGGCCTTGGCATCGACACGCGCGACGGCTTCATGCTGGCCATCGAAGAGGCCGGGCGCGACGATTTGGAAGTGGTGATCGAGGACGACCAGCGCAAACCCGACGTCGCTGTGCAGATCGCCGACCGGATGATTCAGTCCGAGAAGGTGGACGTGCTGACCGGCATCGTGTGGTCGAACCTCGCCATGGCGGTGGTGCCCTCGTCGACGGCGCAGGGGCTGTTCTATCTTTCGACCAACGCCGCACCGGCGCAGCTGGCGGGCCGGGGCTGTAACCCCAACTACTTCTCGGTGTCCTACCAGAACGACAACCTGCACGAAGCAGCGGGCGCCTATGCCGCCTCTGCGGGCTACGAGAACGCCTTCATCCTCGCACCGAACTACCCGGCTGGGAAAGACTCGCTCAACGGCTTCAAGCGCTTCTTCGAGGGGGAACTGGCGGGCGAGGTCTACACCAAGCTGGGCCAGACGGACTATGCCGCCGAGATCGCGCAGATCCGCGCTTCGGGCGCCGACAGCGTGTTCTTCTTCCTGCCCGGCGGCATGGGGATCTCTTTCCTCAAGCAATACGCCGACAGCGGCGTCGAACTGCCGCTGATCGGGCCGGCCTTCTCGTTCGATCAGAACATTCTGCAGGCCGTGGGGGATGCGGCGCTTGGCGTGAAGAACACCTCGTCGTGGAACAAGGACCTCGAGAACGAGAGCAACGCGCATTTCGTAGAAGCCTATCTGGCCAAATACGACCGTCTGCCCTCGCTCTACTCGGCGCAGGGCTATGACACCGCGCTGCTGCTGCTCTCGGCACTGGACAAGGCCGAGGTGAGCGACAAAGACGCCTTCCGGTCTGCTCTGGAAGAGGCCGATTTCGCCTCGGTGCGCGGTGACTTCGCATTCTCGCCCAGCCATCACCCGGTGCAGGATCTGTATGTCCGCGAGGTGGTGCAGGAGGGCGACATCCTGACCAACAAGATCGTCGGCACGGCGATCGAGGATCGTGGCCACGCCTACGAGGATGAGTGCAAGATGTAAGGCGGCGGCCCACGTGGCTGGCGAAAGACCTGTGACTATTCCAACGTTCGATCCGAACCGCCCGGCCGCAAGGCCGGGCCGAGCCCGCCCGTTTCGATGGGCGGGCTTTTCGATGCCGTCGCGCGCGGCGCGCGGGCAATCGCGGCCCGGTGCCGCGGATCACATCGCAAGGGCGCCCGCATGACTCCCATCCTCATCGCCGAGCAGGTGCTGAACGGGCTGCAATCCGGCGTCATGCTGTTCCTCATGGCCGCCGGGCTGACGCTGATCTTCGGCGTCATGGGGCTGATCAACCTCGCCCATGGCTCGCTCTACATGGTTGGTGCTTTTGCCGCTGCCGCCACCGCTGCCGCCACCGGCTCTTTCGCGCTGGCATTGGTCGCGGCGCTGGCCGCCGCCGCCGCTGCGGGGGCGCTGGTCGAGCGGCTGGTGATCCGCAGGCTGTATGATCGCGACCACCTCGATCAAGTGCTGGCCACTTTCGCGCTGATCCTGATCTTCTCGGAAGGCACGCGCTGGATCTTCGGATCCTTCCCGCTCTATCTCGACATCCCCGAGGCGCTGTCGGGGCCGGTCACCTTGCCGGGGGGCATTCAGTACCCGCTCTACCGGCTGTTCATCATCGGCATGGGCCTTGTGGTCGCCGCGCTGCTGTTCTGGCTGATTGCCCGTACCCGTCTGGGTATTCGCATCCGCGCCGGCGAGAACGACCGCGAGATGATCGCCGCGCTTGGCGTCGACATCGCGCGGCTCTACACGCTGGTCTTTGCGCTTGGCGCGGCGCTGGCAGGGCTGGCGGGAGCGCTCGTGGGCGCGATCCAATCGGTGCAGGTGGGCATGGGCGAGCCGGTGCTGATCCTCGCCTTCGTGGTGATCGTCATCGGCGGCATCGGCTCGATCGAAGGGGCGCTTGTCGGGGCGCTGCTCGTCGGTCTGACCGACACGTTGGGCGGCATCTTCCTGCCGCAGCTGTTTGGCCTGTTCATGGAGCCCGCCGCCGCCACGCAGACCGGCGCGGCGCTGGCCTCGATGGCGATCTACGTGCTGATGGCGGCGGTGCTGGTCTGGAAACCCACCGGCCTCTTCGGAGCGAAATCATGAGCCGCGAACGTCTACTGGGCGCTGCCGTGCTGCTGGCGCTCGGCCTCGTGCCGCTGGCCGCGCATGTCATGGGCGAGCCCTTCACCATCACGCTGGCGACCCGCGCCGCGATCCTTGCGCTGGCGGCCGTGGGCCTCAATATCGCGCTGGGGATCGGTGGGCTGGTGAGCCTCGGCCACGCCACCTTCTTCGGCATCGGCGGCTATGCCATGGGCATCCTCGCCAGCCACGTGCAGAACTACGAGCCGATGTTCGAATGGCCGTTCCTGTTCGAAGGCTCGACCTCGATGCCGCTGATCTGGCTGGTGGGGGTGCTGGCCTCGGCGTTGGCAGCGCTGCTGATCGGGCTTTTGGCGCTGCGCACCTCGGGCGTCTACTTCATCATGATCACGCTCGCCTTCGGGCAGATGTTTTACTTCTTCTCGATCTCGTGGAGCGCCTACGGCGGCGAGGACGGGCTGTCGATCTACGTGCGCAACGGCTTTCCGGGGCTGAACACGCTCGACCCGATCCAGTTCTTCGGCCTGTGCTACGCGGTGCTCTGCCTCGTGCTGCTGGGGGCCCACCTGCTCGCGCGCAGCCCTTTCGGCCTTGCCCTCGGCGCGGCGCGGCAGAGCCCGGACCGGGTTCAGGCGGTGGGGCTGGATCCCAAGCGTCTGCGGCTGGTGGGCTTTGTCATCTCGGGGGCGGTGACCGGCCTCGCAGGGGCGCTCTTTGCCGACCTCAACCGTTTTGTCAGCCCCACCATGTTCAGCTGGCAGACTTCGGGTGAGATCATGGTATTCATCATCCTTGGCGGCGTCGGGCGGCTGTTCGGCCCGGTGGTCGGCGCGGCGGTCTTCGTCATGCTGGAGCATTTCCTCGGCGACATGTCCGAGTTCTGGCACATCTGGCTGGGGCTATTGCTGCTTGCGGTGGTGCTTTTCGCGCGTGGTGGCATCGTCGGGCTGCTGGCCGGACGGGGGCGCGCGCATGACTGACGCCATTCTTGAAACCCGTGGGCTGGTGAAGAGCTTCGGCGCGTTGCGCGCCTCGGATGGCATCACCCTCGACCTGCGCCCCGGTGAGATCCATGCGGTGATCGGCCCCAATGGCGCGGGCAAATCGACGATGATCAAGCAGTTGTCGGGCAATATCGCGCCCGACGAGGGCACGGTGCATTTCCTCGGGCGCGATGTGACCGGCCTCAGCACCATGGCTCGCGCCCGCGTCGGGCTTGCGCGGACCTTTCAGGTCTCGGCGCTGGCGATGGAGGACACGGTGCTGCAAAACGCGCTGCTTGGCGCGCTCGGCGCGTCGAGCTCGCCCTACCGCTTCTTCCGTCCCGCCCTGAAGCGGGCGGAGTTGAAGGACCGCGCCATGGCCGCGCTGGAGCGTATGGGGCTGGCAGAGCACGCCGCCACGGTGGTCAGCGAACTGAGCCACGGCCAGCGCCGCCAGCTTGAGGTGGCGGTGGCGCTGACCCTACGCCCCAAGGCATTCCTGATGGACGAGCCGATGGCGGGCCTTGGCGGCGAGGGTTCGCAGCGGCTGACGGGCATCCTCGACCGGTTGCGCGCCGAGGCGCCGATCCTGCTTATCGAGCATGACATGGACGCGGTCTTTGCCCTTGCCGATCGCATCTCGGTGCTGGTCTACGGGCGCATCATCGCGACCGGCACCGTCGACGAGATCCGGCGTAGCCCGGAGGTGCGCGAGGCCTATCTGGGAGATGCGGCATGAGCCTGCTGGAACTGCATGATCTGACCGCCTCCTACGGTGCTTCGCAGGCTCTCTTCGGGGTGTCGCTGGAGATTGCCGAGGGCGAGGTGCTGGCGCTCATGGGCCGAAATGGCATGGGCAAAAGCACCACGGTGCGCTGCCTCTGTGGAATGATGCCGGCGGGTGGTCAGCGGCGCTTTGACGGGCGGGACATCGGCAGGCTGCCCTCGCATAAGGTGGCGCGGCTGGGGATCGGGCTGGTGCCCGAGGGGCGGCGCTGTTTCCGCGATCTTTCGGTGACCGAGAACCTGATCGCCGCCGCGCGCCCGGGCCATTGGGATCAGGGCCGGGTCGAGGCGCTGTTCCCACGCCTTGCCGAACGGCGCGGACAGGTGGCGGGCACGCTTTCGGGTGGCGAGCAGCAGATGCTCGCCATCGGGCGCGCGCTGATGACCAACCCGCGGCTGCTGGTACTGGACGAAGCGACCGAGGGGCTCGCGCCGCTGGTGCGGCAGGAGATCTGGGACGCGCTGGGGGTGCTCAAGCGCGACAGCGGCCTGTCGATCCTCGTGGTGGACAAAGCGCTGTCGGAACTGGCGCAGGTGGCGGACCGCGCGGTGATCCTCGAGCGGGGGCGGTCCGTCTGGGACGGGGTGTTCGCCGAGGTGAAGGGCGAGGTCGCGGAGAGGTATCTGGGGGTCTGAACTCGCCCGGCTCCCGCAGGACAAACGAAGCAGGACAAACGAAAAGGGGCGGGAGAATTCCCCGCCCCTTTGCTGTCTTTGATCCCGAAGGCTCAGGCCTGCAGCGACTTGACCACCAGCTCGCCTTCTTCGCGGGCCTGCATTGCCTGCGCAGCGGCGTGGGCGCCCGCGGCGGTGGTGAAGTAGGGGATCTTGTCATAGAGCGCGACCGAGCGAATTTCGCGCGAGTCGGAGATCGACGCCGCGCCTTCGGTGGTGTTGAGCACCAGCTGCACATCACCGTCCTTGAGCAGGTCAACCACGTTCGGACGGCCCTCGTAGACCTTCTTGACCACCTCGCAGGTGATGCCCGCGTCCTTGAGGAAGTTGGCGGTGCCGACGGTCGCGAGGATCTTGAAGCCGAGCCCGGCGAGCATCTGCGCGCTCTCGATCATCTGCGGCGTCTTGTCCTCGTTGCGGATCGAGATGAACACCGTGCCGGTCGTCGGCAGGTGCGTGCCCGCACCCATCTGCGCCTTGAGGAAGGCACGCGGGAACGAGCGATCCCAGCCCATGACTTCCCCGGTCGAGCGCATTTCCGGGCCGAGGATGGTGTCGACGCCCGGGAAACGGGCGAAGGGCAGCACGGCTTCCTTCACCGAGAACCACGGCATGTTCGGATCGGCCAGCGTCATCGGATCGGCCAGCGGCAGCGCCGTGTCGTAATCGGCGTTCTCGGGGTAGGGCGCGCGCAGCGGGAATTCCGAGAGCTTTGCGCCCGCCATGATGCGCGCGGCGATCGAGGCGATGGCGCTGTCGGTGGCCTTTGCGACGAAGGGCACGGTGCGCGAGGCGCGCGGGTTCACCTCGATGAGGTAGATCTCGTCGCCTTTGATCGCGAACTGCACGTTCATCAGGCCGACGACGTTCAGCGCCTTGGCCAGCGCCTCGGTCTGGCGCTTGATCTCTTCAATCACCTCGGCCGAGAGGGAGAAGGGGGGCAGCGAGCAGGCGGAGTCGCCCGAGTGCACGCCGGCCTCTTCGATGTGCTGCATGATGCCCGCCACGTGCACGTCGGTGCCGTCGCAGAGCGCGTCCACGTCCAGTTCGGTCGCACCCGACAGGTAGCTGTCGAGCAGCACCGGGCTGTCGCCCGAAACCACCACGGCCTCGGCGATGTAACGCTCCAGATGTGCCATGTCGCGGACGATCTCCATCGCCCGTCCGCCCAGCACGTAGGAGGGGCGGATCACCAGCGGGAAGCCGATCTCTTCGGCGATGGCCAGCGCCTGCGCGTCGGTCGAGGCGATGCCATTGCGCGGCTGCTTGAGGCCGAGCTGGTTGACCAGCGCCTGGAACCGCTCGCGGTCTTCGGCAAGGTCGATCGCGTCGGGCGTGGTGCCGAGGATCGGGATGCCTTCGGCTTCCAGAGCATTGGCCAGCTTCAGCGGCGTTTGGCCGCCGAACTGCACGATGACGCCGTGCAGCGAGCCATTGTCCTGCTCGACGCGCAGGATTTCCATCACGTGCTCGAAGGTCAGCGGTTCAAAATACAGCCGGTCCGAGGTGTCGTAGTCGGTCGACACGGTCTCGGGGTTGCAGTTGACCATGATCGTCTCATAGCCGGCGTTGGTCAGCGCGAAACAGGCGTGGCAGCAGCAGTAGTCGAACTCGATGCCTTGGCCGATACGGTTCGGACCACCGCCGAGGATGACCACTTTCTTGCGGTCAGAGGGGCGCGCCTCGCATTCGACCTCGCCCATCATCGGCATTTCGTAGGTCGAGTACATGTAGGGCGTCTGCGCCTCGAATTCGGCGGCGCAGGTGTCGATGCGCTTGAAGCTGGCGACGATGCCCAGGTCGGTGCGGCGCTTGCGCACGTCCTTTTCCGCGAAGCCGGTGAGCGCGGCGAGGCGGGCATCGGTGAAGCCCATGATCTTCAGCGCGCGCAGCGCGTCGGCGTCGGTCGGCAGACCGTTCTGACGCACTTCGTTCTCGGTCTCAACGATCTCGCGGATGCGTGCGAGGAACCATGGATCGAAGCTGGTGACGCCGTGAATCTCATCGTCCGACAGGCCGTGACGCATCGCCTGCGCGATGGTGCGCATGCGATCGGGGGTCTGCTGGCTGATCGCCTTGATCACAGCCGATTTGTCGGGCGCGGTCGTCCACGCATCGACGTCGACGCCGGGGATTTCCACCTCGTCAAAGCCCGACAGGCCCGATTCCATCGAGCTCAGCGCCTTCTGCAGAGATTCGTGGATGGTGCGGCCAATGGCCATCGCCTCGCCGACCGATTTCATCGCGGTGGTGAGGAACGGCTCGGAGCCGGGGAACTTTTCGAAGGCGAACTTCGGGATCTTGGTGACCACATAGTCGATGGTCGGCTCAAAGCTCGCCGGCGTCACCTTGGTGATGTCGTTGTCCAGCTCGTCGAGCGTGTAACCCACGGCCAGCTTCGCGGCGATCTTGGCGATCGGGAAGCCGGTGGCCTTGGACGCAAGCGCCGAGGAGCGCGACACGCGCGGGTTCATCTCGATCACGACCATCCGGCCGTTGTCGGGGTTCACCGCCCATTGCACGTTGGAGCCGCCGGTCTCGACGCCGATCTCGCGCAGCACGGCGATCGAGGCCGTGCGCATCATCTGGTATTCCTTGTCGGTCAGCGTCAGCGCCGGGGCGACGGTGATCGAATCGCCGGTGTGCACGCCCATCGGATCGACGTTCTCGATCGAGCAGACGATGATCGCGTTGTCCGCCTTGTCGCGGACGACCTCCATTTCATACTCTTTCCAGCCCAGCAGCGACTCGTCGACGAGGATCTGGTTCACCGGCGAGGCATCCATGCCCGAACGGCAGTAGTGCATGTAGTCTTCGCGGTTGTAGGCGACGCCACCGCCGGTGCCGCCCAGCGTGTAGGCGGGACGGATGATCGCGGGCAGGCCGATATCCTCGAGCGCATCCAGCGCGATTTGCACGCCCGCGTCGAGATCGACCTTGCCGTTGTCCTTCTTCGGCGCGGTGACGATGGTGGCGCGCGGGTTCTCGAGGCCGATGCGGTCCATGGCTTCGCGGAACAGGGCGCGGTCCTCGGCCATCTCGATGGCCTCGCGCTTGGCGCCGATCATCTCGACGCCGAATTTTTCCAGAACGCCCATTTCCTCAAGCTTCAGCGAGGTGTTGAGGCCGGTCTGGCCACCCATGGTGGGCAGCAGCGCGTCGGGGCGCTCTTTTTCGATGATCTTGGCAACGACTTCCGGGGTGATCGGCTCGATGTAGGTGGCATCGGCGAGCTCGGGATCGGTCATGATCGTGGCCGGGTTCGAGTTTACCAGGATGACCCGGTAGCCTTCCTCGCGCAGGGCCTTACACGCCTGAGCACCGGAATAGTCGAATTCGCAGGCTTGCCCGATGATGATGGGCCCCGCTCCGATGATCATGATGGATTTGATATCGGTTCTTTTAGGCATGGGGGCACCTTTATGTCATGTCGATCACGGTCGGGCAGGGGGCAGCACGCGACGGAGTCGCCGCTCCCCGCAAATTGTCGTGCGTTATAGACAGAAGCTTTGCCCACGCAACCCCAGATCCGCCTTGTTTTCCTCTGCAGAGCAAAACTTGGTGACGGCAGTACGACAGCCGGTCTGCCGCGGCGTCATTCGTGGGCCGGAAAAGGGGGCTGCGCCGCTATGGCAAGACAAGATCAGTGCGGGCACTGCCGTTGTTTGGTTGCGCCGCGCCGCCAAGGCAAAGCGCCGACCCGTGGCTGCGGGCCGGCGCTTTGTCGGAGGCTGGCGAAGTGTCTGCGAACGGAGGGTTTTTACTGCGCGGCGTGCAGCATTTCCTGCGCGTCGTGGCCGTAGAGATAATCGCGGGTGGTCGGCACGGCGTATTGCTTATGTGCGATCTGCAGGTGGAACACGCCCTGCCGCGTTTCCTCGAAGGCCGCCTCGCAGACCGCAAGATAAAAGCGCCACATGCGGATGAAGCGTTCGTCATAGCCCATCTCGCGCACTTTCGGCAGCGCCGCCTCAAAGCGTCGGCGCCAGTGGTTCAGTGTCGGGCCGTAGTGGCCGCGAAGCACCTCGATGTCGGCAGCCCAGAGGCCGGATTTCTCGAGCGAAGCGGACACTTCCGAAAGACTGGGGATGTAGCCGCCGGGGAAGATGTACTTGTCGATCCACGGAGAGGTCGGCACCGGGGGCGCGGTGTGGCCAATGGTGTGGATCAGCGCCACGCCGTCGGGCTGGAGCAGGTCCTGCACCTTCGAGAAATATTCCTGCAGGTGCGGGAATCCCACGTGTTCAAGCATGCCGACCGAGACGATGCGATCGAATTTGTCCTCGATCTTGCGATAATCGAGCAGACGGAAATCCGTCTTGTCGGCCAGCCCGAGCTCTTCGGCGCGGCGTTTGGCGGTGGCCAACTGGTTCTCTGACAAAGTCACCCCGGTGACATGCACGCCGTAATCGCGGGCCAGCGTCAGCGCCATGCCGCCCCAGCCGCAGCCGATGTCCAGCACCTTCATGCCGGGCTTCAGCAACAGCTTGTGGGCGATGTGATCCTTCTTGGCGCGCTGCGCATCTTCGAGGCTCAGGTCCGGAGCGCGGAAATACGCGCAGGAATACTGCATATCTTGGTCGAGGAAGAGCCGGTAGAGATCGTCAGAAATGTCGTAGTGGTGTTGAACGTTCGATTTCGAACGCAGCGGGTTATTGCGCTGTTCAAGACCGCGCAGGCGCACACGCAGCCTGTCCACCGCGCTGAACCACGACGGCATCCGCCCGGATTGCTGGTTGCGGATCAGAAGGGCGAGGAAATCGTAAAGCTTGTGCGGCGGGCACTCGATGCGACCGTCCATGTACCCCTCACCAAGCGCCATAACAGGATGCTTGCAAAGGTCCTTGATGATCGAGACGTCGGTGATCGTGACCTCGGCTTCAGGGCCGCCACCCGGGCCGTATTCATGCACCGTGCCGTCGGGGGCCGTGATCCTGAGCCGACCTTCAACAATCAGCCGTTTCAAGATTCTTTCGAGTATGGATACCCACATAATCAGACCCCCTTAACTCGGATTTGTTTGAAAACGGTCGAAAACGTTTGGAATCGCAAAAAGGTTCCCAGACGTTACAACACGAATGAAATATGGCAAATCCAAGTGGCCTCCCTTGACTTCCCGCCGCTCTAGCGGTGTATCGGCGCCTAACTTTCCAGCAGTTTCCGAAGGGCAAGACCCATGCATGCCTATCGCAGCCATACCTGCGCAGATCTGACCAACGCCAACGTCGGCGAGACCGTCCGCCTTTCCGGCTGGGTGAACCGCATTCGCGATCACGGCGGCATCCTGTTCATCGACCTGCGCGATACCTACGGGATCACGCAGGTGCTGTGCGATCCCGACAGCCCCGCCTTCGCCGAGGTCGAAAAGGTGCGCGCCGAATGGTGCATCCGTATCGACGGTGAGGTGAAGGCCCGCGATCCCGAACTGGTGAACCCCAAGCTGCCGACCGGCGAGATCGAAGTGTTCATCCGTGACATCGAAGTGCTGGGCGCCTCGAACGAGCTGCCGCTGATGGTCTTTGGCGATCAGGAGTACCCGGAAGAAACGCGCCTGCGCTATCGCTACCTCGACCTGCGCCGCGAGGCCATGCAGCGCAACATGACCCTGCGCTCGGACGTGGTCGCCTCGATCCGCCGCCGCATGTGGGACAAGAATTTCCGCGAGTTCCAGACGCCGATCATCACTGCGTCGTCGCCCGAAGGCGCGCGCGACTTCCTCGTGCCGTCGCGCCTGCACCCGGGCAAGTTCTACGCGCTGCCGCAGGCCCCGCAGCAGTTCAAGCAGCTGATCATGGTGTCGGGCTACGACAAGTACTTCCAGATCGCGCCCTGTTTCCGCGACGAAGACCCGCGCGCCGACCGCTCGCCCACCGACTTCTACCAGCTCGACATGGAGATGAGCTTCGTCGAACAGCAGGACGTGTTCGACACGATCTCGCCGGTGATCGCGGGCATCTTCGAAGAGTTCGGCGGTGGCCGTAAGGTCGACGCGCCGAACGAGTGGCCGCAGATCTCCTACCGCGACGCGGCGCTGTGGTACGGCACCGACAAGCCCGACCTGCGAAACCCGATCAAGATGCAGGACACCTCCGAGCACTTCCGCGGCTCCGGCTTCGCGATCTTCGCCAAGCTGCTCGAGCAGGAAGGCACCGAGGTCCGCGCCATCCCCGCGCCCACCGGCGGCTCGCGCAAGTTCTGCGACCGGATGAACGCCTTTGCCCAGAAAGAGGGTCTGCCCGGCATGGGCTACATCTTCTGGCGCGATCAAGGGCAGGGCATCGAAGCGGCCGGCCCGCTGGCCAAGAACATCGGCCCCGAGCGCACCGAGGCGATCCGCCAGCAGCTCGGCCTCGACGTTGGCGATGCCGCCTTCTTCCTTGGCGGCAAGCCCTCGAGCTTCGAGCGGGTGGCGGGAAAGGCGCGCGACGTGATCGGTGCCGAGCTGAAGCTGACCGACGAGAACCGTTTCGCCTTCGCTTGGATTGTCGACTTCCCGATCTACGAGAAGGACGAGGAGACCGGCGAGATCGACTTCGAGCACAACCCGTTCTCGATGCCGCAGGGCGGTATGGACGCGCTGAACGGCGATCCGCTCGACGTTCGCGGCTTCCAGTACGACCTCGCGTGCAACGGCTACGAGTTGGTCTCGGGCGCGATCCGGAACCACAAGCCGGATGTCATGCTGAAGGCCTTCGAAATTGCCGGCTACGGCGAGGACGAGGTGAAGAGCCGCTTTGGCGCGCTCTATCAGGCGTTCCACTACGGCGCGCCGCCGCACGGTGGCTGCGCCGCGGGCATCGACCGGATCGTGATGCTGCTGGCGGATGAGCAAAACATCCGCGAGGTCATCATGTTCCCGATGAACCAGCGCGCCGAGGACCTGATGATGCAGGCGCCCTCCGAGCCCGCTTCGGACCAGCTGATGGAACTGTCGCTGCGGGTCATCCCGCAGGAGTGACGGCAGGAGGCGACCCGGTGCTAGAGACGCTCAGAACCCGCGGCTTCGATGTCGAAGTGCGCAACCACGCCGCGGCGATTCTGAGCGTCGACTTCCCCGAAGAGACTGCCGAACTGGTCGAGACCCTGTCGGCGTTCAGCATCGAACTTTCGGAGCTGATCGCCGGCGGTGGCGGCGAGTCGGGGCAGACCCAGCGGTTGCGGCGCGCGCTCAGCGCCCGCGGCTGGGAAAAGCACAACTTCCTTGTTCAGACCATTGTCGACGGCGTCGAGCGCGACTCGATCTCGCATGAGATCGACCACGTGCGCCGCGCCGGGGCAGGACGGCTGGCGCTCGAGATCGAGTGGAACAACAAGGACCCGTTTTTCGACCGCGATCTCGAGAACTTCCAGCGTCTGCACGCGCAGTCGGCGATCTCTCTTGGCATCGTGGTGACGCGCGGTTCGTCGCTTCAGGAGCGCATGCTGCCGCGCATCCGGGGTTGGCTGGAGGCGAAGGGGCTGCAGTCCGAAGAGGATTTGCAGCGGCTCGGCATCGGTGATCGCACCGCCAAACAGCGCGCGGCGGTCGAGGCGCAGGTGGCCAAGGGCATGTCCTTCCCCGAAGCCTTCGCCCGCAAGTTCGTGGCCGACAAGTTCGGTACAGCCACCACCCATTGGTCGAAGCTTGAAGAGCGCGTGCGCCGCGGCGTCGGCAATCCCTGTCCGCTGGTGCTGATCGGTCTGCCGGAACAGATTCTCAACGGCTGACCAGCGCGCCGGACACCAAACCAAAACGCCAGCCCGAGGGCTGGCGTTTCTTCGTTCCAAGCATCTTCCAAGGCGGGACGACTGCCCGGACGGAGAGTGCGGAGCGAGCCGCGCTTACTCCGCTGCGACGCCCGAGTTGTAGCTGTAGGTCTTCCACGTCGGCTTGTAGTCGGCATCGGCCTGATTGCCCCAGACCGTCCAACCCTCTCGCACGCCGCGCCCGAACATTTCCAGATACGGCCCTTTCGAGCAGCTCTCGATCAATTCGTACTGTTCATCCGGCTTGCGCGAATGCTCGCGCTTGCGGGTCTGGATCATGTTGACCTGACGTCGGCCCGGCGCCTCGGTGCGTGCGTTCTTGCCGCGGGTGCCGAACAGCAGCAGCTCGGTCACATTGCGGAAGTAGAAGCCCACGCCGCGCCCGTCAGAGCCGCCGTCTTTGCGAATCTTGTGCCAGACGATGTTCGACTTGTAATCAAAGCCCCAGGAATTCAGCACCTGCAGCCCTTCGGGCAGCAGTGCGTTGGGCACCCAGAGGTAGCAATGCGCCATGTCCTGCAGGTGATCGGCCACCGGCAGCGCGCAAATCTCCTCGAGCGTCATCGTGGGATACCGCGCAAGGCGCTTGTGTTCGGGGGCGACTTTTCCGGTGCGATTGGTGAAACGCCACGGCGGATCCGCCATGACGGTCCCAAACCGATCATCCCCCAGAAACTCGGACAAATGTTGCGCAGCGCTTTGTGTCATTGCCGAAATATAGACCCCCAGACGCCCCTTTGTCACGCGGCTTTCGTGCCGCGCATGGCGCATTTGCGCTCTATGCGGCATTGCGAACAAAAATGGAACGGGCGGGCGGCCTGCTGCGAAGAAAAAGAGGCGCGACGCCGCAGCGTCGCGCCTCGGTCTATGGTCGGGGGCGTGCCGGCGGGATCCAGCGCGATCAGTCTTCGAGGTGGTCGGCCTTCTTCTTCTCGATCAGGCCGAGTTCCTTGTCCTTGCGGTCGAGAAACCGCTTGCCGTAGGCGTCATTCTCTTCTTGGCCCACGACCTTCTTTGCACGGGCGAACACCTCTTCTTCTTCCTCTTCCATGTGGTGCTCGTAGTCGTGCTTGAGCGTGCGGAAGCGGGTGAGCCAGCCCGGCGAAGACATGTCCATCTCGTTTAGCTCTTCGAGAATCTCGTCCATTTCGGCGTGTTCGTGCACCGAATGGCGCGCGGCGTCTTGACCCCATGTCTCTTTCAGCAGCGCCGAGTAGAACTCTTCCTCTTCGGCGGCGGAATGCGATTTGATCTCGCGGTAGAATTCGTTCCACGCTTCGCGGCGTTCCGGGCTGTCGCCTTCGGTCTTGTCGATCCGGCCCAGAAGGGTGCGGTGATGGTTATGGTCCGAGGTGATGGCATCGTAGATCGAGGTCATTTGGCGCTCCGCATGCAGGTGGCTGATGATCGGATTGGCACGGATCGTGCCTTGTCCGCCCTGCAACGCATCAGCCATGCGGCTGGTTCCGCCCTAGGGGCGCGCGCTAGATCGCGATGCGCCGGTCGAGCCGGTCGCGCAGCACAGCGGCAAGGCGCGACAGCGCATGCTCGGCTGGGCGCTTCGCGGCGCACTCCTCGGCCAGATGCGCTGCCGCAGCCTCAAGCCCGGCATCCCCGGCGCTGCGCCCGAGGCCGCCCAGGAATTGCGCCAGATAGTCGGCGACCTGCGGCGCGGGCGGGCCATCGAGCAGGGTTGCGGCATGGGCGATGTCGTCGTGATATGCCAGCGGATCGGGTCGGATCGGATCCTCCGAAACGAGCCGGATGCCGCTTGGCCTGCGGCTCGGCGGCAGGGCGGCGATGATCGCGTTCTGGAAATGCAGAAGGTTGCGCAGTGGCTTCTCCAGAAAACCGTCGGCCCCCGCCGCCAGCATCACCGGTTCGGCAAACGGATCGCCGCTGGTGCCCAGAAGCACCGGCAGGCGCGGGTTGCGGGCGGCGAGATCAGAGATCAGCCCGGCGCCAGACCCATCGGGCAGGCCGAGATCGATCACCGCGATGGTCGGTCGATAGAGGGACAAATGCCGCTGCGCCGCGCGCAGACAGTCGGCGCGGCGTATTCGGGCCCCGCTGCGCAGCGCCATCAGGCGCAGAGCATCACAGGCATATCGGCTGTCTTCCACCGCCAGCACCGTCATGCCCAGCAGCGGGCGCGTGGCGGTGGGGCGGGGTGGATGCGGCGGTTGGCGGTCACTGTCGCTCATTGTTGTCACCATCGCTCTTTTGGGGGCGCTCGTCTGGCGGCGCATTGGGCTGCATCTTTGCTTGGTGCAGAGGCGGTCCCTGCACCGCTGGCTTGTGCCACCGCCCGGACCTCTTTGCGGCGCGTCGCGGCGGTGATCCCATCCTGCGCCTCCGTGGCTAATGGGCGGTTAATGGACGCACCCGCTTGCGGCAGGGGGGCAGAGCGCGCGATAACCGGGCGACGCGAGGATTCGAGGGAGAGTGTCATGATCGGTCGTCTCAACCATGTCGCCATTGCCGTGCCCGATCTCGAGGCGGCCTCGGCGATGTATCGCGACACGCTGGGCGCCAAGGTGGGCGCGCCGCAGGACGAGCCGGACCACGGCGTGACGGTGGTGTTCATCGAACTGCCCAACACCAAGATCGAACTGCTCTATCCGCTCGGAGACGAGTCTCCGATCAAGGGCTTCCTCGACAAGAACCCCTCGGGCGGCATCCACCATGTCTGCTACGAGGTCGATGATATCCTCGGCGCGCGCGATCACCTGAAGGCGCAGGGCGCGCGGGTGCTGGGCAACGGCGAGCCGAAGATCGGCGCGCATGGAAAGCCGGTGCTGTTCCTGCACCCCAAGGATTTTCAGGGCACGCTGGTCGAGCTGGAACAGGTCTGAGGGCGCATCATGGCGATCACATCGGGCATCGTTCTTTTCGCAGTCATCTGGTTCATGACCTTCCTGTGCGTGATACCGGTGCGGCTGAAGACCCAAGGGGATTTGGGGGAGGTGGTGCCGGGCACCCACGCGGGCAGCCCCGAGGTCCACAATCTCAAGCGCAAGGCGTGGATCACCACCGGCATCTCGGCGGTGCTCTGGGCGGTCGTTGCATCGATCATCTTCAGCGGGATGATCAGCGTTCGCGACATCGACAGCTGGATGTTCAACCGGATGGGACCTGCGGTCACATGCGGAGAGTAAACGCCACGCCGCGCCGAGGAGCGGGCGTGGCGCTGTGTCGGCTCAGCCCACTGGGCGCTCGCCGTGGATGCGGTGGTAGATGTGGGTGAAGGTCGCGGCCCCGAGGATCGGGATCAGCAGGTTCACCAGCGGCACCGACAGTGGCAGCGCCATCAGCACGCCAGCCACCCAGATCGTCGGTAGGTGTCGGCGGCGCAGCACGGCGGCCTGCTCGCGTCCGACGCGGCGCATCGCGGCGAGCGTGAAGTACTCACGCCCCAGCAGAAAGCCGTTCAGTCCCCAAAAAATGAACAGCGCGAAGGGCGCGAAGAGGATGTAGAGCACCAGCGCCACAAGGTTGGCGGCGATCATCACTCCCAAAAAGCTCAGCGTGTCGCGCAGCGCTTCGCCCCAGCCGACTTCCTTGGCCGGGCCGAGTGCCGGATAATGCCGGTCTTCGACCGCCTGCGCCACGTCGTCGAGGAAGAACGAGGTGATGGCAGAGGCCACCGGCACCATCAGCACCACCGATAGCAGCAGCATCAGCGGCACCGCGCCCCAGCTGATCGCGGTGTCGACCCATGTCACGTCGCCGATCCACGGCAGGGTGACGGTGTCACCCACCAGCCATCCGACGACGGTGACGAAAACCACATAGATCAGCACAAAGAGCCCGACCGTCAGGCCGAGCCCCTTGAGCAGCACGGAGCGAAAGCGCGCGTCGCCAATCTGTCCGATGGCCGCGAGGAAGGACGCCGGGATCATGCGTCCATCCAAGTGGTGATCGCCTCGAGGTCGGGGCGCGGGCGCTCGGGCGGGGCCGAGGTCTCGGTGCCGATGTGCACAAATCCCGCGACGCTTTCGTTTGCGGCAAGGCCCAGCGTCTCTTCGACGAAGGCGCGGTCATGCGAAGCCCAGCCGGTCAGCCAGTTGGCGCCCCAACCCGAAGCCAGCGCGGCGTTGAGTAGTGCAAGGCAGGCGGCCCCTGCGGAATAGGTCTGCTCGAGCGCCGGGATTTTGGGACTGTCCTTTTGCACCTCGATCACCGCGACGCAGAGCGGGCTGTCGGCGAAGGCGGCGCGCGCTTTGGCGGCCTGATCGGGGTCCAGGCCAAGCGCCTCTGCGCGCGGGCCGACGGCCTCGGCCAGCCGGTCGAGCGCGGCCCTTTGCAGCACGATGAACCGCCACGGTTCGAGCTTGCCATGGTCCGGGGTGCGCGCCGCCGCGGTGAGCAGCGGCAACAGCGCCTCGCGGTCCGGTGCGGGGCCTTTCAGGGTCTTGGCCGGGCGCGAGCGTCGGCTGAGCAGGAAGTCCATCGCCTGCGGGTTGGGGGTGGGCATCGCTGTCTCCTCATTCAATCGCTTCCTATGTCTGCGTTTGACGGGGCGGATTCAACCGCTTGAGGTGGCATGTATTGTCAGGCGCGCCCCGCGGCCTCGCCTTGATCGCGGCAAGAGTGGCGGCTTGTGAATTGAAAGAGCAATTCGGCTCTAAGGGCGTGCCCGGTGCGAGGCCGAATGCTAAACGCGTCTTAAAGGAGCTCCGCCATGGCCAAAACCGATCTTTCGCATCTCGCATCGCCCGGCGCAGTGCTGGAGTTGCGCGTTACGCCCAAAGCTTCGCGCAATGAGGTGCGCGAGGAGGACGGGCAGATCCGCGTCTACGTCACCACCGTGCCGGAGAACGGCAAGGCCAATGCGGCGGTGGTCAAGCTGCTGTCAAAGGCTCTGGGCGTGCCGAAATCGCGCCTTACGCTGGTGCGGGGCGCGACATCTCGGGACAAGGCTTTTCGCGTGGAGGCGTGATTGCCACGGCTCACTCGCCAGTGTCGCTGCCCTGGCGGGTATAGACACCCTCGGGGAGACTGATCGCGGCGGCGAGATCGCGCATCTGGGTCATCGAGAGGGTGATCTTGTTCACCTTATCGGTGCGCGGGTCATACTGCTCGACCGTGACGCACTCCTCGAAGCTCGAGACGATTACGTCTTCCTGAAGGTGCGGATCGCCCTCGTCGACGAGGGTGACCACGGTGGCGTCGAATTCGTGCTCGATACTGAACATGTCCCCAGCCTAGACGCGCAATGCGGCGGCGGACAATCGCGAATTTGCGGCAGGCTATGAATTTCCTGTGGTTCGTGTCGCCGTGGGTCAGCGGGCAGGCAGGCCCTGCGCAGGAGACGCCGAAAGCACAATGCCGCTATCGAGTGACGGCGAGACTAGCGTGAGCCGCTGCCGCCGCCTATCCTTCCGATAGTCCCAGACCCGGAGCGAGCCGCCACATGCGCCGAATTCTGCCCCTGCTGTTTGTCCTGATGTCTGCCTGTACGGCGGTGCCGATCTCTTCGGTGCCTAGCGGCGGCGGACCGCTGTCCGGCACCGGATCGCGCGCCGCACAGCAATTTGTCGAAGTGGTGGACCGCGTCGAGCCGGTGGCCGAAAGGCAGTGCCGCTCGATTGCCTACAGCGGATCAAACTGCGATTTCCTGATCGTGGTGGATGACCGCCCCGACGAAGAGCCCAACGCCTTTCAGACCCGCGACAGTCAGGGCCGCCCGGTGCTGGCCTTCAACCTCGCACTGATCCGAGATGCGCAAAACGCTGACGAACTGGCCTTCGTCATGGGGCATGAGGCGTCGCACCATATCCTCGGGCATCTTGATCGGGTGCAGGAAGATGCCGCCATCGGCGCGATCATCTTCTCGGGCATCGCCGCGATGACCGGGGCCGACGAGGCGTCGGTGCGCAGCGCCGAAGAGTTCGGCGCCTCGGTGGGGGCGCGCACCTTCACCAAGAATTACGAGCTTGAGGCGGACGAACTGGGCACGGTGATCACCATGCGGGCGGGCTTCGATCCGATCCGCGGCGCGCGATTCTTCGAACGCCTCCCCGATCCGGGCAACCGCTTCCTTGGCACCCATCCACCGAATGGCGCCCGAATCGACGTCGTGCGCCGCACTGCGGCGGCTGTTCAGTCTGGCGGCGGGGTCTGACGTTGATGTGCATCAAGGGCAGGGGGCGCGGCCTCTGTTAGGATCATCCCCGATGAAACGGCCAATAGGGCCGAACAAACGGGGAGACATGCCATGCCCGGAGCGAAAGACTTCAAACGCCACGCCGCGCTTGTTGACCATATGGCCAGCACCGTCGGGGTTGATCTCGAAGAACAGATGATGCGCGGTCGGTTGAGCTTCACCGCGCTTGAGGACGCGGTGTTTGCCTGCACCGGCTGCACCCATCCCGACACCTGCGCGCATTGGATGGCCGCGCAGAAAGGCACCGCCGAGTCGGCGCCGTCCTATTGCCGCAACACCGAGTTGTTCCGCCAGCTTGCAGGGAGGTGAGCCGATGATTTCCGCCTGCATGAAACGCGGAGCGCGTCCGATGCCCCTGGGCGACGAGCGCGCGCATTTCTGGCGCGTGCAGCGCATGGCGCGTGCCACCGGGGTCGATCTGGTTGCGGCGCAAGATCATGGTCTGTTGCCGCAGGGCGATTGGGCCGAGATGGTCGGGCGCTGCCGCGGCTGCCTCTGGGCCGAGGGCTGTGACCGCTGGCTGGACCGGCGGGTGCCGCTCGACGCCGAGGCAGAGCACACGCCCGATGAAGTCCCCGAAGACTGCGTGAACCGGCGTACCTTCGCGGCGCTGCAAGGTGAACTCGTCCAAGAGGTGTGAGCGATGCTTGGAGACACGGCGCGGCATTTCTGGATGACCCGAAGCGTCGCACGGGTGATGGGCGTCAACCTCAGCACGGCGATGCGCCAAGGTCACCTGAGTGCCAAAGACTACGAGGTCATGGTGGCCGCCTGCCGCGGCTGCGCACTGGTCGAACAATGCGAGAAGTGGCTGGCAGCGCGGCATGATCTGGCGAAAGCGCCGCCACCGGGCTGCCGCATCGCGGGGCCGTTGACGCGGCTGCGGCGCCTGCACTGAGCTAGGTGCACTTTTTTGAGAGGGGAGTGCATCCGACTGCGGCCCGTTTCCTGGCAAGCGGGCCGCTTTTTTGTGGCGGGACGGGCTCGCTTGCGAAGGCGCGGCATGCCCAAATTCTGCCCATCGCGCGGCGGCATCGGCCTGCGCCAACGGCTCACGCGCTGTTCACTTTGACTTGCGCGCACCTCGCCCGGTAGCTAGTGCCGTCGAAAATTTCTGGAGTACCCCCGCATGGTCAAGACCCGCTTCGCGAGCGCTGCGCTCGCGCTCGCCCTTTCGCTCGGCTCCGGTGCCGCTTCGGCGCAGGACTTCGTGGCCCGGATCGGCCATCTCGAAAGCACTGCGCAGAGCCGCCACGTGCATCTCGAGAAGGTCGCTGAACTGGTCAAGGAGCGCACCGACGGCGCGGTGGAACTGCAGATCTTCCCGCAAGGCCAGCTCGGCAACCAGCGCCAGATGAACGAGGGTGTGCAGCTTGGCACCATCGAAGGTACCGTTGCCCCCGCCGCCTTCCTTGGAGGCTTTAACCCGGCGGTCTCGATCCTCGACATCCCCTATCTGCTGCCCGAGGACGCCGCCGAGGCGCAGGCGCTGCGCGAAGGCCCCTTCGGCCAGGCGCTGCTGGAGACCTTCGCCGACAAGGGCATGGTGGCGCTGATGCTCTGGCCGAACGGCAAGAAGCAGTTCACCTCGAACAAGCCGCTGGACAGCCTTGCCGACTTCGCCGACCAGAAGTTCCGGGTGATGGACAGCTCGATCCTCATCGAGCAGTTCAACGCGCTGGGTGCTTCGGCGATCGCGCTGCCCTTCGGTGAGCTTTACACCTCGCTGCAGACCGGCGTCGTGGACGGCGAAGAGAACCCGCTCGACACCATCAAGAACATGAAGTTCTACGAGGTGCAGGAGAACGTGGTGATCTCGGATCACGGCGCGATGGAAGACGTGGTGCTGTTCAACCCGATGTTCTGGGAGAGCCTCACGCCCGCCTATCAGGAAGCGATCACCGGTGCCTTCGCCGAAGTCATCCCCGAACTGACCGCCCACAAGGCCGCGGCCGTGGAAGAAGCGCTGCAGGTGATCGAGGAATCGGGCACCAATGTGCGCGTCGCCTCGCCCGAAGAGCGCGCCGAGCTGCGCGAGCTGACCTGGGGCCCGGCGTCCGAGGCCTATCTCGCCAAAGCCGGTGAGGCCGGCGAGGCGCTGCTGACCGCTTACGAAGAGGCCACCGCCGAGTAAGCCCGTGCCCTGCACGTAGATTTATCAAGACCTTGAAAGGCGCCCGGTTCTCCGGGCGCCTCTTTGCAAGCCGCCGTCCGACAACGCTCCGGAGATCACCCATGACATTCCTCAACCTGCTGCGAAGGATCGAGCGCACCATCCTTGTGGTGCTGTTCCTGACTATGGTGGCGCTGTTCTTCGGCTCGGTGGTGATGCGGGAATTCGGCGGCACGCTGGCCAGCCGCTTCGCTTGGATCGAAGAGGCGGTGCGGCTGATGAACCTCTTTCTGGTCTTTCTCGCGCTTGGTCTCGCGCTGGAGCGGGGCAAGCACGTCGGCATCACCAACCTGCGCGACAAGCTGCCAGAGGCCGCGCGGCGCTGGCTGCTGCGGGGCATCGACACGGTGGGCCTGCTGTTCTCGCTCTACGTGGCGTGGCTGGGCGTGCAGATGGTGCAGTTCGTGCTGAACTCGGGCCAGACTTCGCCAACGCTGGGTATTCCCATGGGGCTGATCTACCTCGCACCGGTCATCGGCTTCTTGCTGCTGGCGCTGCGCTACGGGCTGAGTCTGTTTGGTGTGATCGACCGCTTTGCGGCGCAGGCGGAGGCCGAGTGATGCTGGTTCTTGTCATTCTCCTCGCCGTTCTGCTGCTGCTTGCAGGGTTCGAGATGCTGCTGGTGCTGGGCGTGCCCGCGCTGGCCTACAAGGAGCTGTTCTACGCGCGTCTCCCCGACCCGGCGATTGTGCAGAAGATAGTCGGCGGCATCGACCATACCACGCTGCTGGCCATTCCCTTCTTCATCTTTGCCGCCAACCTGATGGGGGCGGGGCAGATCGCCGCGCAGCTGGTGAACGTGGTGAAGGCTCTTGTCGGCCACACCCGTGGCGGCATTGGCCATGTGGTCGTCGGCGGTTCCATGGCCTTTGGCGCGGTCTCGGGCTCGGCCCCGGCCACCGTCGCGGCCATGGGCCGGATGGTCTACCCCGAGATGAAACGGGCCGGCTACTCCGACAAGTTCAGCCTCGGCCTGCTGGTGGCCAGCGCCGAGACCTCGCTGCTGATCCCGCCGTCGATCACCCTCATCGTTTACGGCTGGATGACCGGCACCTCCATCTCCCAGCTTTTCGCCGGCGGGCTTGCGGTGGGCATCGTGCTCGGCCTCGCCTTCGCGCTCTTCGTCTGGCTGGAAGCCGGCAAGGGCGGGGTGTCGCGCGAGCCGCGCGTGCCGTGGTCCGAGCGCCTGCGGGCGATCTGGCAGGCGAAATGGGCGCTGGGAATGCCGGTGATCATCTTGGGCGGCATCTACTCGGGCTTCATCACCCCGACCGAGGCGGCGGCGGTCAGCGTGGTCTATGCCATCGTTGTCGAGGCCGTCATCCTGCGCAGCCTGACCTGGAGCGATCTGTTCAAGATCACCGAGCGCAGCGCCATCAACACCGCGATCATCTTCGTGCTGCTGGCGATGGGCGGGCTGATCTCCTTCTTCGTGACGCTGGCGCAGGTGCCGAACTCGATCATCGGCCTCCTCGAGAGCGTGGACGCGGGCTGGATCACCTTCCTGATGGTGGCCAACTTGTGTTTCTTTATCGCGGGCATGTTCATCGACCCGAACTCGGCGCTGCTTGTGCTGGTGCCGCCGCTGTTTCCTGTGGCGCAGTCGCTGGGGATCGATCCGGTACACTTCGGCATGATCGTCACGCTGAACATTTCGCTGGGGATGATCACGCCGCCGTTCGGGCTGGATATTTTTGTCGCCTCTTCGACGCTGGGCAAACCGGTGACGCAGATCATCGCCGGGGTCTGGCCGTTTGTCGTGGTCAACGTGATCGTGCTGCTGCTGATCACCTACCTGCCGCAAATCTCGCTCTTCGTGCCGAAACTTATCTTCGGCTAAGCGCAGCGGCGCGGCGGCTCTCCACATCGCCGCGCCGGGCTGCTACACCCCTCGTGACATTGAGAGCATGAGGGCGTTGCAGCATGACCACTCCGAAACCCGTTGTCCTGACCATCCTCGACGGCTGGGGCCTGCGCGACGAGACGGCGTATAACGCCCCGGCGCTGGCCAAGACGCCGACCATGGACAAGCTCTACGCCAGCTGCCCGCATGCCACGCTAACCACTTTCGGGCCGGACGTGGGCCTGCCTTCGGGGCAGATGGGCAACTCGGAAGTGGGCCACACCAATATCGGTGCGGGCCGGGTGGTGGCGATGGATCTGGGGCAGATCGACCTGTCGATCGAGGACGGGTCCTTCTTCAAGAACGAGGCCATTCTGGCGTTCGCCTCCAAGGTGAAGGACGCGGGCGGCCGCGCGCATCTTATGGGCGTGGTCTCGGACGGCGGCGTGCATGGTCATATCGAGCACATCAAGGCGGCGGTGAAGCTGCTGGTGGATCAGGGCCTTGAGGTGGTGCTGCACGCGATCACCGATGGCCGCGATGTCGCGCCGAAGTCGGGCGAGGGGTTCATGAAGGACCTTGTCGCGAGCCTGCCCGACGGTGCCAGCATCGGCACGGTGATCGGCCGCTACTACGCTATGGACCGCGACAACCGCTGGGAGCGGGTCGAGACGGCCTATGACGCGATGATCAAGGGCGAGGGCGAAAACGCCCCCGATGCTGTGACCGCGGTCAGCCAGAACTACGCCAAGGACAAGACCGACGAGTTCGTCCCCGCCACCGTCGTCGGCGGCTATCAGGGGCTGAAGGCGGGCGACGGTTTCTTCTGCCTCAATTTCCGCGCCGACCGCGCGCGAGAGATTCTTGCCGCCATCGCAGCGCCCGACTTCGACGGGTTCGCGCGTGAGACGCCCGAGCTTTCGGCGCTGCTCGGGATGGTCGAGTATTCCGACAAGCACAACGAATACATGACCACCGCCTTTCCGAAGCGGGTGATCGTCAACACGCTGGGCGAATGGGTGGCCAAGCAGGGGCTCAAGCAGTTCCGCCTCGCCGAGACCGAGAAATACCCGCATGTCACCTTCTTCCTCAACGGCGGCAAGGAGACCCCGGAGGACGGCGAGGACCGCTTCATGCCCAAGTCGCCGAAGGTGGCGACCTACGACCTGCAGCCCGAAATGTCCGAGCCCGAAGTGGCCGAACGCTTCGTCGATGCGATCGAGAAGGGCTATGACCTGATCGTCACCAATTTCGCCAACCCCGATATGGTCGGCCACACCGGCGATCTCGATGCGGCGATCAAGGCCTGCGAGGCGGTGGACGAAGGGCTTGGCAAGGTCGTGGCGGCGCTGGAGAAGGCGGGCGGCGCGATGGTTGTCATCGCCGACCACGGCAACTGCGAGACGATGTGGGACGAGGCAACCGATGGGCCGCACACCGCGCACACCACCAACCCGGTGCCGGTGATCCTCTTCGGCGGCCCCGAGGGCGCGACGGTGCATGACGGTATCCTTGCCGACGTCGCCCCGACGCTGCTGCAGCTGATGAACCTGCCGCAGCCCGAGGAGATGACCGGGAAGAGCCTGATCGACACATGAAAGCCGCGGCGCTGATCCTCTGCCTTCTGGCGGGCCCCGCACTGGCGCAGGCGCCCGGTGACGCCGCGCGGGCCGCGGCACGGGCACTGGAAGAGGCCTCGCTGCAACTTGATGCCGCCGAAGGCTCGCGCGATCGGGTGCGGGCGCTGACGCAGACCGTTACCGCCTACGAGGATGGGCTGGCGGCGCTGCGCGACGGTCTGCGCGAGGCGGCTGTGCGCGAGACCGAATTGAGCCGCCGTCTGGAGGCGCAGGACGAAGAGATCGCGCAGCTTCTGGGCGCGCTGTCGAGCCTTGGCAGCACCGCCGCGCCAGAGGCATTGCTGCATCCGGCGGGGCCGGTGGGCTCGGCGCGGGCGGGCATGCTGTTGGCTTCTGTGACGCCGGGGCTGGCGCAGGAGGCGCGGGCTCTGCGGTCCGATCTTACCGAGGTCGCCGAGTTGCGTGCCTTGCAGGAGAACGCCGCGCAGACGTTGCGCGAGGGGCTGGCGGGCGTGCAGCGGGCCCGCACCGAGCTCAGTCAGGCGGTGGCCGACCGCACCGACCTGCCGAAGCGTTTCACCGAGGACCCGGTGCGCACTGCGATCCTGATCTCGGCCACCGAGACGCTTGACGGGTTTGCATCGGGGCTGGCGCAGATCACCTCGGACGAAGCGCCGAACTCGCTGCCGCCGGTGGATGAACTCAAGGGCGCGCTGGAACTGCCGGTGCGCGGACAGGTGCTGCGCGGCGCGAACGAGGCGGATGCGGCAGGGGTCCGGCGCCCCGGCATCGTGGTCGCGACGCGGCCGCAGGCGCTGGTCACCACGCCGACGGCGGCCACCGTGCGCTATTCCGGGCCGCTGCTCGACTACGGTCTGGTGACCATTCTCGAGCCGCAGCCCGATCTTTTGTTCGTGCTGGCCGGGCTGGACGAGAGCTATGCCGAGACCGGCGAGATCCTGCCCGAAGGCGCGGCGGTGGGGTTGATGGGCGACGCGGCATCTGACAGCGCGTCACTGTCACGTGAAGGTTCCGGCGCTGGACGCACGGAAACCCTGTATATAGAGGTAAGAGAGGGCGACGCCCCCGTGGACCCGCTAGAATGGTTCGCCAGCGACAAGGGATGATCTGAGGATGAACAAGTTTCTGATGGCCGCTCTGGGCGGCACCGTGGCAGGGGTTGTGGCGACGACGCAATTCGTCGGCCCGCTGCTTGCGCAGGAGGCCGAAAAGAACACCTCCGTCTACGAGCAGCTCGACCTCTTCGGCGACATCTTCGAGCGCATCCGTGCGCAATATGTGACCGACGTCGATGACGAGAAGCTGATCGAGGCCGCCATCAATGGCATGCTCACCTCGCTCGACCCGCATTCGAGCTATTTGGCGCCCGACGATGCCGCCGACATGCGCGTGCAGACGCGCGGCGAGTTCGGCGGTCTGGGCATCGAGGTCACGCAGGAAGATGGCTTCGTGAAGGTCGTCTCGCCGATGGACGGCACCCCGGCAGACGAAGCCGGCGTCGAGGCCGGCGACTTCATCACCCATGTCGATGGCGAGTCGGTTCTGGGCCTGTCGCTCGACGAGGCGGTGGACAAGATGCGCGGGCCGGTCGGTTCCGAGATCCTCATCACCGTCGTGCGTGAGGGCGAGGAAGAGCCCATCGAGATCTCGATCATCCGCGACACGATCACCCTGACCGCGGTGCGGACGCGCCGCGAGGGCGACACCGTCGTGCTGCGCGTGACCACCTTCAACGACCAGACCTATCCCAACCTCGCCGAGGGGCTGGCCAACGAGATCGAGGAAGCCGGTGGCATGGACAAGATCAACGGCATCGTCGTCGATCTGCGCAACAACCCCGGTGGCCTGCTGACCCAGGCGATCAAAGTGGCCGACGCGTTCCTCGACAAGGGCGAGATCGTCTCGACCCGCGGTCGCAACCCGTCGGACGGTGACCGCTACAACGCGACCGAGGGGGACCTCTCGGAAGGCAAGCCGATCGTGGTGCTGATCAACGGTGGCTCGGCGTCGGCATCGGAGATCGTCGCGGGCGCGCTGAAGGATCACCGCCGCGCCGTGGTTGTGGGCACCAAGAGCTTTGGCAAGGGCTCGGTGCAGACGGTCATGCCGCTGCGTGGCGATGGTGCAATGCGCCTGACCACCGCGCGCTATTACACGCCGTCGGGCCGGTCGATCCAAGCGCTTGGCGTGTCGCCCGACATCGTCGTGGAGCAGCGTCCGCCGGAGCCGGAGAGTGACGAGGACGCCCCCGCAGGCTTCAGCCGCTCCGAGGCCGATCTGCGCGGCGCGCTGGACAACGACAGCCTGACCGAAGACGAGGTGCGCCAGATCGAGGAAGATCGCGCCAAGGCCGAGCAAGCGGCGCAGCTGCGTCAGGACGATTACCAGCTGGCCTATGCGATCGACATCCTCAAGGGCCTCAGCGTGCTGGGCGACGAGCAGGCGCTGATGCAGCAGGCCGAGGCGCGCGACGAGTAAGACCTCGACACCGTGCAACACCAAGGGCGCGTCCGCTGGGCGCGCCTTTTTTGTTATGGCGTGGGCGGCTGGCCAGCGCGGGCCTTTTCCCCGCGCCGCCGCGGCGCTAGCTTGCGCCGCAAAGCAAGGAGTCGCCGATGAAGACCATGAGCCCCGAAGAGATCGCCGCGTTGCCCTATCGCCGCAATGTCGGTGTCATGCTCGCCAATGCCGACGGGCATGTCTTTGTCGGCCAACGCATCGACAGCGACGTGCCCGCTTGGCAGATGCCGCAGGGCGGGATCGACAAGGGCGAAGAGCCGCGCGAAGCCGCACTGCGCGAGCTGGAAGAAGAGATCGGCGTCAGCCCGGCGCTGGTCACCGTCGAGGCCGAGACCGACGGCTGGATCGCCTATGACCTGCCGCATGACATCGTGCCGCGCATCTGGAAGGGCCGCTACAAGGGGCAGGAGCAGAAATGGTATCTGCTGCGCTTTCAGGGCAGCGATGCGCAGGTGAACATCGCCACCGAACATCCCGAGTTCTCGGAATGGTGCTGGCTTCCCGCCGACGAGGTGCTGGAGCAGATCGTGCCCTTCAAGCGCGCGGTCTACGCGCAGGTCATCGCCGCCTTCCGGGACAAGCTGTGATCCGGGCATTGCTGCTGGCGCTGATGTGCTGCGCCGCCGGCCCCGCGCTGGCGCTCAAATGCCTTGCGCCCGATGTGGCCCGCGACGTGCGCGCGGCGGCGGCGGACGATGCGTCGTGGTTGGCGGTCAACGGCGTGCTGGAAACCGGCCCGGTGCCACCGCGGGGCGGCGAAGTCGCCGCGCGGATCTGGGGCTGGGCCTTGGGCGATGAGGGCTTCAGCCGTCCGTTCGACAGCCGCATTACCCTGCGCGCCCTGTGTTTTGGCCCGTGGTGCGGCGAGGCCACCAGCGGCAAGCTGGCGGCACTGCTCAAGCGCGAGGGCGACCGCTACGTGCTGATCGCCGATCCCTGCGGTGCCAATCTCTGGCCCGAGCCGCGCAAGCGCCAGATCGAGACCCTGCGTCGGGCCTGCCTCAAGGCGGGCTGCAAATGACCTAGCGCAGCCGCCGCAGCACCTCGAGCGAGGCGTAACCGTCGGGCACCACACCCACCGCGCGCTGATAGTCGCGCAGCGCCTTGATGGTCATCGGGCCGATCCGCCCGTCGACCCCGGAAGGATCGAAGCCCGCCTGCTTCAGACGCATCTGCAGTTCCTTGCGCTCGCCACTGGTCAGCGCGCGCTCGTCATCGGGCCATGCTGAACGGATCGGCCCGCCGCCGAGGATACGGTCGGCCAGATGCCCGACGCCGATCACATAGGCGTCGGCGGCGTTGTAGCGCGAGATCACCTTGAAGTTCTTGAAGGTCAGGAAGGCCGCGCCCCTGTGCCCCGCGGGCAGAAGCAACCGCGCCGTGCCATAGT
This sequence comes from Salipiger sp. ABF4_146, assembly GCF_056161345.1. Taxonomy (NCBI): domain Bacteria; kingdom Pseudomonadati; phylum Pseudomonadota; class Alphaproteobacteria; order Rhodobacterales; family Roseobacteraceae; genus Salipiger; species Salipiger sp. ABF4_146. The sequence continues at coordinate 83,464 of NZ_JBSWYX010000003.1, read as the reverse complement.
CGCGTACCGGCTGGCCATCCATTCCGACGACCCCGAGCCGGGCCCAGTCCGAGGGCATCCGCGCAGCATTGCCATCTGCCAGCCCGTAATCGAAGCCCTGCGGCAGCTGTACCTCGACGCCCCAGGGCTGGCCGTGGATCCAGCCGCTCTCGGCCAGATAGTTGGCGGTGGAGGCGAGCGCATCTGCCGGATCGTCCGACCAGATGTCGCGCCGCCCGTCGCCGGTCCAGTCCACCGCCAGCGCGCGATAAGACGAAGGGATGAACTGCGTGTGACCCATGGCCCCGGCCCAGCTGCCGGTCATCTGCTCGGGGGTGGTGTCGCCGTTCTGCACGATGCGCAGCGCGTCGATCAACTGCCCTTCGAAGAACTTGCCACGGCGCGAGCCATAGGCCAGCGTCGCCAGCGCCGGGATCACCGGATGCGTGCCGCGGTGGCTGCCATAGGCGCTTTCCATGCCCCAGATCGCCACCACCACCTGCCGGTCGACGCCATAGCGCGCCTCGATCTGCTGCAGCAGATCGTCATGGGCGATCATCGCCGCGCGCCCGTTCTGGATACGGCTCTCGGAGACGGCAGACCCGAGGTACTCCCAAAGCGTCTTGGTGAATTCGGCCTGATTGTTGATCTTCGCCAGCGCCTCGGTGTCGAGGTGGGGCGTGCGGAAAGCGGCGTTCAGCGTGGCCTCGCTGATCCCCTCGGCGCGGGCCCGGCTGCGGAAGGCATCGATCCAGCGCAGATACTCGCGGTCGACGGTCGCCTTGGGCACCACCTCGGCGGTGCTCAGAACCGCAGGGCGCAGCGTCGGGCGTTGCGAGGCGAGGGGCGCGGAAAAATCGGCAAGGCGGTCGGCGGCGGCCTGACTGGCCGTCAGGCAAAGCGCGAGGCCGAAAAGGCTCGGTTTCATGGGGGTCACCTGCTGCTCGTTTTTTATGGGCATAAGGCTATCGCGGCAGAGGTGATTTGCGAAGATGCTACGACGCCCACCGGCCGCCCCATCGGCAAGAGATCGCGGATGCGGTGCGGCGGGGGGCTGGACGCAAAGCCTGAGGGGGCGGAGGCCCGCGCCGGGCCCGAGCGGGCAGGTCGGCGCTCACAGCTTGATTGAACAAGTCCCGATCTCGGCCTTCCAGAGCCGCCATGAAGGCGCGGAGCATCGGCACGTGCGCGGGGCGGAAGAAGGTTTCCAGCGCCTCCATCGCGGCCATCCGGTCAAGCCGGAAGGTGCGGCAATCAGTCCGCAGCAGGCACCAGCCGATCACTCAGTGCGCATTGTTCAGCAGCAGCGAGAGCGGCTGCACCTCGCGCTGCGTCGCCGCCGCATGCGCGGCGCAGCAGCGCGGCTTCGACGCTACCGCACGCGGCATGGCACAGGCGGTGATGCGCATGGCCGAAGACAGCTTGCGCCGCGCCGGGCGCTGCGCGCGCGGCAGCCGCTGATGGACTAGGTCGCGCGCGGGCGAGAGGCGCTCTACGCGCCGCTCACCGCTGGGTCTTGCGTGTCCGGCTGACCTTGCGGGCGGTCTTTTCGCCCTTCTTGCGGGCCTGCACGTCCTTGCGGCGTGCGGGTCCTTTGCCTTTCGGCCCGCCCTTGCCCTTGCCGCCGGGGGTCTTCTTGAAGCGCCCGTAGCCCGCGGGCTTGCGGTGGCGCGGCGCTTCGACCGCTTCGCCAGCCAGTTCCAGCAGTTCCAGCCCGATGCCGCCGGTCACCGGCGTCACGTCCACCAGCTTCACCCGCACGCGCTGGCCCAGCGTGATCAGCGTGCCGGTGTCGGCGCCCATCAGCGTGCCTGCCTCGCGATCGAAGTGGAAAAACTCGTTGCCCAGATTGCGGATCGGCACCAGCCCGTCGGCGCCGCTCTCGTCGAGCTTCACGAAGACGCCGAACTTGGCGATGCCGCTGATCCGCCCGCCGAATTCCGCGCCCACGCGCTCCGACAGGTAGGCGGCAAGGTAACGATCAGTGGTGTCGCGCTCGGCCATCATCGAGCGCCGCTCGGTGTCGGAAATATGCTCGGCGGTCTGCTGCAGGCGTTCCATATCGGACTGCGACAGCCCGTCGTCGCCCCAGCCGTGCGCGGTGATCAGCCCGCGGTGTACGATGAGGTCAGAATAACGCCGGATCGGCGAGGTGAAATGCGCGTAGTTCATCAGCGCGAGGCCGAAGTGCCCGAAGTTCTCGGGGTTGTAATAGGCCTGCGTCATCGAGCGCAGCGTGGCGAGGTTGATCAGCTCTGCATCCTCGCGCCCCGCGGCGTCATGCAGCAGCTTGTTGAGATGCGCGGTCTTCAGCACCTGCCCCTTGGCAAGGTTGAGCCCGGCTGCCTGCGCCGTCTCGCGCAGCGCGTCGAGCTTTTCCATCGGCGGCTCTTCGTGCACCCGGAACAGCAGCGGCGTGCGCTTGGCGACCAGCGTCTCGGCGGCGGCGACATTGGCCAGCACCATGAACTCTTCGATCAGCTTGTGCGCGTCCAGCCGGTCGACGAAATTGACCGAGGTGACGGTGCCGTCCTCGGCCAGCACGATCTTGCGCTCGGGCAGTTCCAGATCCAGCGGCTGGCGGCGGGCACGGGCGTCGCGCAGCGCGTGATAGGCGGCGTAGAGCGGGCGGATCACATCATCGAGCAGCGGTCCGGTGCGGTCGTTGGGCTGGCCGTCCATCGCCGCCTGCACCTCGCCATAAGTCAGCGAGGCGGGCGAGCGCATCAGTCCGCGCACGAAGCTGTGGCTGCGCTTGTTGCCATCGGCGTCGATCACCATGCGCACGGCGAGGCAGGCGCGCGGCACGCCTTCGTGCAACGAGCACAGATCGCCCGACAGCCGGTCCGGCAGCATCGGCACGACGCGGTCGGGGAAGTAACTGGAATTGCCGCGCTTCTTGGCTTCGCGGTCAAGCTCCGATCCGGGCCGCACGTAATGCGCCACATCGGCGATGGCCACCCAGATCACATGACCGCCGGGGTTCTTCGGATCGTCGTCGGGCTCGGCGAAACAGGCGTCGTCGTGGTCGCGGGCGTCGGCCGGGTCGATGGTCACCAGCGGCAGATCGCGCAGGTCGGTGCGGCCCTTGAGGCCCGCCGGTTTCATCCGGTCCGCCTCCTCCAGCACCTTGGGCGGGAAAGCGTCGGGGATGCCATGCTGGTGGATGGCGATGAGCGACACCGCCTTGGGCTCCGACGGATCGCCAAGGCGCATGACGATGCGGGCCTTCGGCAGCCCCATGCGCGAGGCGCGCGGCCCGGCCTGCTCGGCCTCGACCAACTCGCCTTCCTGCGCGCCGCCCATGGCGTCGGGCGCGACCAGCCATTCCTTGTCGGCGCCCTTGTCGATCGGCACGATGCGTCCGCCCTCGGGCCCCTTGCGAAAGATGCCGACGATCTTGCGCGGGCTGACGCCGATCTTGCGAATGAGCCGCGCTTCGTAGTTGTGGTCTTCCTCGTGCACCACCTGCAGCTTGGCAAGGATGCGGTCGCCCTCGCCGAGCGCCGGATCGGTGGCGCGCGGCACCAGCAGCACCGCGGGCTCGACGCCCTCGCCGTGCCATTCCAGCGGCTGCGCGAAAAGATCGCCGTTCTCATCCGGTGCCTTGACCTGCAGCACGGTGACCGGCGGCAGCCGGTCCGGATCGCGATAGGTCTTCTTGCGCTTTTCCAGATGACCCTCGGCCTCAAGCTCCTTGAGGATGCGCTTGAGGTCGATCCGCGCAGCGCCCTTGATGCCAAAGGCCTTGGCGATGTCACGTTTTGCGGTCTGGGTCGGGTGCGCCATGATCCAGTCGAGGATCTCGGCTTTCGAAGGCAGTTTGCTCATGCCGCAGCCGTAGCACGCGCCGCGGCCAGCGTCATCGCGATTCTGAGCCCGCATGCGGGGCCATCGCGGCTTCGTCTAGACACAAATATCCCGGGGGCGACGCCGCAGGCGGCGGGGGCAGCGCCCCCTTTTGCCAGGCCGCCGCCGCAGGCCGCATCATCGGGTTTGCACGCCCCGCGGCGGCGGGGTAGCCAATGGGGAAACTGCCTCGGAGATGCCCTATGACCACCGCTTCCAAGCCCCTCGATCCCGTTCAGCTGACCGCCGACCTCATCCGCTGCCCGACGGTCACACCCGAAGAAGGCGGCGCGTTGGTGCTGCTGCAGGGCCTTCTCGAAGACGCCGGGTTTGCGTGCACACGGGTCGACCGCAATGGCGTGTCGAATCTCTTCGCCCGCTGGGGCGAAAAGGGCCATACCAAGAGCTTTGGCTTCAACGGTCACACCGATGTGGTGCCGGTGGGCGATCTTTCCGCATGGACCTGTGATCCCTTCGGTGCCGAGGTGAAGGATGGGGTGATGTACGGGCGCGGGGCCACCGACATGAAGTCCGGCGTTGCGGCCTTTGCCGCCGCCGCCGTCGATTTCGTGCGAGACACCCCGCCCGAGGGGGCCATCGTTCTGGCGATCACCGGCGACGAGGAAGGCGACGCCGTCGACGGCACCACGGCACTGCTTGACTACATGGCTGCCGAGGAGGAGCGCATGTCGATTTGCATCGTTGGCGAGCCGACCTGCCCCGAAGAGATGGGCGACATGATGAAGATCGGGCGGCGCGGCTCGATGAACGCCTTTTTCACCGTGACCGGCAAACAGGGGCATTCGGCCTATCTGCACCGCGCGCTCAACCCGATGCCCGCCATGGCGCGGCTGATGGACCGTCTGTCGAGCCATGTGCTTGACGAGGGCACCGAGCATTTCGATCCGACGACGCTGGCAGTGGTGACCATCGACACCGGCAACCCGGCGACCAATGTGGTGCCGGCGCAGACCCGTGCGACGCTCAACATTCGCTTCAACGACACCCACACCGGTGCGTCGCTGTCGGAATGGCTGCGCAGCGAGGCGGCCAAACTCGATGCGGAGTTCGGCACCAGCACCGAGGTATCGATCAAGATCTCCGGCGAGGCTTTCCTCACGCCGCCGGGCGCGCTGTCGGACCTCGTGGCGAAGGCGGTGGAGGCCGAGACCGGGCGCACGCCGGACCTGTCGACAACCGGTGGCACCTCGGACGCGCGTTTCATGCGGCACCATTGCCCCGTGGTCGAGTTCGGCCTTGTCGGCAAGACGCTGCATCAGGTGGACGAAAACGTCGAGATCGCGCAGATCGGCCAGCTCAAGGCGATCTACACCCGGATGCTGCGCGACTACTTCGCTTAGCGGCGCAGTCCGATCGGGGCTCAGACCTTGGCAGACGGCCGGTGGCCAAGGCGCGGTGAGCGCGGCGCAGGGGCAGGGCGGTTTCGGGCGCGCGCTCTGTGCGGCTCGCCTGCTTTTGGCCCGTGTCGCGCCAAGTCTGGGGCACTCGACCTGAGGCATGTAAAGCGATGCGGCAGTCACCGGGGCCGGGCAGGAAGGCTGCTGCGCCCCGGCGGCTAAGCTCCGGAACTCCCGCTTGAATTCCCGGCGTGCCGATTTGGCCGCAAAAATTTTGCTACGCTGCGGCATTCGCGCCACAGCGCTTTGGCCACGTGGACTTGCGGTAGACGAAACGCACCGCCTTGCGTATCCTTGCGGCAAAACGGGGCGTAAACGATCCCGGATCATAGAGGCAGTACTGGCATGTTCCCCGAACGGTTTTCGAACCTTCCGGCTTACGCGTTTCCGCGCCTGCGGGCGCTCATCGACTCGTTCGAGCCGGGCGGCGAGGTCATTCACATGACCATCGGCGAGCCCAAGCATCCGTTTCCCGATTTCGTCGGGGAGGTGCTGGCCGCGAGCGTGCAGGAATTCGGCAAATACCCGCCCAATGACGGCACCGCAGAACTGCGCGAAGCAATCGCCGCATGGGTGGCGCGCCGCTATGGCGTGACCATTGATCCCGCGACCCAGCTGACTCCGGTCAACGGCACCCGCGAGGGGCTCTACAACGCCGCCATGGCGCTGTGCCCCGAAACGAAGAACGGTCAGCAGCCCGTGGTGCTGATGCCCAACCCCTTCTATCAGGTCTACGCCGTGGCGGGCCTGTCGGTCGGGGCCGAGCCGGTCTATGTCAACGCCACCGCCGAAACCGGCCATCTGCCCGATATCGCCGGGCTTTCTGAGGATCTTCTGGCGCGCACCGCGCTGCTGTATATCTGCTCTCCGGCCAACCCGCAGGGCGCTGTGGCCGACCGTGCCTACTGGCAAAAGCTGATCGCGCTTGGCGAGACGCATGATTTCCAGATCCTCGCCGACGAGTGCTACTCCGAGATTTACCGCGGCGAGGCCCCGATAGGCGCGCTGCAGGTGGCGCAGGAGATGGGCGCCGACCCAGAGCGAGTGGTGATCTTCCACTCGCTGTCGAAACGCTCGAACCTGCCGGGCCTGCGCTCGGGGTTCATCGCGGGCGGTGCCGAAAGCCTGCGGCGGATCAAACAGCAGCGGGCCTTTGCCGGTGCGCCGCTGCCCCTGCCGGTGCAGCGCGTTTCCGAAAGAGTCTGGGCCGATGAGGCGCATGTCGCAGAAAACCGTGCGCTTTATCTCGAAAAGTTCGAGCTTGCGGACCGAATCTTCGGCAATGTGCCGGGGTACGTGCCGCCGCAGGCGGGATTCTTTCTGTGGTTGCCGGTCGAAGACGGCGAGGCGGCGGCGCTGAAGCTTTGGCAGGAGACCGGCGTGCGGGTGCTCCCCGGCGCCTACCTGTCGCGAGACACCGCGGACGGAAATCCGGGGAAGGGGTATATCCGGGTCGCCCTCGTGGCGCCCCGCGACGAGACCGAACAGGGGCTGACCCGCATCCGGGACTGCCTGTACGGGCAATAAGAAAAGACGACGAGGCGAGCGATGGCATATCAGGTGAAAGGGCGCGACCCGCTCTTCGACAGCAACATGCAGGCCGCGATCGAGAAGCGGGGCAAAGAGCTGGGCGGACTGGCCCTGATCGTGCTCGGCCTTCTGGCCGCGGCGATGATCGGCTCTTACACCCCCGATGATCCCTCTTGGCTGTCGGCCACCGACGCACCGGTACAGAACTGGCTGGGCCGGCTTGGCGCGTCGATCGCCGCACCGCTGTTCATGATCGTCGGTCTGGGCAGCTGGGGGCTGGCGCTGGTGCTGCTGGTCTGGGGCGCGCGCCTCGCGCTGCACCGGGGGGACGAGCGCGCGCTGCCACGTATCGTTTTCGCGCCGATCTGGATCGCGCTGGCCTCGGTCTATGCCGCGGGTCTGGAAACCGGCCCCGAATGGACTCACAGCTTCGGCCTTGGCGGGCTGTTCGGTGACATGATGATGGGCACCGCGCTTGGCATCCTGCCGCTCAGCGCCGGGTTCGGGCTGAAACTGCTGACCGTTCTGCTGGGCGTTGGCCTGCTGGCGCTTGGGGCGTTCGTGCTGGGCTTCACCAAGTTCGAACTGCAAAGCATCGGGCGCTTCCTGCTGGTCGGTCTGATCATGTCCTACGCCTCGCTGCTGAGCCTTCTGGGCCGCGGGGCAGGCGGTGCGATGCAGGCCGCGCATCGCGCGCAGGCCGCCCATTCCGAGCGTCGCGCCCGCCGCGCCGAAGAGGCCGCCGAGGCAGAGGCATGGGCCGCCGCGCAAGGGGAGTACCCCGAAGACGACCACGCGCTGCCCGAATACGCTTATGCGCAGGAACAGGCTTACCCGCAGGACCATGCCGAAGCGCCCGACCCTGCGCCGCAGCGCACCACTTCGCGGGTGCGCCGCGCTGCGCCGCCGCCGCTGGAGCTGGAGCCCGAAGAGCCCGAGCTGCTCGATGAGGACGACGCCTATGCCTACGCGCAGATGCAGGCGTGGGAAGAGGCCGCTTCGGCACCGGCGCCCGTCGCGCCGCCACGTCCGGCGCCCGAACCTGCCAAGAAGCCGGGCCTGCTGGCGCGCATCACCCGCCGCGCCGAGCCCGAGCCCGATCTTTACGACGACGAGGTGGAACTGTTGCCCGTGGATCCCGACACCGGCGAAGACCGTATCCGCGCCAAGATCGCCCACGCGGTGAAGACCCGCCGCCGCGGTGAGGCGCCCACTTTTGGCGCATCGCGCTCCGAGGACCCCAGCAAGCCGCTGACCAAGGGCCGTGGCCGTGGCCCGCAGCCGCTGATCTACAAGCCCGCGCAGCTGCTGCGCGCCGAGCCGCCGCTCACCGCCGCGCAGGCTGCTCAGCAACTGCCGCCCGAGCCGCCGCTGACGTCTGGCGAGACCCGCCGGGGGGTGCCGCCCGCGCCCGAGCATCGCGGCGCGTACGCCGCGCAGCCGCAGGGCTACGCGCAGCCCGCGGGCCCGGCGCCGTTCACCCATGCCGAAGACCCCTACGATCAGGACGCGGCGGGCGACTTCGACGACTACCGTGACTTTGACGATTATGGCGACGAGGCGCCCGCCGCGTTCCGCGCCGAAGCGCCTCGTGCGCAACCTCAGCCGGCCGCTCCGGCAGAGCCCGCCTATGCCGAGCCAGACCACGGTGCCGAAACCTACGCCGAGGCCGACTACGACGACGGCTCCGACGCACAGGGCTCCGACGCACAGGGCTTTGACGCCGGTTACCAAGACGCAGGCTATGATGACGCGGCGATGCCCGGCGGCCAGTTCGACGCCGAAGACGACGACGGCTATGACGTCCAAAGCTGGGCCGCCGAGCCTGCGCCGCAGCCCGCGCCGCGCCCCGCCATCCCCGTCGCGCAGCCAAAGAAAGTGGTGCAGAAGTCCGAACCCAAGCCGATGCAGCCGTCGCGCCGCGCTCAGGAAGAGGCGCAGCCCGGTCTCGGCTTCGACGAGAAGGCCGTGGAATACGAACTGCCGCCGCTGCACCTGCTCGCGAACCCCGAGAACATCGAGCGCCATGTGTTGTCGGACGAGGCGCTGGAAGAGAACGCGCGGATGCTGGAGACGGTGCTTGACGACTATGGCGTGAAGGGCGAGATCGTTTCGGTGCGCCCGGGCCCTGTGGTCACCATGTACGAACTGGAGCCGGCGCCGGGCCTGAAGGCGAGCCGCGTCATCGGCCTTGCCGACGACATCGCCCGCTCGATGTCGGCGCTGTCGGCGCGCGTCTCGACCGTGCCGGGCCGCTCGGTGATCGGCATCGAACTGCCCAACGACAAGCGCGAGATGGTGTCGTTCCGCGAGATCCTCTCGAGCCGCGACTACGGCGATGGCAACCAGCGCCTGCCGCTGGCGCTCGGCAAGGACATCGGCGGCGATTCGGTTGTGGCCAACCTCGCCAAGATGCCGCACCTGCTGATCGCCGGCACCACGGGCTCGGGCAAGTCGGTGGCGATTAACACGATGATCCTGTCACTGCTCTACAAGCTGTCGCCCGAGGATCTGCGGCTGGTGATGATCGACCCGAAGATGCTGGAACTGTCGGTCTATGACGGCATCCCGCATCTGTTGTCGCCGGTGGTCACCGACCCCAAGAAGGCCGTTGTGGCGCTCAAGTGGGTCGTCGGCGAGATGGAAGACCGCTACCGCAAGATGTCGAAGATGGGTGTGCGCAACATCGACGGCTACAACGGTCGCGTCGCCGAGGCACTGAGCAAGGGCGAAATGTTCAAGCGCACGGTGCAGACCGGCTTCGATGACGAGACCGGCGAGCCGGTGTTCGAGACCGAGGAATTCGAGCCCAAGAAGATGCCCTACATCGTCGTCATCGTCGACGAGATGGCCGATCTGATGATGGTCGCGGGCAAGGAGATCGAGGCCTGCATCCAGCGTCTCGCGCAGATGGCCCGTGCGTCGGGCATCCACCTGATCATGGCCACCCAGCGCCCCTCGGTGGATGTGATTACCGGCACCATCAAGGCCAACTTCCCGACGCGCATCTCCTTCCAGGTGACCTCGAAAATCGACAGCCGCACGATTCTTGGCGAGATGGGCGCCGAGCAACTGCTGGGCATGGGCGACATGCTCTATATGGCCGGCGGCGCGCGCATCACCCGCTGTCACGGTCCCTTCGTGTCGGATGAAGAGGTCGAGGAGGTGGTGAACCACCTCAAGGCCTTCGGACCGCCCGAATATGTTTCGGGTGTGGTGCAGGGCCCCGACGAGGAAAAGGCCGACAACATCGATGCGGTGCTGGGCCTCAACACCGGCGGCAACACCGATGGCGAGGACGCGCTCTACGATCAGGCGGTGGGCATCGTCATCAAGGACCGCAAATGCTCGACCTCCTACATCCAGCGCAAGCTCGGCATCGGCTACAACAAGGCCGCGCGCCTTGTGGAGCAGATGGAAGACGAAGGGGTGGTCTCGGCGGCCAACCACGTCGGCAAGCGCGAGATCCTCGTGCCCGAGCAATAACGCAGGCGGCGCGCGCCGAGGTGCTGCGCCTTGCGTATTTGAAAAAGAGAAGAAGCCCGGGGGTCGCCGCTCCCGGGCTTCTTCTCTTTGAAAATACGCCGGGGGAGCGGGCCCGGCAGGGCGCGCGGGGGCGGAGCCCCGTCTTGCCGCGTGGGCGAAGTGACGCCGCCGCGAGGAAACGTGCCCCCGGCAGGCCTTTGATCGTCGGTCCGGGCGCCCTAGATAGGCGACAACGCCTGCCTGCTATCGCATAACACCGGGGGGCGTGCGACATGGATGGCAGACCCCGAGCAAGAGGACCAAACGGAAATGATCCGCACTTTCATCGCCGCGCTCACGGCGCTTGTGCTCACCACGCTGCCGGCGGCGGCGCAGAAGCTCTCGCTGGGCGAGGTGTCGCAATATCTCAATTCGATCCAGTCGGCGCAGGGCCAGTTCACCCAGATCAATGGCGACGGCTCGATCTCCACTGGCACGATCTCGATCAAGCGGCCTGGCAAGGTGCGCTTCGAGTATAAGCCGCCCGAACAGGCGCTGGTTCTGGCATGGGCCGGGGCGGTCTATGTCTTCGACAAGAAGCTGGGCGGCCAGCCCGAGACCTATCCGCTTAGCCAGACGCCGCTGTCGATCATCCTTGCGCGCAACGTCAACCTCGGCCGCGCCGGCATGGTGACGGGCCACAGCTATGACGGCACCGCCACCACGGTCACCGCGCAGGACCCGCAGCACCCCGACCGCGGGTCGATCCAGATGAAGTTCACCGGCAATCCGGTGCAGCTGCGCCAGTGGGTGATCACCGACGCCAACGGCTCGAAGACGACCGTCGTGCTGGGCGCGCTGGCAGACAAGAACCTGCCCAACTCGGTGTTCGACGTGAACCGGGTACAATAAGCAAAAGGCCGGGCGCTGCGCCCGGCCTTCTATCACTCTCGCGACCTTTTCGCCGCGTTACCAGCGGCGCGCCTGCCGGCAGTTGGCCAGTTGCACCTCGTAGACCACGGCGCGGTTGCCGACATCCTCGGCCACACGCATCAGCCACGACTTGCCGTTGTAGGTGCCACGGGCATAGCCGGTGCGGCCTTCGTGATAGGCCAGATACTGGTTGCGCGCATCGCGCAGGCTGATGCCCAGCCGTTCGCGGCTGCCGGACATGTACCAGCCCATGAAATCGGTCGCGTCGCGGATGTCGTCGCGATCTGCGCGCCAGCGCCCGGTTGCCTCGACGTATTCGTCCCAGGTGCCGTCCAGCGCCTGACTGTAGCCGTAGGCCGAGCTTTGCCGGCCGTAGGGGATCACCCCGAGCGCATAGCGGAACGGAGTCCGCGCGTCCGAGATGAACTTGCTTTCCTGATAGATCGTCGCCATCTGCACATGCACCGGAACGCCCCATTTGCGTTCGGCTGCGCGGAAGGCGCGGATGTAGTTCGGGCGCTCACGGATGATGGCGCAGGCGTCCTCGAGGTTGTTGGGTGCCCGTCCGGCACCACCCCCTCCGCAGGACGCAGCCAATAGCACCAATGCCGCCGCGCGAAGCCATCTGCTCATCTGCCTCTCGCTTTTTCTGCTCTTGTGATGTTTTTTGCCTTTTATTGAGAGCTAATTTAGCTCAAAGGCGCCCTCGTTGGAATCACAATTCCTTCAATCCCGGGACCTCCCGGCCGGGGCGTGTTAAGAGGGGCGACCGGCGGGCGATCGCCGAACTGTCGGCCCCGGGTCCACAGTGTGTTTCCGGGCAAACGGCGCTCGGCGTTGGACAAGTTGCCCAAAAAATGTCAAAAATTGTTCTCAGAGGTAGCCATGCACACACAGCGCGCGAAATATCATCTGGGCCAGGTCGTCCGCCATCGCAAGCACCCGTTCCGGGGTGTGGTCTTTGACGTCGATCCCGAGTTCAGCAACACCGAAGAGTGGTATGAGGCGATTCCCGAAGAGGCGCGCCCCGACCGCGAGCAGCCGTTTTACCACCTGCTGGCAGAGAACGAGCAGAGCTTCTACGTCGCCTATGTGTCCGAGCAGAACCTGATTGCCGATTATTCTGGCGAGCCTGTCGAGCATCCGGATATCCCGGACCTTTTCGGCGCCTTCATCGACGGCAGCTACGAGCTGCATTTCCAGCTGAACTGAGGCAAGAGCCGCGAACGGCTCTTGCGATCGTCTTCCAATGAACCGTGCCGGCTCAGAGGGCCGCGCGCACCGCGGCGAGGAAGGCGCTGATGTCCTCGGGCTCCAGCGACCAGTCGCAGACCAGACGCCCGGTCAGCAGCTCCGCGCCGTCTCCCTCCAGATCACCGGACACATAGTAGGTGGCGCCCGCCGCCTGCACCTTGAGATGCGCATCGCGTGGCATCTCGACGAAGGCCATGTTGGCGTAGCTGTCGGTCAGCACCGAAACGCCAAGCTGTTGCAGCCCCTGCACCAGTTGCTCGCAGCGCGCGTTGGCCCGCTCGGCGAGGTCTTTCCACAGATCGCCCTCTAGGTAAGCGTCCATCTGCGCGGCAAGGTAGCGGTGTTTTGAAAAGAGATGCGCGCCGCGCTTGCGGCGATACTCGAACTCCTGCGCCACCTCGGAATCGAAGATCACCACAGCCTCGACGCCCATCAGCCCGTTCTTGGTGCCGCCGAAGACACATATATCGACGCCGGATTTCCAGCTCATCTCGGCCGGTGTCGCACCGAGCTTCACTGCGGCATTGGCGAAGCGCGCGCCGTCGAGATGCACCGGCAGCCCGTACTCCTTGGCGACGGCGGTCAGCGCCCGCAGGTCTTCGAGCGTGTAGGCGTTGCCCTTCTCGGTGAGCTGGGTGATCGACACCGGGCCGCGCTTGGGACCGTGCACGCCGCGGTTCTGCTCGCCTTCGATCACCGCGCGCAGCGCCTCCGGGGTCATGCGGTCGTCGCCCGGCACCAGCGTCAGCTTGGCGCCGCCGGAGTAGAACTCGGGCGCGTTGCACTCGTCCTCGTGGATATGCGCCACCGGAGAGCAGAACACCGTGGCGTAGGGCGGGCAGAGACAGGCCAGCGCCAGCGAGTTCGCCGCCGTGCCGGTGGGCACAAGGTAGACCGCCGCGGAGGGGGCCTCGAACAGCGTGCGAATGCGTTCCGCGACCTGCATGGACAGCGCATCGGAGCCGTAGCCCAGCGTGTGACCTTCATTCGCGCGGGTGAGCGCCTCCAGCACCTGCGGGGGGACGGGGCCGGAGTTGTCGGAGGCAAAGAACATTCAGATGGGCTCCTCGATGATATGGTCTTCCCAATCGTCCTCGCCGACTTCGAACTCGGGAACCGTGCGGCCGCGCATCGACACGCCCGCCGCGTGTACCGTCTCGGGGTCGCCCGAGATCAGCGGGTGCCAGTCGTAAAGCGGGCGGCCTTCCCAGAGCAGCCGGTAGGCGCAGGTCTGCGGCATCCAGTAGGCGTGCTCGTCGATATTGTCGGGGCGCAGGACGATGCACTCGGGCACGAACTGGTGCCGGATTTCGTATTGCGAGCACCGGCAGCTGGAATCGTCGAGCAGGCGGCAGGACACGCAGGTCAGCGCGACCTCGCCGCTGTCTTCGTCCTCGAGCTTGTTCAGGCAGCATTTGCCGCAGCCGTCGCAGAGCGCTTCCCATTCGGCCTCGCTCAGCTTGTTCAGCGGCTTGCGCTCCCAGAAGCGCGGCGCAAGGCCCTTGCGGTCGATCGGGTCGCTCATAGCGCCTCCAGAATCCGTCGCGCCTCGGCGCAGTCGAGGTCCATCTGCGCCACCAGCGCCTCCAGCCCTTCAAACTTCAGCTCGGGGCGCAGGAACTCCACCAGCCCCACCGACAGAGTGGCGCCGTAGAGATCGCCGGAGAAGTCGAAGAGGAAGGTTTCGAGATTGGCGGTGTTGACGCCGAACATCGGCCGCACGCCCAGCGAGGCGGCGCCGTGGTAGCTGCCCGCATGCGGCCCGTCGAGCACGTCGACCAACACCGCGTAGACCCCGAAGCGCGGCGGGTGCAGCCCGTCGATAGACATATTGGCCGTGGGGTAGCCGAGCTTGCGTCCAAGCTGCTGGCCGCCGCCCACCTCGCCTTCGATGCGGTGCCAGTGACCGAGCTGCGCCGCCGCCGAACGCGGATCGCCTTCGGTCAGCGCGGTGCGGATCGCGGTCGAGCTGATCTGCGCGCCGCCCTGATCGAGAATCTCGGCCACGGTCACGCCAAAGCCCATCTCGGCGCCGAAGCGCTGCAGGTCCTCGACCTTGCCCGCGCGGCCTTTGCCGAAACAGAAATCGGCGCCCACCACCACATGGCTCAGGCCCAGCCCGTCGCTCAGCACATCGCGGGCGAATTGCTCGGGCGTCAGCGCGGCCAGCGCGGCGTTGAAGTTGAGCTCGAAGAGCCGCTCGACGCCGAGCTTCTCCAGCCGCGAAGCCCGTGCCTTGGCAGACATCAGCCGGAAGGGCGGGGCGTCGGGGGCGAAGAACTCGCGCGGGTGCGGCTCGAAGGTCAGCACGCCGAAGGGCGCGCCGTCCGCCTTCTCGCGGGCCTGTTCGATCACCGCGCGATGGCCAAGGTGCACGCCATCGAAATTGCCGATGGCGACGCTGCTACCCCGGTCGCGAGGTTCGGTGAATTGGTAATCACGAATGGTCCGCATGGGGCAAAGCCCTAGCCCCGACTGCAGGGACGTGCAAGCGCCTGTGCAATGCGCTGCAACCCGGGCGCGATGCGCTCGGACGGGATAGAGCTGTAGCCCAATCTATAGAAGTTCCGCGGCCCGTCCGGGCGTTGGAAAAACGGTGCGCCCGGCTCGATCAGCACACTGTCGCGCTGCAGATCGGCGGCCAGCGCCTTGGTATCCACGCCGCGCGGCGCGCGCATCCAGAACGACGAGCCACCATGCGCGGGGGCCCCCGCGACCTGAAGCCCGTTGCGCGCGATCTCCGCCTCCATCACCTGCCGACGCTCTCCCAAGGCGCGACCGATTCGCCGCACCAGACTGTCGTAATGCCCGAGGCTGAGGAAATGCGCGGCGGTGCGCTGGATGTGGCCGGGCGGGTGGCGCAGCACCGAGGCGCGCAGCGCCCGTGCCTCGCGGATGAACGGCTCGGCGCCAACAAGATAGCCCAGCCGGAGGCCGGGGAAGAGCGATTTCGAAAAGCTGCCCACATAGACAACCCGGCCGTCGCCATCGAGGCTCTTCAGCGCTGGGGTTGGCGGCTGAAGATAGGCCATCTCAAACTCATAATCATCCTCGACGATCACCGCCCCCAGATCGCGGGCGCGCTCCAGCAGGGCATGGCGGCGGGCCAGCGGCAGGGTGGCGCCGCTGGGGCACTGGTGGCTGGGCGTGGTGAAGATCACGTCGGTGCCCTCGGGCACCGCCTCGGGCGGCAGCCCCTCGCTGTCGACGGCGATCGTAGTGCGGGCGCAGCCGGTCTGGTCGAGAAGCACGCGCAGGGCCGGGTAACACGGGTCTTCCACCGCAGCGCGGCGCTCGGGGCTGAGCAGGATCTGGCTGGCCAGCCACAGCGCGTTCTGCGCGCCCAGCGTGATCAGGATCTCTTCGGGCCGGGCCTGAATGCCGCGCCGGGGCAGGGTCTGGCGGGCGAGGAATTCCACCAACTGCGGGTCGTCGCGATCGTAATAGTCCTGCGTCAGCGCGCCGAAGTCCCGCGCCCCCAGCGCCTGCACCGCGCAGAGCCGCCAGTTGGCATGGTCGAACAGCTTCGGATCGGCCTGCCCGTAGATAAAGGGGTAGCGGTAGCTGGCCCAGTCGGCGGGCCGCTCGGGCACCGCCCCGGCGGCAAAGCGCCGGCCCATGACGCGCTGCCAGTCGACCCGTTCGGCGCGCGGCGTTTCGGGGAAATTCGGCGGCTCCGGCGCGCCGTCCGAAATGTAATAGCCCGAGCGGTCGCGCGCGGTGAGATAGTCCGAGGCCTGCAGCTCGGTATAGGCCAGCGCGACGGTGATCCGGCTGACCCCCAGATGCGCCGCCAGCTTGCGGGTCGAGGGCAGTTTCTCGCCGCGCTGGAAGCGGCCAGACAGCACGCCCTCGGCCACCATCTGCTGGATGCGGGCCTGCAGCGTGCCTTGGCCGTCGGGGCGCAGGAAAAAGGTCTCGACCGGGATGGCCATCGGATCAGTTACCTCCGGCATCGCCGGGACGGGAAAGGGGCAGGGGGGCGCTGCCCCCCTCGGCGCGGGGCGCCTCACCCCCCGGGATATTTGGGTCTAGACGAAGAGAGCCGCCTCCGGCCTTCGTCTAGACCCAAATATCCCCGCCGGAGGCAGGCGGTCCGGCGCCGCACGGGCTGCGCCGGACATGGGCTCAGCCGTAGTCGCGCGCGCCAAAGATCGCCGAGCCAACGCGCACATGGGTGGCGCCAAGCGCGATGGCCTGCTCGAAGTCTGCGCTCATGCCCATCGACAGCCCTTCAAGCCCGTTGCGCTCGGCGATCTTGGCGAGCAGTGCGAAATGCAGGCTCGGGGTCTCGTCGACCGGCGGGATGCACATCAGCCCCTTGAGCGGCAGGTCGAGATCGCGGACCTCTTTGATGAAGGCGTCGGCCTCGGCGGGCAGGATGCCGGCTTTCTGCTCTTCTTCTCCGGTGTTCACCTGCACGAAAAGATCCGGGCAAGCGCCCAGATCCTGCGCCAGCCGTGCCAGCGTCGTGGCGAGCTTTGGGCGGTCGACCGAGTGTATCGCTGAAAACAGCTGCATCGCCTGCCGCGCCTTGTTGCTTTGCAGCGGGCCGATGAGATGCACCTTTGCGTCCGGGAACTGCTCCTGAAAGGCAGGCCATTTGCCCGCGGCTTCCTGCACCTTGTTCTCGCCGAACAGCCGGTGACCCTCTTCGAGCACCGCCTCGACGCGTTCGTTCGGCTGCACCTTGCTGACCGCGATCAGCTGCGCCGAGCCGGGGGCGCGGCCCGCCTCTTTCTCGGCCTTGGCAATGCGGTCTTTGATCTTTTTCAGTCCCATGGTTCCTCTCCCCAGGCCTCGATGAAAGGCGCCAGTTCGGTTTCGTATTTCTTCCATGCCTGCGCCGAGCCCCGATAGATCGGCTGCCGCGCCTGGCTGACGCTGAGCGTTTTCACCGGCCCGCTGGCTTCATGCGACGAGAGGCACGCATCGTCCCAGTCCAGCCCTGCAGCGGCGACCAGTGCTCTGGTCTGCGGCTCGGAATCGGTGACGAGGTCTTCGTAGTGTATCTCGTGGATGCGGCCGGGCAGGGCGGTTTTCCAATGCGCGACATTGCTGCGGAAGCGTTTGATCGCGGTGGCGATCATCGGCAGATCGTTGGCATAGCGATGCGTGCCGGTGGCGAAGTGGTTCTTGTAGATCGACAGCGCGATGTCGCGCGGGTCGCGCTGCACGACGATGATGCGCGCGCCCGGCAGCGCGTGATCGAGCAACCCGAAGATCAGGTGACACAGGATCGATTTGTCGGTGATCACCCCGGCGCTGCGCCCGGTGTCGCGGGCCGCAAGGCGCATGTACTGCTCGGCAAAGGCGGCAATGCGGGCGGGGGGCTCGTCGGCGATGCGGCGCATCTGCTCGCCCGCGCCGAAGTGACCGTAGGCCAGTTTCACCGCGTGACCAAGCTCGCCACCGGCGGTGACCTGCGGGTGCGCGCCGAGGATGCGCTCGACCAGCGTGGTGCCCGAGCGCGGCATGCCGGTGACAAAGACCGGGCGCAGCGCTGGATCGGCCGGGGCCCCCGGTGTCAGCCCGTCCTGCGCGGCCCGCACGGCGGCGAACTCGCGGGCCTGCGCCGCGCTGTCGAACGGTGCGGCCTTGGCCTGCAGCGCGTTCGCCCGGCGCAGATAGGCGAAGACCTTGCCGGTCTGGCCGGTCTCTTCCATCGCCTTGGCCAGCGCAAAGCCCAGATGCATGCGCTGCCCGTCGGGCAGATCGCGGCGCGCCCAGAGCTTTTCCATGGCGCGCAGCAGCGGATCGCCCGGGGACACCTTCTTGCTGGCGAGGAAGATGCGGTAAAGCTCGGCGGCGTTGGGGTGGCGTTTGATCAGCGCGCGAAAAAGCGTCTCGGCCTCGTCGAAACGCCCCAGCAGTTGCAGGTAATGCGCTTTGTCGGCGCGCGGCTTGATCGCCTTGGGATCGGCCGCGATCTGCCGGTCGTAGGCGGCAAGCGCCTGCTCGGGGCGCCCGAGCGCGCGGTAGCGTTCGACGGCAAGGGCGGTGACCTGCGGCTGGTCTGGGGCGAGAGCCACGGTGCGGTCGAGATTGGCGAGACAGGCGTCGCGGTCACCCTGCTGGTAGCAGATCTGCGCCAGCTGGAAGGCAAGGTCCCCGCGGCGCGGCTCCATAGTCAGCACCTGTTCCAGCGCCGCGCGGGCCTCGCCGAGCTTGCCTGCGGCCAGGGCGGGGCGGACGGATTTCAGCAGGCTGGCCGTGCGCGCGGCCGAGAGTGGCAGCATGGGGGTCTCGTCTTGTGTTGTGATGCGCCCGTTGTGCCCGGTGCAGGCGCAAAAGAAAAGAGCGGGCCGAAGCCCGCTCTTCCCTAATCAGTCTAATCTCAGGAGAGATTAGAAAGACATTGCCAGGCCGAGCGAGAACGTGTCGTCGTCCGAGCCGTCAGCGTATTCGCTGTAGCCGTAGCCGGCCTGTGCAACGAGACCGCCGCCCAGGTCGTAGTTGGCTGCGAGGCCGTAGCCTTCACGCTCGCCTTCGTCTTCGAAGTCGTACTTGCCGTAGTTCAGGCCGATCGAGAACGCGTTCATCGAGTAGCCGAAGCCGAGGCCCCAGTGATCGCCGGAGTCGACGGGGAAGCCGTCTTCGCCTTCGATGTCGCTGTAGGTCGCGCCGACTTCAAAGCCGCCTGCGAAGCCTGCGGTGACGCCCATGCCCCACACTTCGACCCACTCGTCGAGCTTGAGGTAGCCAAGGCCAGCGCTCAGGTCGACGCCCGAGAAATCAGCCGAGTAGCCAACGCCTGCCGACCACAGGGTCTCGCCGGAGTCGAGTGCGCCTGCGTCTTCCGGCTTGGAGCCGTCTGCGATCTGCTCAGCCGACACCGAGAAGGTGAACGCATCGTAAGCGTAGTCGAAACGAGCGATCTGACCGTCGGAGCCGTTCACGCCCCCGTCGAACTCTGCGCCGTCGTTGAAGCCGGCGTGGATGGTTTCGTCGTCAGCCAGCGAGCCTGCGCCGCCGAGGTTCATCTCGGGGATGACGCGGTCGTAGGACGAGTCGGTGTCGCCCATGGTCAGGGTCGCGCCGCCGTAGGACACGAACAGAGCTTCACCGCCCTGGGTCCACGGGTCGGAGAATGCGTTGTCGGCTTCGTCGAGGTCGATGTTCGCACCGAAGACCAGGCCGTTGTCGGCTTCGCCGGACATGGTGAAGGTCAGGTCGATGTCGGTGAAGAACTGGACTTCGTCGTTAGCTTGGTCGAAACGCTCACCCGGGTTGTAGATACCCATCTCGGCGTAGCCCGAGAGCGTAACTTCTGCCGCGGCGACGCCTGCGGTTGCAACCAGCGCGGTGGAAGCAAACAGAATCTTTTTCATTGTTTCCCTCATGTGTTCTAAGGCACGTACCAATCCGGGTAGCCCGGCCTTGATGGAAGCTTCTATGCGCTTTGGCTGGCCGATCTGGCAACCCGCAGGAACGGACGCCCCGGCATCAAGCAATTCAGTGATGCGCAATTGCCACAAAAATATCGCGGCCCTTTCAAGGCGCTGCCGGGCGCTACGGGGGCTTGGGCAAGGCACGGATTGTCCGCTTGTGATACGCGGTGCCGGCGAGTATGCAGGGGCAACCAACCGGACGGTCAGGAGCTTTGGTTTCATGGAATATAAGCGGTTTGCGAAGGGGCTTGCGCTGACACTGGCGATGCTCGGGGTGACGGCCTGCAGCCAGCAGACATCCACGCAGACGGTGCAGACCCGCTCGGCCGACGAGATCATGGAAGCGGATGTCTACGATGGCCGCGGCGCGCCGGATTCGACGATTTGGGACATTTTCAAGTCCAAGCCCGATGCGGGCCGAGTCGGCGCGGTGAACAAATACATCTGGACCGCCTCGCTTGAGGTGCTGGATTTCCTGCCGGTCGAATCCGTCGATCCCTTCACCGGAGTGATCACCACCGGCTACGGCACCCCGCCGGGCGGCGGCACCGCCTACCGGGCGACGATCCTCGTTTCGGACCCGGCTTTGGATGCGCGCTCGCTGAACGTGGCGCTGACAACCCGCTCCGGCCCGGCCAGCGCTTCGACGGTGCATGCGGTCGAGGATGCGATCCTTACCCGGGCGCGGCAGATCCGGGCGGTCGACAGCCGCATCTGAGGCGTCAGAGGCGAAACACTAGTCAGAATTGCGAAAGGCCCGGGGATTGCCCCGGGCCTTGTTGATTCCTGTTGAGCCCGGCAGGAGGGGCGGAAGAGCCGGTCAGTCCTGCGGCGGACGCGGGGGCATGTCGCCGAGTTGGGTCACCCAATCGACGTGCCGGGGCAGGCAACGGCTGCGCAGGTCGTAGTGCTCGCGCACGTGGGCCCGCGCGGCGTCCCCGAGTCGGCGGCGCGTTTCGGGATCGTCGAGCAGCGCGCAAAGCCGATCCACCAGCGCGGCGCGATCGAAGAAATCCACCATCCAGCCGGTCTTATCCTCTGACAGCGCCTCGCGCACCGGGGCGGTGTTACTGGCGAGGATGGCGCAGCCCGCGCTCATCGCCTCGAGCAGCGACCAGCTGAGAACGAAAGGGTAGGTCAGATAGACGTGCACCCGGCTCACCTGCATCATCGCGAGGAACCGCTCGTAGGGCACCCGGCCAAGGAAATGCACCCGCGCCCAGTCGGCATCGGGGATCTGGCCGCGCACCTCGTCGATGAAGATCTGCTTCCAGCTTTTGCCGTCCGGCGGTTTCGCGCCGTAGCTTACCTCGTCACCGCCGATGAGCGTGATCTGGGCGTTCGGGCGGCGGCGCAGAATCTCGGGCAGGGCGCGCATGAACACGTGATAGCCGCGGTAGGGCTCTAGGTTGCGGTTGATGAAGGTGATCACCTCGTCGTCGCGGGTGAGCACCCTGCCGTCGTCCAGTTCGAGCCGCGCCGCGGGATCGGGGGCCACAAGGTCGGTGTCGATGCCATCGTGCGCGACGGTCAGGCGGTCCTGCCAGCGGGCGGGGAAGGTGCCCGCCTGAAACCGCGTCGGGCTGATGCCAGCGTCCATCACCTCTTCGTGCAGGCGGTTGTTGAGGTTCTTCATCCGGATTCGCTGCGCCTCGTGGAGCGAGGCGGGCTTGCTGAACTCGGGGTCGAAATCGATGAAGTCGGGCGAGGTCAGGTGATATAGCTCGCAATAGAGCCCCAGCCGTGCGTTGGGCCAGACATCCTTGAGAAACAGGCTCTCGCCCCAGCCATGGTGGGCCAGAATCACATCCGGCTCATAGCCCGTCTGCCGCAGTTGCAGCGCCGCGTTGCAGCAGCTGACGCCGCGCAGCACTTTGGTTTCGAAGTCCGTCAGGTAGGGATGGATGCCGCGCGTGCTGCCGCCGCGGATCTCATAGGGGATCACCTTCACGCCGTTCCAGACGGTGGGCTTCTTGACCTTCGGCGTCAGCGCCGTGACCTCATGGCCAAGACGCACCAGTTCCGGGGCAAGGTGCTTGTATTGGCCGGGGAAATTCTGGTGGATGCAAAGTATTTTCATGATTTACGCGACATGCCCTCTAATGGCGGGAGTGTTTCACGCCGCCTTGCGCAAACCAATGCGAAACGCCCGGAAATTGCCAGATTGATCCAGATTGGCGCAGATTGGCCATGGCAGGTTGCGGAAATGTCGCCGTGAGCGCCCGCGCGCCGGGAGAGGGCACTGGACGCCCGGCGGGGCCTGCCCTATCACCCGGCAAGACCCATCCGCACCGACCCCATCCGCTCTGAGGGACAAGAGATTATGTCGCGCTACGACCCCGCCACGATCGAGCCGAAATGGCAGGCCGCCTGGGAAGAGGCCCTGACCTTCAAGGCCACCCGCTCGGCAGACACGCCGAAATACTACGTGCTCGAGATGTTCCCCTATCCTTCGGGCCGCATCCACATCGGCCACGTGCGGAACTACACGATGGGCGACGTGATCGCCCGCTACAAAAAGCAGAACGGCTTCAACGTGCTGCACCCGATGGGCTTTGACGCCTTCGGCATGCCCGCCGAGAACGCCGCCATGGCCTCGGGCGGCCACCCCAAGGATTGGACCTATTCCAACATCGACACGATGGTCGAGCAGATGAAGCCGCTGGGCTTTGGTCTCGACTGGTCGCGCATGTTCGCCACCTGCGATCCGGAATACTACGGCCAGCAGCAGGCGCTGTTCCTCGACATGCTGGAAAAGGGCCTCGTCTACCGCAAGAACGCCGTGGTGAACTGGGACCCGGTCGACATGACCGTGCTTGCCAACGAGCAGGTCGAGAACGGCCGCGGCTGGCGCTCGGGCGCGCTGGTGGAGCGCAAGGAACTCACCCAGTGGTTCTTCAAGATCTCCGACTTCTCGGGCGAGCTTCTGGATGCGCTCGACACGCTCGATGACTGGCCCGCCAAGGTGAAGCTGATGCAGGCGAACTGGATCGGCCGCTCGCGCGGGTTGCAGTTCTCCTTCGACACGCTGGCTGCCCCCGAGGGCTTCGAGCAGATCGAGTGCTACACCACCCGCCCCGACACGCTGCACGGCGCGTCCTTCGTCGGCATCTCGCCCGACCACCCGCTCGCGAAAGAGCTGGAGCAGGGCAACCCCGAGCTTGCCGCTTTTGTGGCCGAGTGCCGCCGCATGGGCACCTCGGAAGAAGATCTGGAGAAGGCCGAGAAGCGCGGCTTCGACACCGGTCTCAAGGTGCGTCACCCGTTTGATGAAAGCTGGGAACTGCCGGTCTACATCGCCAACTTCATCCTGATGGATTACGGCACCGGCGCGATCTTCGGCTGTCCCGGCCACGACCAGCGCGACCACGACTTCTGCAGCAAGTACGGCCTGCCGATCGTGGAAACCTTCGTGCCGCTCGAAGGCGAAATCGACATTCAGGCAGAGCCCTTCGTGCCCGCCAAGACCGAGAAGGTGCGCTACACCCGTCTCGTCGCGGGCGACGAAGTGCAAACAGGTGAAGAGGGCGTCAACGCCGCTGTCGACTTCTGCGAGAAGAACGGCATCGGCGAAGGCGTGACCAAATACCGCCTGCGCGACTGGGGCCTGTCGCGCCAGCGCTACTGGGGCTGCCCGATTCCCGTGGTCCATTGCGAGGCCTGCGGCGTGGTGCCCGAGAAGAAGGAGAACCTTCCGATCGCGCTGCCCTACGACGAGGATGGCACGCCGATCGACTTCTCGGTGCCCGGCAACCCGCTCGACCGTCACCCCTCGTGGCGTGAGTGCACCTGCCCGTCCTGCGGCGCGCCGGCACGGCGCGAGACCGACACGATGGACACGTTCGTCGATTCGAGCTGGTACTTCGCTCGCTTCACCTCGCCGCGCGCCGACACGCCGATCGACATGGCCGAGGCTGAGTACTGGATGAACGTCGATCAGTATATCGGCGGCATCGAGCATGCGATCCTGCACCTGCTCTACTCGCGCTTCTTTGCCCGCGCGATGAACATCACCGGCCACCTGCCGGAAAAGAGCAAAGAGCCGTTCAACGCGCTCTTCACCCAAGGCATGGTGACCCACGCGATCTATAAACTCCGCATCGGGGTAAACCACCCGGGCATCGGGCTTGAAGAGCTCAAAACTCAGAATCCCACACGCGACAAATTCCTTTATCCCGAGGAAGTTGTGGAGTTCACTGATCCGAATGGGGCGAAGAAAGCAGTTCTGAAAACGTCCGCCGAAGCAGCAGGTATCTCTGCAAACGATACCGGCGCGCTTCTTGAGTTGTGGCTTGCAGAGAGCGAAGCACAAGATGAAGCGCGGGATTTCGGTCGCGAAATCGAGATCATCCCCTCGGCCAAGATGTCCAAGTCCAAGAACAACGTGGTCGACCCGGTCGCGATCATCGGCCAGTACGGCGCCGATACCGCGCGCTGGTTCGTGCTGTCGGACAGCCCGCCCGAGCGTGACGTGGAATGGACCGCTTCGGGGGCCGAGGCCGCGTCCAAACACCTCGCACGGGTCTACCGCATCGCCGCAGAGATCGCCGAGTCGGACGCGCCCGAGAGTGCAGAGGACAAGGCGCTGCTGCGCGAGATGCACAAGGCGATCCACGACGTGACCATGGGCGTCGAAAGCTTCGGCTTCAACGCGGCCATCGCCAAGCTCTACGCCTTCACCGGCGTGCTGGGAAAATCCAAGGCAGGATCCGCGGCCAAGAAAGAAGCGGCGAAGGTCCTCGCGCAGCTGATGTCGCCGATGACCCCGCACCTGTCCGAGGAAATCTGGCAACTGCTCGGCAGCGAAGGCCTCATTGCCAACGCGCCGTGGCCCAAGGCCGACGAGGCGATGCTGGTCGAAGACAGCGTGACCATGCCGATTCAGGTCAACGGCAAGCGCCGCGGCGAACTCACCGTTCCCAAGGACATGGCCAAGGAAGAGATTGA
The DNA here is from genome assembly GCF_056161345.1 of Salipiger sp. ABF4_146. Classification (NCBI taxonomy): domain Bacteria; kingdom Pseudomonadati; phylum Pseudomonadota; class Alphaproteobacteria; order Rhodobacterales; family Roseobacteraceae; genus Salipiger; species Salipiger sp. ABF4_146. The sequence continues at coordinate 58,698 of NZ_JBSWYX010000003.1, read as the reverse complement.
AAAACTCGCCTTGGCGCATGAAGCTGTGGTGCGGACCCTCGAAGGGGCCGCGCCGAAGAAGCTCATCGTAGTGCCGGGCCGGATCATCAATGTGGTCGCCTAATCGTCGAACCTTTCTCGCAGCCTGCGGCGCCCTGGCGCTCGCAGGCTGCGGCTTTACCCCGGTCTATGGGCCGCAGGGCGGCGGGCAGGCGCTGCTTGGACAGATCGCGCTGAGCGATCCCGAAAGCCCCAACGCCTATCTCTTCAACCGCCGTATCGAAGAGCGTCTGGGCCGCGCGCCAAGCGGGGCGCCGTACCGGCTCGAGACGGTGATCCAGACCGAAAGCACCGGGCAGGGCGGGCTTGCCGATGGCAACACCACCCGCATCCGCGTGGTCGGCACCGCCAGTTTCCAGCTGCGCGACACGGCAACCGCCGAAACGCTGACCGAAGGCAGCACCTCGTCCTTCACCGGCTATTCCACCACCGGCTCGACCGCCGCCACCGAGGCGTCGGAGCGCGATGCCAACGCGCGGCTGATGGTCATGCTCGCCGACCGGGTGATCGACCGCTTGATGCTGACCGCCGCCGACCTGCCGCAATGACGCCGAAGGACTGAAGCTCACCGCATGAAACACGCTGCATGAAACTTACCGGGCGCGACGCACAGGCCTTCTTTCGCAAACCGGATCCGGCGCGGTCCGGCGTGTTGCTCTACGGCGAGGACGCCATGCGCGTCGCCCACCGCCGTCAGGAGGTCATCGCCGCGCTCGTCGGTCCAGAAGCCGAGGCCGAGATGCGACTCACCCGTATGTCCGGCGCCGATCTGCGCAAGGACCCCGCAATGCTGCTCGACGCGGTGAAGGCGCAAGGCTTCTTTCCGGGCCCGCGCGTTGTCTTCGTCGAAGAGGCCACCGACGGTCTTGCCAAGACCATGGGCGCGGCGCTGACCGACTGGCGCCCCGGCGATGCGCAGATCATTGTCACCGCCGGCCAGCTCAACGCAAAGTCGGCGCTGCGCAAGCTCTTCGAAGCCGCCCCCGAGGCGCTGGCCATCGGCATCTACTCCGACCCGCCGGGGCGCGACGAGATCGAGGCGGCGCTGCAAAAGGCTGGTCTGACGCAAGTTGACCGCGCCGCCTTCGACGCGCTCGACCATCTCGCCCGCGCGCTCGAGCCCGGCGATTTCCGGCAGGTGCTGGAGAAGCTCGCGCTCTACAAGCTCGACGATCCCGCGCCGCTCACCCCCGAGGAGGTCGCCGCCTGCGCCCCCGCCTCGATCGAGGCAGAGCTTGATGACATCCTCAACGTGGTGGCCGAGGGCCGCTCGCCCGAGATTGGCCCGCTGATGCAGCGGCTGGAAGGGCAGGGGGTCGCGCCTGTCACCCTGCTGATCATGGCGATGCGGCATTTCCGCGTGCTTTATGCGCTGGCCTCGGCGCAGGGCGGTCCGCAAGCCGGGGTGCAGCGCCTGCGCCCGCCGCTCTTCGGCCCGCGCCGCGACCGTATGCTGCGGCAGGCGTCGGGCTGGAATGCCGACCGGCTGGAAGACGCGCTGTCGATGCTAATGGAGACCGACCTGTCGATCCGCTCCGCCGGCGCCCGCGCGCCTGCCATGGCGCTGGTCGAACGTAATTTCGTGCGCCTCGCCTGGCTCGCCTCGCGGCGCTAGCCGTTCTGGTCGCGCTCGGCCAGCTTCTCGATCTGCCCCATCCGCCAGAGCTTGATCTCGCGCGCCAGACGCAGCGTGGGTTTCACCATGAACAGCACAGAGCCGACGGTGAAGAGCCAAATGGCGGCGGTTTCATACTGCTTCCAGAAAAACAGCACCGAGCCGATGGTGAAACAAAGCGCGGCGCCGAAATCCACCGCCGTATGGGCGATCTCGAAAAGGGCGTAGACGCGCCGCGTGTCGGCGTTGCGCTGCCGGTTGGCGTGATTGAAGAGTTTCATGCGGCAGAAGATGGCGCGACAGGCGCAAAAGGAAAAGGCCCGGCGCTTTCGCACCGGGCCTCGAGATCTTCATACGCATGCGCCTCAGCGCTTAGCGCGACAGGCCACCATGCAGCGTCGGCACGTCGAGCGAGGCAAAGCCGTAATGGCGCAGCCAGCGCAGGTCCGAATCGAAGAAGGCGCGCAGGTCGGGAATGCCGTATTTCAGCATGGCGATGCGGTCGATGCCCATGCCGAAGGCAAAGCCCTGCCACTCGTTGGGGTCAATGCCGCCGGCCTGCAGCACCTTGGGGTGCACCATGCCCGAACCGAGCACTTCCAGCCAGTCGTCACCCTCGCCGACGGTGACCGATCCGTCCTTCCACTGGCACTGGATGTCCACCTCGGCCGAGGGCTCGGTGAACGGGAAGTGCGAGGCGCGGAAACGGGTCTTCACCGAACGACCGAAGTAGGCCGAGAAGAACTCTTCCAGCACCCACTTGAGGTTCGCCATGGAGATGTCCTTGTCGATGGCGAGGCCTTCGACCTGATGAAACATCGGCGTGTGGGTCTGGTCGTAATCGGCGCGGTAGACGCGGCCCGGGCAGATGATCCGCGTCGGTGCGCCGCCCGCTTCCATCGAGCGGATCTGCACCGGCGAAGTGTGCGTGCGCAGCACATGCGGGTCACGCTCGTCGCCCTCGGCGCGGTGCATGTAGAAGGTGTCCATCTCGGCGCGGGCCGGGTGGTGGCCGGGAATGTTCAGCGCGTCGAAGTTGTACCAGTCGGTCTCGATCTGCGGGCCTTCTGCGACGGCAAAGCCCATGTCGGCAAAGATCGCGGTGCATTCTTCCCAGACCTGGCTGACCGGGTGGATGCTGCCGCGGCGACCGCCGCGCGCAGGCAGCGTCACATCCAGCCATTCGGCCTGCAGGCGCTCGTTCAGCGCCGCATCCGCCAGCGCGGCCTTCTTGGCACCAAGGGCGGCGTTGATCTCGTCCTTCAGCGCATTGAGCTTCGGTCCCATGACCTGACGCTCTTCGGGGCTCATCTTACCCAGCTCACGCATCTTCAGGCTGATCTCGCCCTTCTTGCCGACGGCCTGCACCCGCAGATCCTCAAGCGCGGGTTCATCCGCCGCCTTGCCAATCAGATCGATATACTTGTCGCGCAGGTCGTCCATTCCGGGCCTCTTCCGAGCATCTCTTCGGGATCGTGCAGTACCGGCTGCAGGTCCGGCGCGCAAGGGCAGGGACCCTGCCTGCTTCGTCTAGATGAAAATATCCCGGGGGAGCCGCCTTCGGCGGCGGGGGCAGAGCCCCCATAGGCCCGGTTCCGTTGAAGACGACCAAAGAAAAACGCCGCCCCCCGAAGGAGCGGCGTTTCGAAATTCAGCCGTTGGCGCCGGTTCAGGCGGCCAGCGCGCCTTTCGCCTGATCGACGATGGCGTTGAAGGCTTCCGGCTCGTGCACGGCGAGGTCCGCCAGCACTTTACGGTCGACTTCGATGCCAGCCAGGTTCAGGCCGTTGATGAACTTCGAGTAGGTCAGAGCCTCGTCATGCGCGCGCACTGCAGCGTTGATACGCTGGATCCACAGCGCGCGGAAATTGCGCTTGCGGTTCTTGCGGTCGCGGGTCGCGTATTGGTTCGCCTTGTCGACGGCCTGTGCTGCAACCTTGAAGGTGTTCTTGCGACGGCCGTAGTAGCCTTTTGCCGCCTTGATGACCTTCTTGTGACGGGCGTGGGTGACGGTACCACCTTTGACTCGTGCCATTGATCAGATCTCCTCTATCAGCGGTCGTAGGGCATATAGCCCTTGACGATTTTCGCGTCGGGAGCCGACAGCGTGGTGGTGCCGCGTGCATCGCGGATGAACTTGGTGGTGCGCTTGATCATGCCGTGGCGCTTGCCGGCCTGACCTGCCATGACCTTGCCGGAGCCGGTCACCTTGAAGCGCTTCTTGGCGCTCGACTTTGTCTTCATCTTGGGCATTTTCGTCTCCTTAACGAAGTGCGTTCAGCGCGACTCGGCATGCCGCTGGAGCCGGCCGCGCGGTTAGAGGCGCCCCTATAGGCGGCAAGGGACGTCGATGCAAGCGTGAATCGCAGATGGGTTCAGTGGAGGGAGCGTTGAAACCTGTCAGGCGGCCGCTTGCCCTGCGCCGCCGCTCTTGCCATCCTTCGCGTCGACGGGCAAGCGGCCCTGTGGCGTTCCCATGCCTTCACCGGTTTCGGACTGGAAGTCGGAGATCCTGTCGTTGATCGCCGCGACGCGCGACTGAAAGGCACGGACATGATCGGCGGCGCGGTTCACCGCCGCGGCGTTGTCTTGGGTGATGGCATCAAGCTGCTGCTGCACGGCACCAACCTGCGCAACGGTCTCGCTCTGCTCGCCGGTGGCCTGCTCGATCCGCGCGAATCCGGCAACCATTGCCTCCATCACGGCCACCAACTCATCAAGGCTACTGTCCATCCGGTCCGAGCGCTGCGAAATGGTCTGTACGCGGGTCACGATGTCGGTGATCGCCTCGGCCACCTCGCCAGCGGCGTCGGTGGTCTGCTCGGCGAGCGCGCGAACCTCGGTGGCGACCACGCCAAACCCGCGCCCGTACTCACCGGCGCGCGCCGCCTCGACCGAGGCATTGAGGGCAAGCAGCTTGGTCTGCAGCGCAATTTTATCGATTACGTTGATGAAGTTGCGGATATTGCCGGTGCTTTCATCCACTTCGGCAATGGCGCTGCGGGTGCGGCGGACCTCGTCCTGCGCGGCGCGCGTGCGTTGTTCGGCCTGTTCGGCAGAGCGCGCAGACGAGCGCGCGTTCTGCGCGGTATCGGCGACGGTGTCGGTCAGCTCTGTCAGCGAGGCGGTGTTCTCTTCCAGCGAGGCGGCCTGATTCATCGTCCGCTCCGACAGGCTGTCGAAAGTCTGGCGCAGTTCCGCCGCCATCGTCGCGAGCGCGCCTGTGTCGCCACCGATGCCGCTGAACAGCCTTTCAAGCAGCGCCTCCCGCTCCTGCGCGGCGCGCGCCTCCTGCGCGGCGAAAAAATGGTCGAGCGTGACCGCTGCGTCGCCCATGGTGGCAAGCTGCACCAAGGCCGTGGCGCTTGGCAAAGCCATGGGCAACGTTGCGGCGCGCTCGAGAACCAGTCCGAGAATGCCCGCCTGATAATGCGCATAGCCGATCATATAGGCCGGATAGTCGAGCCCCGCCTCGATGAGGTTGCGGGCGATACCGGCCTGCACCTTCTCATAAGCCTCAGAAAAATCACCGCGCAGGATGAAGCCGAACTTCTGTCGCTCAACCTCCACCGTGTCGGCGGGCACGTCAGCGGGCGCGATACCGAGCGCCGTGGCATAGACCTGACGGATCATCGGCTCGAAGCCGGGCAGAATCGCGCCATGCAGTGCTGCGCCCTGATGTCTCTGCTCGTCCGTCCAGCTTTGGGAAATCGCGGGATGCATGGGCCCTCCAGATCGCTTCTCGGCACTTTAGGTGTCGAAGGCTAATCCGGAGTTAAGCCGCGCCCGCCGCAGCCCCCGGAGGGCGCGGCGGGCGCATCATGTGAGGCGTGCGGGCCTACGCCGACCTCACTCGGGGTCGGTGGAGTAGATCAGCCGCTCATCGCAGGGCGCAACGCGCAGAATGTTGGTGGTGCCCGACATGTTGAAGGGCACGCCGGCGGTCACGATGATATTGTCCTCGGTGCCGGCATAGCCCTGCGCCCGCGCCGCCCGCGCCGCGTTCACCACCGCCTGCTTGAAGCGCTCAAGCTCGCCGGTCATCACGCAGTTGGTGCCCCATGTCAGCGACAGCCGTCGGGCGGTGCCGCGCAGCGAGGTCATCGCGATGATCGGCACCCGCGGGCGCTCGCGTGCCACCAGCGCGGCGGTGGTGCCCGACGAGGTGAAGCAGCAGATCGCTTTCACGTTTGCGGTCTCGGCGATCTCGCGCGCTGCGGCGACGATGCCGTCGGCAACAGTATTGCGCTGAATGCTGCGCGAGTTTTCCATGACCTCGGTGAAGGTCGGGTCCTTCTCGACGCTGATCGCCACGTTGTTCATCGTGGTCACCGCTTCCACCGGGTACTGCCCGGCGGCGGATTCGGCCGAGAGCATCACCGCGTCGGCGCCCTCGTAGATCGCCGTCGCCACGTCCGAAACCTCGGCACGGGTCGGCATCGGGCTTTCGATCATCGATTCGAGCATCTGGGTGGCCACGATCACCGGCTTGCCGGCGGCGCGGCACTTGCGGATCAGCCGCTTCTGGATCGGCGGCACAGCCTGCACAGGCAGTTCGACGCCCAGATCGCCGCGCGCCACCATGATGCCGTCAGAGACCGCGAGGATCTCGTCAAAGGCCTTGGTCGCGGCGGGCTTCTCGATTTTCGACAGGATCGCGGCGCGGCCGTCACACAGCTTGCGCGCCTCTTCCACGTCCTCGGCGCGCTGCACGAAGCTCAGCGCCAGCCAGTCGACGCCAAGCGCCGCGGCAAACTCCAGATCGCCCCGGTCCTTTTCCGACAGCGCCGCCAGCGGCAGCACAACGTCGGGCACGTTCACCCCCTTGCGGTTGGAGATCGTGCCGCCCGCTTCCACCACGCAATTGGCGAAATCCGGGCCGCATTCCTCGACCCGCATGCGGATCTTGCCGTCGTTGACCAGCAGGTGCGCGCCGACGCCAAGCGCCTGAAAGATCTCGGGATGGGGCAGGCAGACGCGCTTTTCGGTGCCCGGCGCCTCATCGAGATCGAACCGGAAGGTGGCGCCCCATTCGATCTCTTCCGAGCCGTTGGCAAACTCGCCGACGCGCAGCTTCGGCCCCTGCAGGTCTGCAAGGATGGCGATCGGACTGTCGAGATCCTTCTCCACCTGCCGGATCGCGCGGTGCAGCTTGGTGATGTCCTCGTGGCTGCCGTGGCTCATGTTCAGGCGAAACACATCCGCCCCCGCCTCATGCAGCGTACGGATCATCTCGTAGGTGTTGCTCGCCGGGCCAAGCGTGGCCACGATCTTCACTTTGCGCAAACGTCTCATCTGGAACTCCTCGACCTCCTGCCGCGGCCGCATCGGACCGCCTTGCTGTGGAGCAGCGTATTCTTACTCAGCGTAGTGGTTCAAAGTTAAACTATCCACCACCCGCCACGTTTCGGTTATCGCTAACAGCTGTGCCTTTTATTGTCGAATTCCCTTCGTGGCGCAACTGATCTAGACATGGCACGCCATAGATGACGGCAAAGTGCAAAGCGATCATGACTCATACCTCCTATCACATCGAAGGTGCCGAGCGGAAAGGCAGGTTCGTGGTGACCTGCGATCATGCGACAAATACAGTGCCAGATGAGCTTGGGGGAACCCTCGGCTTGTCCGAGGCCGACATGGCCCGCCACATTGCCTATGATATAGGCGCGCTTGGCACCGCGCGCGCCCTCGCCGCCGCGCTCGACAGCCCTTTGGTCTGGTCGGATTTTTCGCGTCTGGTGATCGATCCCAACCGCGGCGAAGACGATCCCACACTGCTGATGCGCCTCTACGACGGCTCTGTCATCCCCGGTAATCGCCACGCCGGCGAGAAAGAGCGCGCCCGCCGCATCGCCGCCTATTGGCGGCCCTATCACGATGCTGTGGAGCGGCTGCTGCAGAGCCGCCCCGAGGCGGCGCTGGTGTCGGTGCATTCTTTCACGCCGCAATTGCGCGGGCGCCTGCCGCGGCCGTGGCATGTGGGGATTCTGCACGCGTGGGATGCACGGCTTTCCGACGCGCTGCTTGAATTGCTCGCGCAGCAGCCCGATCTGGTGGTGGGACGCAACCAGCCCTATCCGGGGCATCTGCCGGGGGATTCGGTGCACCAGCACGCGTTGAACCACGGTCGCCACAACGCGCTGATCGAACTGCGCAACGATCTGATCGAAGGGGCAGAGGATCAGGCCGACTGGGCCGCCCGGCTGGCCCCGCTGCTGAAGACCGCGCTGTCCCGCGCGCCCGGCTGACACGAACTGACACGAGAGGAGATCAAAATGGACGACCAGACCCGCATCGAGCTCGAGGCCGCTGCCTTCCGCCGACTGCGCCAGCACCTGATGGAAGACCGCCCCGACGTTCAGAACATCGACCTGATGAACCTCGCCGGTTTCTGTCGCAACTGCCTGTCGCGCTGGTACGGGGAAGCCGCCAACGCACGCGGCATCGACATGAGCAAGGCCGAGGCCCGCGAGGTCTTCTACGGCATGCCCTACGACGAGTGGCGCGCCCAGCAGGAAGCCGCGACACCAGAGCAGAAAGCCGCCTTCGAGAAGGCCTTCGCAGAGAACGTCACCAACAAGTCCTGACCTCTGCGCTTCGTCTAGACGAAAATATCCCACGGGGGTCCGGGGGTGTGAAACCCCCGGTCCCTCCCTGTCTTGTCCTGTCCTGCGCTGTCCGGTTCAGCGCGCCGCCGCAGCGTGCCTTAACAAACCGTTGCAAACCAGCCCGCAAACAGCACGCAAGGGGCCGATCAGTCGGTCTCCAGCGCCTCGAAACCGTTGATCGAGCGGGGGTCATCACGCTTGGTGATCGGGGTGGGCACGAATGCGCGTTTGACCGAAGCCCGCGCCGCAGGTGATCTGACCAAAGCAGCGCAAGGAGCGGACATGACCGACATAACCCTCTACGGACACCCCGACAGCGGTCACGCCTGCAAGGTGGCGCTGGCGCTCGCCTTGGCCGGGATCGACCATGAGGCCGTCTTCGTAGATATCTGGGCTGCGCCGGAGACCCGCCCTGCCGCCTTCCTCGCGGCCAGCCCCTTGGCGCAGGTGCCCGCGCTGGTGCTGGATGGCGTTGCGCTGACGCAATCGGGCGCGATCCTGCTGGAGATCGCCACGCGATGGCGGGTTCTGGGCGGTGAGAGCGTGGAGGGCCTGCGCCGCGGCGCGGAACTGCTGATGTGGGAGGCGAACCGCATCGGCATGTGCCTGCCGCAGTTGATCGAAGCGCGGCGTCCCCGCGGGGACAGCTTTCCCGACGGCGCGGTGGCGTGGCTCACCGGGCGCTACGAGACCGACCGAGAGACCTTCGATCGGCTCCTCGGCGCGGACGCGTTCTTCCATGGCGCGGCCCCGGGGATCAGTGATTGCGCGGTCTGGGGCTACGTGCAGTGGCTTCACAAGGCCGGGGTTGCGCCGTCGCAGGCGATGGCCGCGTGGCGCACGCGGATGCAGGCGTTGCCCGGCATGGCCTCCGCCGAGGCCTTCTTTCCCCGCATTTAGTCCGACAGTAGCGGCAGGATCAGCGAGAACAGTTCTCCCTGCGAGGAGATGCCGCATTTGCGGTAGAGTTGCTTGCGGAACACCTTCACCGTCTGCGGGCTGATCTCCAGCCGCAGTGCGATCGACACGGTGCTGTGTCCCCGCAGGATCAGCAGCGCCACCTCTGCCTGTCGTGGGCTGAGGGGGATGTCGTGCCGGGCGTGCAACGCGGTGATCAAACGCTCGGTCACCGCCGCGTCGGTGTAGTCACCCGACGAAGAGAGGTTCGACCATTGCTTGTTGCACAATCCGCAAGCAATCGGGGCGATTTTTTGTGCATAATCGAGGTCGCGGGCGGAAAAGCTGCGCCCCGAAGAGGCGTCGCGCCCGAGACAGACATGCACCGAGACCCCTTCGGCTGGGTAGGCCACATAGGCGATCTCGTCGATCAAGGTGGTGCGCTGGTAGTAGGCGGCGAAATACTCGTTCCGCAAGAAGGCGTCGGGGGCGATGTCGCGCAGCCGGTAGAGCCCGGCGGGGACTTTCCGCACATGCAGATCATGAAAGGGGTCTAGAAGGTAAGCCCCTGAAAGATAATCTTCTTCCAGACGCTCATGCACCCGCTTTTCGCGCGACTGGGTGAACAGAACCTGCGGCCTTCGCGCCTGAAAATAGGCCAGCATCGTGGTGTTATCGATCTCGAAGCTGCGCGACAGCCACTGGTAAAATGCCGCCGCGAAATCCTCGTCGCCAAGCGCCGCGATGGTGCGACCCAGATGGTCCTCGGCTGAGTTGGGCAGGTGCAGCATCATACCTCCTTGGGGGTATATACCCCCTGATGTGCCGGTTTATAGCGTGATCCTCCAGAAACCGGGGGTATAGGCAAGGAGATTCGATGCCTGTGGACGCAACTTCACCAACTGCAGAACCAGCGGCACACGCGGTCGAGATCGACAATGTGGTGAAGCACTACGGCACGTTCACCGCGCTGCATGGCGTGTCGATGCAGATCGGCGATGGCGAGTTTTTTACCCTGCTCGGTCCCTCGGGCTGCGGTAAGACCACGCTGCTGCGCTGCATCGCCGGGTTCGAGGACGTCTCGGAGGGCGCCATCCGTCTGCGGGGTGAAGACATCGCGCCGCTGCCGCCGCACAAGCGCGAGGTGAACACGGTCTTTCAGCAATACGCGCTGTTTCCCCATATGACGGTCCTTCAGAACGTCATGTTCGGCCTACAGCGGCGCGGCTGGAGCGCATCGGACGCGGGCGCGCGGGCCAAGCAGGTGCTCGAACTGGTGCAGCTTGGACAGTTCGCCGACCGCCGCCCGGGGCAGTTGTCGGGCGGCCAGCAGCAGCGCGTGGCACTGGCCCGCGCGCTGGCGCCACGGCCCAAGGTGCTGCTGCTTGACGAGCCGCTGTCCGCGCTCGATCTCAAGCTGCGTCAGGCGGTGCGCACCGAGCTGAAGGCGATCCAGCGCGAGACCGGCATCGCCTTTGTCTTCGTCACCCACGATCAGGAAGAGGCGCTGACCATGTCCGACCGCATCGCGGTGATGTCGGCGGGCCATGTGCAGCAGATCGGCACCCCGCGTGAGATCTACGAGGCCCCAATGAACCGTTTCGTGGCGGATTTCATCGGCGAGACCAACCTGCTGGATGTGAGTGTGCAGCACGTCTTTGATGACCGGGCCGAGATTGTCCTGCCCGGAGGCGCCACGCTGACCTGCCCGGCGGCGTTGGGCGCTCGGGCGGGACAGGGGCATCTGTCACTGCGGCCCGAACGGCTGGGGCTTTGCGCTGCGGGGCAGGGGCAATTGCAGGGCAGAGTCGAGGATCATGTCTATCTGGGCACCGACACGCAGTTGCACACCCGCCTGTCGGATGGCGAAGCGCTGGTGCTACGGGTGCAGAACGGCGAGGGAGCCATCCCCGAGCGCGGCGCGCAGGTCGGTATCGAGATCGAGGCAGACGCAGCGCGTCTGCTGTCGGACTGATGGCGGGCGGCGCGCCGGCGGGCGCTTCCAATTCCGAGATCTACAAGGGCAACGGGCCGAAGCTTCTGCTGCCGGCGTGGGTGTTCATTGGCATCTTTCTGGTGATGCCGGTGGCGATCATGGCGGTCTATTCCTTTCTTACGAAGGAATTTCGCGGCGGCGTCATCTGGGAGTTCACTTGGGCCGCCTACGACCAGTTCTTCCTCAATCGCGGGCTGTTCGGGGACGAGCCGCCAAGTATCGAATGGACCTATATCGGCATCTTCTGGCGCTCGATCTGGCAGGCCGGTCTGGCCACGCTGCTGTGCCTGCTGATCGGCTTTCCCACGGCGTGGTTCATCGCCACCCGCGCGGCGCGGGAGCGGTCTGTCTGGCTGTTCCTGATCACCGTGCCCTATTGGGTGAACCTGCTCATCCGCACGGTGTCGATGAAGTTCCTGATCCGCGACACCGGGCCGCTGAACGAGTTCCTGCTGGCGCTTGGGGTGATCGACACGCCGCTGGCGCTGGTGAACACCAATTTCGCGGTGCAGCTGGGGCTTTTTTACAGCTACCTGCCGTTCATGGTGCTGCCGATCTACGCGGCTGTCGAGCGCTATGACTTCTCGCTGTCGGAGGCGGCGGCGGACCTTTACGCCAGCAGTTGGCAGACGCTGCGGCTGGTGATCCTGCCGGTGGTGAAGCCGGGGATCGTGGCGGGCTGCATCCTCGTCTTCGTGCCATCGCTGGGGGCGTTTCTGGCGCCCGACCTTCTGGGCGGTGCCAAGACCTTCATGATCGGCTCGCTGATCGAAGAGCAGTTCAAGGGCGCGGCTGGGAACTGGCCGTTCGGGGCGGCGGCCTCGATGATCCTGCTGACCATCGTCATGGGCGTGCTGCTGGTGCACGCGCGGGCGCAGACGAAGGGGGCGCGGTGATGGTGGCTCTGGTGCAACGCAAGCCGGGCGAGCGTCGGCCCGTGGGATGGCGCTGCGGCCTTGGGCAAGGGTGCTTTATGGAGGCCAAATTCTGCGTCGTCGGAGTATCGCGCGCGGATGACAAAGCGCCAGCCCGCCGGAACGGGCCGGGCGCGGCCCTCCGCCCGCAACTCGGGGGGGCGTTCTGATGGCCAAACCCGTCGACCTGCGCCGCTTCACCGGCTTTCGCGCGATCACATGGCTGTGCCTTTTCGTGCTCTATGCGCCGCTGGTGATCGTGGCGATCTACAGCTTCAACGACAGCACCTCGATCACCCGATGGGGCGGCTTCTCGCTGAAGTGGTACGTGGATGTCTTCACCGGCCCCGAGGCGCCGAAGTTCCGCGACGCGGCGATCAACAGCTTCACCATCGCCATCGGCGCCGCGATCTGCGCAACGCTGATCGCCACCGCCGCCGCCGTGGCGATGAACCGGGCCGGGCGCTTCAGGGGCAAGACCGCCAGCCTCGCGCTGATCAACCTGCCGCTCATGGTGCCGGAGATCGTCACCGCCGTGGCCTCGCTGGTGTTCTTCATCACCATCGGCTTCAAGACCGGGCTGCTGACCATCTTCATCGCGCATGTGGTGTTCTGCATCCCCTTTGCCTACCTGCCGATCTCGGCGCGGATGCAGAGCGTGCCGGACATGTACGAGCAGGCAGCGATGGACCTCTACGCCACCCCGTGGGAGGCGTTTCGGCTGGTGCTGCTGCCGCTGATGGTGCCGGGGATCCTGTCGGGGTTCCTGCTGGCGTTCATCATCTCGCTCGACGACTTTTTGATCACCAATTTCGTCAAGGGTGCCGGGGTCGAGACCCTGCCCACGGCGATCTTTGGATCGGTCAAACAGGGCATCAAGCCCAACATCATGGCCATATCGACCCTGCTTCTGGGGGTCTCGGTGGTCTTCGTCACGCTCTCCTGGATCATCGGGCGGGCGGGGCAATCCAAACGATAAAAAACAAGACACCTTCCAACAGACCAACAGCGGAGACTTTGACATGAAGACCTTCCTCACCACGTCCGCGCTGGCGCTTACGCTGGCGAGTGCCGCAAGCGCCGAGGGCAGCCTCTCGCTCTACCACTGGTTCGAGTACATCCCTCAGGAATTGCTCGACAAGTTTTCCGAGGAGTACGACGTCGAGGTGACCATGGACACCTTCGACAGCAATGAGGCGCTGCTGGCTTCTCTGAAGGCGGGCAAGATGGGCAGCTACGATCTGGCCGTGCCGGGCGATTACATGGTCAAGATCATGGGCGACGAGGGCATGCTCGACACCTTTGAGCCGGAGGAACTCAGCAACTTCGACAATATCGAGGACAAGTGGCTGAACGTGGAGTTTGACCCGGGCCGGCAGTCGTCGATCCCCTACCAATGGGGCTCGACCTCGTTTTCGGTGAACAAGGAGGTCTATGACGGCCCGCTCGACAGCCTGTCGCTGATCTTCGAGCCTCCGGCGGAGTTGAAGGGCAAGATCAACGTGCTCGACACCTCGGGCGAGACGCTGACGCTGGCGTCGCTGTATCTGGGCATCCCGCAGTGCACCTCGGACCGCGAGCAACTGAAGGAGCTGAATGCACTCGTGCAGGCGGGCAAGCCCGATTGGGCGAGCTTTGGCTCGGATGTGGCCAAGGACGTGCTGGTGTCGGGCGATGCTGCAGCCGGCATGATCTGGTCCGGTTTCTCGGCCAAGGCCCGCGCCGAGGGCGCGCCGATTGAATACGTCTTCCCCGATGAAGGCATGATCGTCTGGATGGACAACGTGGTGCTGCTCAAGGACGCGCCGAACCGCGAGAACGCGCTGAAGTTCATGGATTTCCTGCTCGAGCCCGAGAACGCCGCCGCCGTAACCAATTACGCGCAGTACACCGCGGGCGTGAAGGGTGTCGAAGAGTTCCTTGAACCGGAGGTTGCCAATTCGCCGGAGTCGAACCCGCCGGCGGACGTGAAGGGTGTCTTCGTCGAGGCCTGCGCCCAAGAGGTGCAGGAAATGTACGATGCAATCTGGACCAACCTGAAGAAGTGAAGATGAAACTAGCCCTTTATCAGGGGCCGCCGATCGGCGGCGACATCGAGGCGGGACTGTCCCGCCTCGGCACCCAATTGGCCGCCGCTGCTGCGGCTGGAGCGCGCATGCTCGTTGCGCCGGAACTGTTCCTGCCCGGCTACAACCAGCCTGATCTGCATGGCGCGCTGGCGCAGCCGCGCGATGGCGACTGGGCGCACCGGCTGTCGGCGCTTGCGCGCGAGAGCGGCTGCGGCCTGTGCGTCGGCTGGGCCGAACGCGAGGGCGAAGCGGTCTACAACGCTGCCACCTGCTGGGACGCCAGCGGCACCGAGCTGGGCCACTACCGGAAAATCCAGCTGTTCGGCCCGATGGAGAAGGCCAGCTTTGTGCCCGGCTCCGAGTACTCCCTGTTCGACCTGGACGGCCTGCGGGTGGCCATGCTGATCTGTTACGACGTCGAGTTCGCCCCGCATGTGAAGGCGCTGGCGGAACGCGGCGCCGAGTTGATCCTCGTGCCCACGGCGAACCCGGCGGGCTTTGAACATGTGTCGCGCGCCTTCGTGCCTGCCCGCGCGGCCGAGATGGGCGTGACGATTGCTTATGCCAATTTCTGCGATACCGAAGCCGGACTCTCCTACGGCGGAGAGTCCCTGATCGCCGGACCGGACGCGCGGCCCCTCGCCAGCGCGGGCACCGGCGAGACGCTGCTGATTGCCGAGGTCGGGGTGCCCATCGCGCCCGACCTGCGCTCTACCCAACTTCAGGACTTTAGGGAGGTCTAACCCATGTCGCTCGATCTCGACATTTCCACCGATGGCGTGCTCACCGCCGACACCAACCTCGTGCAAAGCTGGGCCGATCTCAACGCGCTCAAGCAATCGGGCGCGCGCACGGTCATCGTCAGCGCCGAGGGCGCGATGGTGCGCGACAGCGAGGGCAACGAGCTGATCGATGGCATCGGCGGGCTGTGGTGCGTCAACGCCGGGCATCGCCGGCCCGAGATCATCGACGCGATCACCGAGCAGCTCAACACGCTGGATTTCTACTCGACCTTCTACAACTTCACCCACCCCACCGCCGCGGCGCTGGCGGTGAAGCTGGCGGAGCTTGCGCCCGGCAATCTCAACAAGGTGCACTTCGGCAATTCCGGCTCGGTCGCCAATGAAACCGCGATCCGCATCCTGCACCACTATTACAACCGTCTTGGTCAGCCCAAGAAGAAGCGCATCCTGTCGCGCCACGGCGCTTACCACGGCTCGACCAACCTCGCCGTGGCGATGACCACGCCGAGCTATTCGGACGGCTGGGACAAATCGGACGAATGGGTCCACCACCTGCGCTGTCCGCACCACTGGCGCGAGGCGCCCGAGATGACCGAGGCGGAGTTCCTCGACGCGCTGAAACAGGACCTGCTGGACACCATCACGTATTACGGAGCCGAGACCATCGCCTGCATGGTCGCCGAGCCAATCATGGGCGCTGGCGGGGTCATCGTGCCGCCCGAGGGCTATCACGCCGAGATGGCCGCGATCTGCCGCGCGCATGACATCAAATATGTCACCGACGAGGTGGTCACCGCCTTTGGCCGCCTCGGACATTTCTTCGCCTCCAAGGACGTCTTCGGCGTCGAGCCCGATATCATCAACACGGCCAAGGGGCTGACCTCGGGCTACCAGCCGCTTTCCGCGACGATCATGTCGGATGAGATCCACGAGGTGATCTCGGGGCCCGGCGGGATGTTCTTCCACGGCATGACCTACTCCGGTCACCCCGCAGCGGCGGCGGCCGGTCTTGCCAATATCGCGCTGATGGAGCACGAGCAGATCCCGCAGCGCGTGCAGGTGACCGGCAAGCGTTTCGAAGCGCTGCTGCGAGAGCTTGAGACGTTCGATATCGTCGGCGAGGTGCGCGGCAGCCACTTCATGATGGGCATCGAGTTCGTGAAGAACAAAGACACCAAGGAACCCTTCGCGCCCGAAGAGATGATTGGCCTGCGCACCGCGCGCGAAGCTCAGAAGCGCGGGCTGATCGCGCGGCCGCTGGGCAACATCCTGATCCTCTCGCCGACGCTGATCATGGACGAGGCGATGATCGACCGGGTTGCCGACATCCTGCGCGAGAGCATTGCTGCATTGCAGAGCAGCCTGTGACAAATTGGCCCGTAGCGGGACACGCAGCGTCCCGCTCGGGCCTCACCTGTGGTAAAGGTGGGCCTGTACTATCCTGCTTGGAAGGAGCCCAGACATGGATAATTCGACCCCCCGCAAGACCAGCACGCGTGCCAAGTCGACCACGTCGCGGGGCAGCACGACCCGCCGCCGCAGCCCGGTGAAGGCCGCCGCTGCGAGCGACACGAAGACGACAACTTCCGTTACAAAAGAAACACCTGAGACGCCGAAGGTGGAAAGCGCCGCGGTGCCCGAGACGCCGACGGCAGAGCCAGCGGCAGCTGCCGCGCCGAAGGAGGCCCCGGCCAAACCCGCGCCGAAACCGCGCGCCGCGCCGCGCCGCAGTGCTGCGAAGCCGGCCGAATCGGCCAAGCCCGCCGAGGCGAAGACGGCGGCGCCTGCTGCAGCTGCGAAGCCGCCGGCCAAGAAGCCCGCGGTGGTGCACGCCTCGACGCCGAAACCCGTGGCAAAACCGGCCGCCGCGAAGACGGTCGCCGCAAAGGCGGCTCCGGCCGAGCGCGAGTTTCGCCTCAGCTGGAATCTCGAGCCCTACGCTGCCACCGACATCGTCGACACGATGCTCGACATCGGCGCCGAGATGCAGAGCTTCACCGCCGAGCGGGTGCGCGAGGATGTGGCAACCCAGCACGCCATGTTGCACTGCAAGACCCCGGCCGAACTGATGCACATCCAGAGCGCTTTCTTCCAGAAGGCCAGCGAGGATTATCGCGCGCATTGGGGCCGTCTGGCAGAGCTTGGGGGCAAGCTGCCGTTCTTTCCCGGCTAAGCCAAAGCTCTGCCTTGGCTGAGGCGACCTGTTAAAGCGCAGGCCGGGGCGATCTAGCCCTGGCCAACCCCGCCTTGTGCCCCCCCGCATTGTGCCCCTGTGGCTCGGCAGTCTGGCGCTCAACGAGCGTGATCAGCCGAAGACGTAACGCCCCGGCGCAGCCCCAAGCGGCGGCAGCGGGCAGGCTCCAGCGGCGCGTTCCCGGCCATTGCCGCGCTGCCGCAACCAAGACGTCCATTCCGGCCACCAGGACCCGTCTTGCTGCGGATGTGACGCGACCCAGTCTTCACGGTCGGCGGCGTGAAGCGCGACCTCTCCGATGCGGTAATGGCGGTTCTTGTGCCCGGGCTCGGACACGATGCCCGCATTGTGCCCGCCGCTGGTCAACGCGAAGGTCACCGGCCCGTTGAAGAAGCGGCTGACCTTCCACACCGAGGGCCATGGCGCGATGTGGTCCTTCTCGGTCCCTATGGCGAACACCGGCAGGTGGACGTCCTCCAGCGCCACCGGGTCGCCACCGATTTCGAATTGCCCAAGCGCCAGCCGGTTCTCGAGGAACAGCTGCCGCAGGTATTCCGAATGCATCTTCGCGGGCATCCGCGTCGTGTCGGCGTTCCATGCGATGAGGTCGATCATCGGGCTGCGTTCGCCCAGCAAGTAGTCGTGGATGGTGCGCGACCAGATCAGATCGACCGACCGCAGCATCTGAAACGCCCCGGCCATCTGGTCCGAACGCAGATAGCCCTGCTGCGCCATCGTATCCTCGAGAAAGGCCACTTGGCTGTCGTCGATGAACAGGGTGATCTCTCCGGCCTCGGTGAAATCCACCTGCGCTGCGAGCAAGGTCAGCGAGGCAAGCCGATCCTGCCGTCCATCGCGGGCCAACGCCGCCGCGGCAATCGACAAAAGCGTTCCGCCAAGGCAATAGCCCGCCGCATGCACCCGCTCTCCGGGGACAGCCCGGCCGATGGCGTCGAGCGCCTCATAAATGCCGAGCCGCACGTAATCCTCCAATCCCATCTCCGCCTCCGGCTCGCCGGGGTTGAGCCAAGAGATCATGTAGACCTCAAAGCCCTGATCGGTCAGGTGGCGTACCATGGAATTGTGCTCCGACAGATCAAGAATGTAGTATTTCATGATCCACGCGGGCACGATGAGCAGCGGCTCGGCCTGCAGTTTCTCGGTGGCCGGCGTGTAGCGGATAAGCTCCATCAGCGCGGTGCGGTGTACCACCTCGCCCGGGGTCGCCGCCAGCGTTTCGCCCACCTTGAAATCGCCGGTGTCGGGCTTGCCGCCCTGCGCCAGCTGCGACAGGTCCTCGAGGTAATTGTGCAGCCCGCGCATCAGGTTGGCGCCCTGTTCTTCCTGCGTGCGTTTCAGAACGACGGGGTTGGTCGCTGCAAAGTTCGACGGTGCCACCGCATCTAGCAACTGCCGCGCGGCGAAATTGACCAACTGCGCGTGGCGCGGGTTCATCCCTTGCACGCCGCTGGTGGCGCAGTCCCACCACGCCTCGGTCAGCTGAAAGCAGCGGGCACCGAGATCGAAAGGCCAGTGCTGCCATGCGGGATCGGCAAACCGCCGGTCCTGGCTCAACGCGGCATGGGCAAACGGTGCGGTCCCGAGCGCGCAGCCCACCGCGTTCTGCAGCGCTCGCGCAGCGCCAGAAATTGCCTCTTCCTGCAGCGCCGCCTGTTTTGCCGGAGAGCCGGAGAGATGCGCAGCCCAATCGAACCACGCTGTGGCCAGCCCCATGGGTGACAGCCCGCCGGTCAGATTGGCCAGCGCCGCGTGAAAGGCGCGGTCGATGCCGCCATGCGCGTCTTGCGCTGGCGCATCTGCCGGGCATTCAGCGGGAGCGGGGCTGGGTCTGGCGGGGGAGGGGGGAACGATATGCTGCATGGTTTCTCCGATGACATGCGTGGACCTGCCGCGCCTTGATCCGGCGCAAATCGCCGTGGCGTCGTGCCCAAGATGCGCGGCGCAGGTCACAGGCGGATGTCGCCTGTCCCGCTAGTGCCGCCACCGAGATGTGACCTGCCGCAGTGCTCAGCGCAGCAGGCGCACCAGAGCGGGCACGAGCGCCTCCGCGATCTCGGCATGGCCAGCAGGGCGCAGCGATTCCGCCGCCGCCGCCGCCTCGAAATCGGCGAAGATCATGCCTTCGGTCGCGCCAGCCAGCGCGTCCTGCGACAGCGGAAGTTCCAGCACCGCGGCGGCGCGCGGGCGCAGCGCTTCGATCATGCCGCGTTCGATGAAAAGCGGGTTGGCGGAAAGATCGTCCACATGGGTGTCGGGCGGCACATGCCCGGCGGCCCAGAGCAGAACCACCCGTCCGCCGAGTAGGGTCAGCAGGTGCTTCATCCGCGCCACCCACGCGAGCCGTAACTCGGCGGTGACCTCGGCGAAACGCTGCGGCGAGATCTCCCGCAGCCGCCCCAGCATGTGCAGGGTGAAGTGGAACTCGGTGAAATCCACCTCGGGATAGAGCTGTTGCAGCCGGTCGGAGGCATGCAGAAAGCGGTCGTTGCGCCGCGGGTGCACCCCGTAGAAGCGGTTCGACATATTCTGCGCCCCCATCACCTGCAGCACACACAGATCGGCCTGATCGGCCAGCGCCATCACCGCCGGGTCCCCTAGATACAGGTCGATGCCCGCATTCACCGCGCCAAGGTTGACGCAGGACCGCGGCTGCCCGGCCTCGGCGAGGGCTGTCTCGACCCGAGCCGGAAACGGCTGTTCGACAAAGCGTCCATAGGTTTCCGCGCCGCCCAGAAACGCCAGATACGGCACCTGCAGATCGCGTTTCGGTCCGCGGAACAGCATGCGCGACCGGCCATAGCGGCAGGGGAAATACTCAAGCGCACCCGCAACGGAGTCGGCATAGGACATGACGCCCCCCAATTCTGATTCCCATTCACCCGGAGCGCAGGATCGCCGCCGCGCCCCAACAATTTGCTAATGCGAAAAAGCGCGCAAAAATTGCCCGGCCCCGGCTTGCAGCCGGCGGGGGCGGGCGCATAAGGTTGCCGCGCATCAAAGCGGGGTAGGTCCCATGGAAATCAAGAGCATCGGTGTCATCGGCGCAGGACAGATGGGCAATGGCATTGCCCATGTCATGGCGCTGTCGGGCTACGAGGTGCGCCTGTCGGACGTCAGCCAAGAGGCGCTGGACAAGGCGCTGGCGCTGATCACCCGCAATCTCGACCGTCAGGTCAGCCGCGAGAAGGTCACCGCCGAGGCGCGCGACGCGGCGCTGGCGAAGATCTCCACCACGCTCGACACGGTCGAGGTGGCCCGCACCGATCTGGTGATCGAGGCCGCCACCGAACAGGAGGCGGTGAAGACCAAAATCTTCGAGGGGCTGCTGCCGCATCTTCTGCCGCACACGATCCTGACCTCGAACACCTCTTCGATCTCGATCACCCGGCTCGCGTCGCGCACCGACCGGCCCGAAAAGTTCCTCGGCTTTCACTTCATGAACCCGGTTCCGGTGATGCAGCTGGTCGAGTTGATCCGCGGCATCGCCACCGACGAGCCGACCTACAAGGCCTGTTTGCAGGTGGTCGAGAACCTCGGCAAGACCGCCGCTTCGGCCGAGGATTTCCCGGCCTTCATCGTCAACCGCATCCTCGTGCCAATGATCAACGAGGCTGTCTACACGCTCTATGAGGGCGTCGGCAACGTGCGCTCGATCGACATGGCGATGAAGCTTGGCGCGAACCATCCGATGGGCCCGCTGGAGCTGGCCGATTTCATCGGCCTCGACACCTGCCTTGCGATCATGAACGTGCTGCACGACGGGCTGGCCGACACCAAATACCGTCCCTGTCCGCTGCTCACAAAATACGTCGAGGCTGGCTGGCTGGGCCGCAAGACCAAGCGCGGCTTTTACGACTACCGCGGTGACGAGCCGGTCCCGACCCGCTGAGGCCGGCGCGCCGAAGCCCGCGGCTTCTTCTCTTATGAAAATACGCCGGGGGTGAGCCCGGCACGGGCGAGGGGGCAGCGCCCCCTCTCTTGCTATTTGTCGGAGTGCGGCGCGCTTACTGCAGACTGGCTGCAGACTGGCGAGGGGGTTACTGCTCTTTCAGCGCCAGCGTCTTCTCACGCAGCCAAGCGACGAACTCGCGCTGTTTGCCGGTCCAGTTCTTGAGCTCGTCAGGGCTGACAGGCGTGCCGACCACCGGTGCCTGCGGCTTGCCACAGGCGTGCATCACCTCGTGGATCAGCAGGCCTTGGCGCAGCGTCGGAGAGAGCTTGTTCGCGATCTGATAGGCCCGGCTGTTCTGGCCGGGAAAGTAGATCGGCAGAACCGTGGCGCCCGAGCGCTGGATCATCTTGGCGGTGAACGGGTTCCAGCCTGCCTCGACCGCCGGGCCGAACATGTTTTCCGACGCCGCCACGACGCCCGAGGGAAACAGCGCGATCACCCCGCCGCGCTTCAGGTGGTCCATCGCCGTGGCGCGCATCTCGAGGCTCTGCTCGCGGGCCTTTTCCTCGTGCGGGAAGGGCACCGGGATCATGAACTGGCCGATCTCCTGCACGCCGGTCAGCAACGAGCGGGTGAGGATCTTGTAGTCGGTGCGGACACGCCCGATCAGCTCGGCAAGGATCATCCCGTCGACCAGCCCGTGCGGGTGGTTGGCCACCACGATCACCGGCCCGCTGCGCGGAATGCGGGCAATCTGCTCGGCGGGGGTTTGCAGGTCGATGCGCATCATCTTCAGCGCCTGCGGCCAGAACGCCTGCCCCTCGGGCACGCCCGCGCGTTCGAACTTGCGCACCAGCCGGATCATCGGGATCTTGCCGGTCAGCCACTCCAGCGCACGGATGGTGTTGGCCTTCCACGGATTGGTGAACGTGTTGGCGTAGCTCAGCTTGCGCTTGTCATAAGGCGCATGGACCGGGTTGACCGAAGTCTCCCGATTGGCCGTGGCCTCATGGCTGTCGAGCATCTTCCGCCCCTGTTCTTTCATGCACCCATCCGGGGGTCAGTTGTCCTCTCCGAACCGGTTCGCCACGAGCGCCTCGAGCGCATCGGCGAGGGCTTCGGCATCCGGACCGGAGGTCTCGACCTCAATAGAGCTTCCCTTGGAAGCTGCCAACATCAAAAGCCCCATGATGCTGTCGCCACCGGCGCTCATCCCGTCCTTGGACACTTCGGCGTGTGCGTCGAACCCTTCGACCACCTCGACCAGCTTGGCGGAGGCGCGGGCGTGAAGCCCCTTTTCGTTGACGATGTTCAGCACGCGGCGAACCGATGTATCACTCATGGTGGGTCTCTTGATTGCTTGGCCGTTGCGCGGCCTCAGACGGCATCAGGTTTGACGTTCTGACTGTCAATGTATTTCCGCCCCGCTTCGAGCGCGCCGCGCACGGCATCGGGCACCGGAAGTTGCCGGGTTTTGGCCAGCTTGATCAGCATGGGCAGGTTCATGCCGTACAGGATGCGGCGATTTTCGGGCTGACAGGCGAGCAGGCTGAGGTTTGACGGCGATCCGCCAAAGAGATCGGTCACCAGAACCACGCCGCCGCCGGTATCCACCGCATCTGCGGCGCGGCAAATCTCGGCCTGCTTCTTGCCGCGATCGTGATCGGCCTCGATCGAGATCGCCATAATTCCGGGCTGCACCCCGACCACATGCTCCACGGCTGCGAGATATTCCTTCGCCAGCCCCCCATGCGCCACGATCACGATGCCGATCACGCTTGCGACCTTTCCGTTCCAGTTGCCACGCCCTTGGCGGTCTGGCCGCGGCGCTCGAGTTCCCGGTGCCTAGTTGACACCTGCCAGCCGCGCTCCGCAAGGGCGCGGGCGACGGTTTCCGTCACCATAACAGACCTATGTTGCCCGCCGGTACACCCAAAGCCGAACGACAGATGCGCCTTGCCCTCTTCGGTGCAGGCCGGAAGCATGAAAAGCGCGAGGCCGACGATCTTGTCGATGAACGGCGCAAAGCGCGGATCGGCCTGCACGTGGGCGCGCACCTCCGGGTCAAGCCCGGTCTTGGCGCGCAGCGCGGGCACCCAATGCGGATTGTCGAGAAAGCGGCAGTCGAAGACTGTGTCGAGCCCCTGTGGCAGGCCGCGCTTGTAGGAAAAGCTTTGCACCGAGACCGCCAGTTGCTGCGCTTCGTCCTGCGCGAACCATCCGGCCAGTTGCGCGCGCAGATCGTGCGGGCTCAGTTCTGAGGTGTCGATCAGGATCTCGGCGGCGCTGCGCGCGGGCTCGAGCAGCGCCAGTTCGCGCGCGATGCCATCGGTATAGGCGCTGTCGGGTGACAGCGGGTGGCGGCGGCGGGTCTCGGAATAGCGCCGGGCCAGCACGTCGGGGGCGGCATCGAGGTAGAGCAACTGCGCTTCGACCAGCGGCCGCCCATCAAGCGCACGGCGCAGGTCCAGCAGCCCTTCAACGGCGAAATCGCGGTTGCGGATGTCGACGCCAAGCGCCAGCGGTCGGCTCAGCGCCGGTCCGTCCAGCAGCCGCGGAATGAGCCCCAGCGGGATGTTGTCGATCGCTTCAAAGCCGAAATCCTCCAGCGCGTTGATCGCGGTGGAGCGCCCGGCGCCTGAGGGGCCGGTGACCAGCACCACGTGCTGGGGGGCTTTTGGCGAGTCGTCCATGGCTACGGATCCCTTGCTGCACCCTTCAGATATTGAACAAGTGCTGCGGGAAAATAGGGATGCGCGGCATTGTGAAGCAAGCGGAGATTTTGCCCCTGCAGCACGATTTCGCGGCGCTGCGGCAGGCGCTCGGTCTCGGCGATGTCGAGATCGAGCAGCGCGCTCACCTCGGCGCGCGGCAGGTGCTCGGCGGGCAGCAGGCCCAGACCGCGCGCTTCGATCAGCCCGGCGATCGGGGCAGGGGGCGCGGCCCAGAGGGTGCCGTTTTCGCGCGTCAGCACCACCCGATCATCCGCCACCAGCTGCGCCCCGCGGGCCATCATCTCGAGCGCGAGACCGGATTTTCCCGCACCGGATCGCCCGCGAATGAGCAGCGCGCGACCCGCCACAGCCACGGCGGTGGCGTGCAGGATGAGCGGCTCGGGCATGGTCATGAAATCAGATCGGCAGGCCGACGACGAAGCGCGCGCCCAGAGGCTCGGAGGTGATGTCGGCCTCGGTCGGGCGGATGTTTTCGGCCCAGATCACGCCGCCATGGGCCTCGACGATCTGTTTCGAGATCGCAAGGCCAAGCCCGGAGTTGTTGCCGAAGTCATTCTCGGGGCGTTGCGAGTAGAAACGCTTGAAAATCTTCTGCAGCGCCTCTTCGGGGATGCCCGGACCGGTGTCCTCGACCACCACCAGAACGCGGTTGTCGCGGCGGCGGGCCCAGACGCGGATCGCGTCGCCATCCTCGCAGAACGAGATGGCGTTGGTGATCAGGTTGACGAATACCTGCGCCAGCCGCGGCTCCAGCCCGTTGATCGAGATCGGCTTTTCCGGCAGGTCGGTAATGAACTCGATGCCCTTCTTGCGCGCATCCTCGCCAAGGAACTGGCCGAGGTTGCCGAGCATCTCAAGCAGGCTGAACTCCTGCTCCTCTTCCTTGACCAGTTCGGAGTCGAGCCGCGAGGCGTTGGAGATGTCCGAGACCAGCCGGTCGAGGCGGCGCACGTCGTGCTCGATCACGTTGAGCAACTTGTCGCGGTGCTCTTCCTTCTTGACGATGCGCAGGCTGCCGATCGCCGAGCGCAGGCTGGCGAGCGGGTTCTTGATCTCATGTGCGACGTCGGCGGCGAACTGTTCGTTGGCGTCGATCCGGTCATAGAGCGCCGCGACCATGCCGCGCAGCGCGCCCGACAGGCGGCCGATCTCGTCGGGACGGGCGGTCAGGTCGGGTATGCGGATCCGGCGCGAGTTCCCCTGCGACTTGTTGCGGTCACGGCCGATTTCTGCGGCGTCGGCCAGATCGGAGATCGGGTTGGCGATGGTCGAGGCCAGCACCAGGCTCAGGCCGATCGACACCAGCGTGGCGATGACGAACATCTGCAGCACGCGCTCGCGTTCGGCGCCGACGGCGGTATCGATTTCGGGGGCAGGCGACACAAGGGCGACGCTGCCGATGACGTTGCCACCCTGCAGGATCGGTGAAAAGGCAGTGAACAACGTCTCGGCCATGCTGCCGGTGCCGCTTTCCACCCGCGGCACGGCGGGATCGCCAGCTTCGAGTTGCTGGCGCAGCTGGTCTTCAAGCCCGAGCGAGGTTTCTTCGCTGAAATAGGCAAAAAGGCCAGAGACGCCGCGCCACAGCTGATCGAGGAAGTCAGAGATAATCGTCTCGCGCCCGGCGGGCGCCGTATCGTGGGGCGGGCCGCTGGTTTCGCCGACGAGGAAGTTGCCGCTGTCGAACACCATCACCTGCGCGCCGCGGCGCAGGTTCAGCCCTTCGAGCGTGGCTGCCACATCGAGACCGTCCGCCGAGCCGAGGCTGAGCGGCGCCCCCTCTGGCAGCTGCAGCTCGAACATGTGCGAGATCATCTCGGCCTGTGCCAGCGTCGCATCGGCGCGCTGCAGCGCCAGCGTATCGCGCGAGGAGTTGAGCCAGAGAATCCCGGCCGCCAGCACATTCAGGGCGATGAGGTTGAAGGTGATGATCTTGCGCGTGAGCGGCGAACGGTTGAGCGAAAACAGCGAGCGGCGGGCCCGGCTGTCGCGCAATTCCTGCTCGACCGTGCTGTCCGGCGCGACCCAATCGTCACCCAGAACAACATCGGCATCAGGTCGTTCGCCCGACTTTTCGTCGCGCATCAACATCCTCTCGGCCAGGGCCATCGTTTACTCTTCGTTGTAACGATACCCGATACCGTACAGGGTTTCGATAGCAGAGAAATCCGCATCGACGGTCCGCATCTTCTTGCGCAGGCGCTTGATGTGGCTGTCGATCGTGCGGTCGTCGACGTAGACCTGATCGTCATAGGCCACGTCCATCAGCTGGTCGCGCGATTTGACGAAGCCGGGACGCTGCGCCAGCGCCTGCAGCAGCAGGAACTCGGTGACGGTCAGCGAGACGTCCTGACCCTTCCAGCTGACCGCGTGGCGCAGCGGGTCCATGGTCAGCGAGCCGCGGGTCATCAGCTTGGTTTCTTCGGTGTCCCCTACCACCTCACCTTCCTGCGCTTCCTGACGGCGCAGCAGCGCGCGGATGCGCTCGACCAGCAGGCGCTGGCTGAACGGCTTCTTGACGTAATCGTCCGCCCCCATGCGCAGGCCGAGCACCTCGTCGATCTCGTCGTCCTTGGAGGTCAGGAAGATCACCGGCATGCGCGACTTCTGTCGCACGCGCTGCAGCAGATCCATCCCGTCCATGCGTGGCATCTTGATGTCGAAAACCGCCATATCAGGCATCTTCTTGCTGAACGCATCCAGCGCAGACTGCCCGTCATTATACGTCTCGACTTCAAACCCTTCCGCCTCGAGTGTCATGGACACGGATGTCAGGATGTTCCTGTCATCGTCCACCAGGGCGATTTTAGACATAGCACTTCATCCTTGTACTGCTCTGTAAAGCCTTCTTTTTCCGCGCACTATGCGAAGTTTCGGATTGCGCAACAATCCCCCGCGGCGAATCAGACCAGAGCTGCGACTTAATTGCAGCGGAAATAGCGTAACGAATGGCTAAAATGTCTCACCTTTCTAGTGCAACTGCCGTGTCGATGACCGATGGTAACGCTAGCCGCAAGCGATGCTAACGCTAAAGCGATTTTGGTTGCGCTAACTCGGTGGATGCGTCCTGTTCTTGATCGTTCCCAGCATGTTAAAGCCACTGATACCGGTGGCGGGCGCTGCCGGTGGACGGCCTCTGATGCGCCGCCCCGATTGACTACCGCCGCCGATTATCGCGGCTACAGGAGCTTGGCAGATGACATTTGGACGGGTGAACCCGCAATTCCGGCTTGAAGATCAAGGGATCGAAGGGCTGGGCAATGTCTATTACAATCTTATGGAGCCCGCGCTGATCGAGGCTGCCCTGAAGCGCGGCGAAGGCACGCTGGGCAAAGGCGGGGCCTTCTACGTCACCACCGGCAAGTTCACCGGCCGCTCGCCGCAGGACAAGCATGTGGTGAAAACGCCTTCGGTTGAAGACAACATCTGGTGGGAAAACAACCGCGCCATGACGCCCGAGGGCTTCGACGCGCTGCACGCTGACATGCTCGAGCACATGAAGGGCCGCGACTACTACGTGCAGGACCTCACCGGCGGCGCCGACCCGGCGCATTCGATCAAGGTGCGCATGGTGACCGAGCTGGCATGGCACGGCCTGTTCATCCGCCACATGCTGCGCCGCCCCGAGCGCGAGCAGCTGGATGAGTTCATCGCCGATTTCACCGTCATCAACTGCCCCAGCTTCAAGGCCGACCCGGCCAAGCATGGCTGTCGCTCCGACACCGTCATCGCGCTGAACTTCGACAAGAAGACCATCCTCATCGGCGGCACCGAATATGCCGGCGAGAACAAGAAGTCGGTCTTCACGCTGCTCAACTACATGCTGCCGCTCAAGGGCATTATGGCGATGCACTGCTCGGCCAACCACGCGCCGAACAACCCGGTCGACACCGCCGTCTTCTTCGGCCTCTCGGGCACCGGCAAGACCACCCTGTCTGCCGACCCCGAGCGCGTGCTGATCGGCGACGACGAGCACGGCTGGTCCGATCGCGGCACCTTCAACTTCGAGGGCGGCTGCTACGCCAAGACGATCAACCTCTCGGCCGAGGCCGAGCCCGAGATCTACGCCACCACCTCGAAGTTTGGCACGGTGATCGAGAACATGGTTTTCGACGAGGAGACTTTCGAGCTCGACTTCGAAGACGACAGCCTGACCGCCAATATGCGCTGCGCCTATCCGCTTGAGTACATCTCGAACGCGTCGTCCACGGCGCTCGGCGGGCATCCGAAAAACATCATCATGCTGACCTGCGACGCCTTCGGTGTCCTGCCGCCGATCGCGCGGCTGACCCCGGCGCAGGCGATGTACCACTTCCTGTCGGGCTTCACCTCGAAGGTGGCAGGCACCGAGCGTGGCGTCACCGAACCTCAGCCGACCTTCTCGACCTGCTTCGGCGCGCCCTTCATGCCGCTGCGCCCGGAAGTCTACGGCAACCTGCTGCGCGACAAGATCGCCAAGCACGGCGCGACCTGCTGGCTGGTCAACACCGGCTGGACCGGCGGCGCCTATGGCACCGGTCACCGCATGCCGATCAAGGCGACCCGCTCGCTGCTGCATTCGGCACTGAACGGCTCGCTGGCCAAGGCCGAGTTCCGCAAGGACCCGAACTTCGGCTTTGAAGTGCCGGTCTCGGTCGAGGGCGTGCCTGAACTGCTGCTCGATCCGCGCCGCACTTGGTCCGACAAAGAGGCCTTCGATGTGCAGGCTGAAAAGCTGGTGAGCATGTTCGCCGAGAACTTCGCGCAATACGTGCCCTACATCGACGATGACGTGAAAGCCGCCGCGATCGGCTGATGCGCCTTCTCGCGCTCATTCTGATGCTGGCCGGTTCCGCTCTGGGCGGGGCCGGCCCTTCTTTTTCCGGATCCTCTGAAATTGCCGGTCAGAGCTTCGTCACCGCGCCGATGCAGCTGCTCGAGCGGGGAGTGATCTGCCAGATCACCGCCGAAGGCGCGCGCCCGGCGCCAGAGACCGAGCAGGGGGTGATCAACCTTGTCCAGCCCGGCCGCCGGATCGACATCGCCACACAGGTTGTTCCCGCGGCGCTGGGGATCAGCTTTGGTATCCGTTTCATGCTGGCCGAGACCGCTCCGCCGATGGCGCTGCGCGTGGTGGTCACCCACCCGCCGATGGGATCGCGCGCCATCGAGCGCGAAAGCTGGCTGACCAGCGCCACGCCGGGCGCGCCGGGGCTCAGCCTCTTCACCTTCGAATACCCCTACGAAATGGTGCAAGGTCCGTGGACCATGGCGCTGGAGGCGGGCGGCGAGCGGCTGTTGGAACAGCACTTCACCGTCGTCCCAGCCGAGGCCGCCGCCCCGGTTCTGGCCGCCTGCGCAGGCCCTGCGCCAATGTCCTGACCCGCTCCCGCCCACACCTTCATCTTTCCCCAAATACTCAAAACCCGCCGGGCCCCCGCCCCGCGCAGGCTTCATTGTTCCCAAAAACACGCAAAACCTGGCTTTGCCGGCCCGCGGAACGGCTGGTTTTCTCCCCGACCGACGCACGCGCGCGGGCAATTTCATCCACAGTGGCGGGGCCGGAGTCATCTGTCTGAAAAGACTCGCAACCTTGCTTCCGGCGGCCCCGCGACTCCCCAAGCTTGCCCACATATGGGGACGCTTCATGTTGATTAAATAACAGATCACTCCACAACTTATTGCGGGTGTCGCGAACATTTCGCTTTACATAAGAGCCGCGCCACAGGCACCATATATGGTAAGAGATAAGGGGTTGACCCCAAATCTCTAGAGCAGGCACCTAGCTTTAGGGACGCTGCCGAGCCCCAAAGCTACAACCATAAGAGGTGGCGCATGGCACTGTCAGAAGAATTCCTCAGCGAAGAGCTTCACCCCATCGATATCGTCGAGACCCTCGCCGAGCACAACGAATGGGATTTCGACCGCGTGGCCGAAGACCAGATCGCCATGGCGGTCGTGGGTCAATGGCGCACCTATTCGATCACGCTGGCATGGTCGCCCTATGACGAGACGCTGCGGATGATCTGCAGCTTCGAGATGGAGCCGCCCGAGGACTCGCTTCCCGAGATCTACGCCGGGCTCAACGGGGTCAACGACCAGTGCTGGGCAGGCGCGTTCAGCTACTGGCCCGATGCCAAGCTGATGGTCTATCGCTACGGTCTGGTTCTGGCCGGTGGTCAGGTGGCGAGCGCCGAGCAGATCGACACGATGATCGGCGGCGCCGTGGCAGCCTCCGAGCGCTACTACCCCTGCTTCCAGCTCATTGCATGGGCTGGCAAGACCGCAGGCGAGGCACTGCAGATCGCCATCGCCGAGGCCTACGGCCGGGCCTGAGGGGCCGTGAGGGCCGCGCCCGGGGTCAGCCGATCCCCAGCGCGGTTTCCTTCAACATCTCGGCCGAGGCGCGCAGCGCCTCGGCTTCGCCGGTCCCAAGCGCCGGCATCAGTGTCTCAAGCACGCCATCGCGGCCCACGACGCGCGGCAGGCTGAGCGCGACATTCTCCACCCCCTCCACCTTCGGCGTGACCACCGACACCGAGAGCACCGCGCGCTGGTCGTCGCGCACCGCCTGCACGATGCGCGCAAGTCCCGCACCGATGCCGTACCACGTGGCGCCCTTGCCCTCGATGATCCGATAGGCGGCGCGGCGCACCGCCTCGTCGATCTCGCTGCGGACCGCCTCGGTGATCGGCGCGCGGACCTGATCGGCGAACTCGTCCAGCGACAGCGCCCCGGCGCGGGCCGAAGCCCAGCTCAGCACCTCGGAGTCCCCATGCTCGCCCAGCACGTAGGCGTGGACAGATTGCGCCGCGATGCCCAGATGCCCGCCAAGCAGCGAGCGAAACCGCGCGGTGTCGAGAATGGTGCCCGATCCGATCACCTGCCCGATGGGCAGCCCGGAGGCGCGCAGCGCCACCTCCGTCATCACGTCCACCGGGTTCGACGCCACCAGCAGCATCGCCTGCGGCGCGGCCTTCTGCACCCCCTCGATGACCTGCGCAAACACATCTGCGTTGCGCGACAGCAGGCTCAGGCGGCTCTCCCCGGGCTTCTGCGCCACCCCTGCGGCGAGGATGACGATCTCGGCGCCATCCAGCCGCTCGTAGCCGCCGGAGCGCACCTGACAGGGGCTGGCAAAGGGCACCGCATGCGCGATGTCCTCGGCCTGCGCGCGGGCCAGCGCCTCGCTCTTGTCCACCAGAACGATCTCGCTGGCACCGCCGCGCAGCGCCAGAGCGTAGCCCGCCGCCGAGCCGACCATCCCCGCGCCGACGATTCCGACTTTCATGGCTGTCTCCTTTTCCCCGAGGTTTGGCCGCAGCTTGGCACGGCTGTGTGACGCAACCAAACCGCACGCGACGGTTTTGACGCGAAAACCCGTGGTTTTCCGCGCGTTGCCCAGAGCGCACGCAGGGTCGAGCAGGGCCCTGCAGGCGGAGGGCTGACGCATGGACACCGGGGGCAGGGCGGCTATAGTGCCGCTTTCCGCAGGCAATGAGGGCAGAAGATGTCGGAAGAGGTAAAGGTCGGGATCATCATGGGCAGCCAGTCGGATTGGCCCACGATGCAGGAAGCGGCGCAGATGCTCGACGAGCTGGGCGTGGCCCACGAGGTCAAGATCGTCTCGGCGCATCGCACGCCGGACCGGCTGTGGACCTACGGCAAAGAGGCCGCCGGGCGCGGCCTGCAGGTGATCATCGCGGGCGCTGGCGGTGCGGCCCATCTGCCGGGGATGATGGCCTCGAAAACCCGCGTGCCGGTGATCGGCGTGCCGGTACAGACGCGGACGCTCTCGGGCGTCGACAGTCTTTACTCGATCCTGCAGATGCCGCGCGGCTTCCCGGTGGCGACCATGGCGATTGGCGCGGCCGGCGCGGCCAATGCCGGGCTGATGGCGGCGGGCATCCTCGCGCTGCAGGACCCGGCGCTGGCCGAACGGCTCGACGCATGGCGCCAGGCGCTGTCGGAGTCGATCCCCGAAGAACCCGTGCGGGACTGATCTTTCAGTAGTACGAGCCGGGCGAGCGTCGGCCCGTGGGGTGGCGCTGCAACGATTGAGGTCGGCGCTTTATGGCTGCCACGTTCGCGCGATATCGTTCCGCTGCTCTTGGGTGATCAAGCGCCAGCCCGCCCGGACGGGCCGGCGCTCGCCCGGCGGCCTGCGGCCTGCGGCCTTGCTCCGGGCGTCGGTGCGTTTTGCCTCCGCTTTCCACACAAACGGGTGTTGCAAGCGGCGCCGATCCGCAGGAAAAGCGGCCAAACCCCGAACCGCGCAACGGAGGCCCCATGACTGACGCTCTTCCCCAAGGTGCAACCATCGGCATTCTCGGCGGCGGACAGCTGGGACGGATGCTTTCCGTTGCCGCCAGCCGCCTCGGCTATCGCACGCATATCTTCGAGCCGGGCGCAGAGCCGCCCGCCGGTCATGTCGCCCACGCGGTGACCACCGCCGCCTACGACGACAAAGCGGCGCTGACCCGCTTTGCCGAAGCAGTCGATGTGATCACCTATGAGTTCGAGAACATCCCGACCGAGGCGCTCGACACGCTGCAGGCGCTGCGCCCGATCCGTCCGGGCCGAGAGGCGCTGCGGGTCAGTCAGGACCGGATGACCGAGAAGGAATTCCTGCGCGACCTCGGCCTGCGCACCGCACCCTTCGCCGCGGTGGACACCGCCGAGGATCTCAACAACGCGCTGGAACTGATCGGCACGCCCGGCATCCTCAAGACCCGCCGCTTCGGCTACGACGGCAAGGGACAGGCGCGGATCAAATCCAAGGACGATGCCGCCGATGCCTTCGAGGCGATGCAGGGCGCGCCTTCCGTGCTCGAAGGCTTCGTCGAGTTCTCGCACGAGGTCTCGGTGATCGCGGCGCGCGGCACCAACGGCGAGGTCGCCTGCTTCGATCCCGGCGAGAACGTGCACCGCGACGGCATCCTGCGCACCACTACCGTGCCCGCACGCCTGACCCCGGCGCACCGGCAAGACGCCATCTTGCTCGCAGGCCGCATTCTCAACGCGCTGGACTATGTGGGCGTGATGGGGGTCGAGCTCTTCGTCTGTCCCGACGGGCTGGTCGTGAACGAGATCGCGCCGCGGGTGCACAATTCCGGTCACTGGACGCAGAACGGCTGCAGCGTCGACCAGTTCGAGCAGCACATCCGCGCCGTAGCGGGCCTGCCGCTGGGTGACGGATCACGCCACAGCGACGTGCAGATGGAGAACCTCATCGGCGCCGATATGGACCGCGTGCCCGAACTGCTGAAAGAGGCCGACACCGCGCTGCACCTCTATGGCAAGGCCGAGGCCAAGGCGGGTCGCAAGATGGGGCACGCCAACCGCATCGTACGCGGCGGCTGAGCCCGTCGCAGGTGCTGTCCGGCGCGCTTCAGCCGAAGAAGCGCCCGGCCACATCCCCCGACATATAGGCCACCCGGCCCCCGGCCAGCGTTGCCACGATGCGCCGGCTCGCCTGGTCGCGGATGATCAGATCGGCGCGCAGCCCGGGCTCGATCCGGCCGCGGTCGGTCAGCCCCAGCAGCCGCGCCGGGCCTTCGGACACGAGCCGCCACGCGGTGGCCTCATCCAGCAGCCCAAGCTCGACACAGCGCCACGCGGCGCGCGCCGGGGCGGGGTAGTGGTAATCCGAGGCCAGCGCGTCGCACAGCCCCATCTGCACCAGTTCCAGCGCCGAGACATTGCCCGCATGGCTGGCGCCGCGCACCACATTGGGCGCACCGAGCACGATGAAGT
The DNA here is from genome assembly GCF_056161345.1 of Salipiger sp. ABF4_146. Classification (NCBI taxonomy): domain Bacteria; kingdom Pseudomonadati; phylum Pseudomonadota; class Alphaproteobacteria; order Rhodobacterales; family Roseobacteraceae; genus Salipiger; species Salipiger sp. ABF4_146. The sequence continues at coordinate 25,240 of NZ_JBSWYX010000003.1, read as the reverse complement.
CTCCGGCATCGCGCGCCGCCTGCGCCGCCTCGACGGTCTCGGGAAACTCCGACACAAACGCACCGCGCCCGCGCCACTGGGCACGGCCTTCGGCGGTGCGGTCGTCATGGCTGCCCATGGTCACGCCCCGCGCCGCAAGCCGTGTGCTGAGCGCGTCCAGCGCGCCGGGCACTTCGTCGCCGCGCTGGTGCAGCGCGGTCATCATCGCCAAATGCGCCTCGGGGCTGCGCCCGCTCTTCAGCGCCTGCCCGGTGAGACGCGGCGGCTTGCGTCCTTCGGACAACCGCTGGTGCGGCAGGTGGTCGTTGAACACCACGTAGGAGATGCCCCAGCGGTCCACCGCGGCCTCGGCCCCGGCGAAACCATCGAGGAAATGCGTCTCCAGCCGCAGCTGCAGGCGCAGATCCACCGGCACCGTGGGCGCGACCTCCGAGACCGCGGCAAAAACCTCTTCGGCGAACTCGGGCCCGCGCATGCCGCCTTCCCACGACCAGAACTGCGCCAGAGCGGCGGTGGTGATGCCGCAGGCCGCCAGTTCCGAGGCGCAGGCCAGCACGCCGCTGTCACGCTCGCGCAGCGCACCGCGCCGCGGCGCCATGTGCCGCTCGAAGCCGTCACCATGGGCATCGACGATGCCGGGCAAAACCTCATAGCCCGACAGGTCCACCGGCTTACCCGTGGCTGCGTTGCCAAGCTGCCCGACGGCGATGGACAGCGGCGCTTCGCTCCAGCCTTCAGGGCGCAGGACGCGGGCGTTGTGAAAGCAAAGATCGAGCACCGGGCAGGGACCTTTCGAGGAAGATGTCGTGGCAGGGCGGGTCGGCGCTTGAGATACGCGCCCGCCCGGCCCTATGAAAGGGGCAAAAGGACAGGCCGAAAGCGCTATGCACAAATCTCCCCGTCTCGCCGCCCGCGCCGTGCTGCTGCACGAGGACCGCCTGCTGCTGGTCAACGCATGGCCGGGCGGCACCAGCGATCTGTGGTGCGCGCCCGGCGGCGGTGTGGAGCCCGGTGCCTCGCTGCCCGACAACCTCGCCCGCGAGCTGCGCGAGGAGACCGGGCTGGAGGTGAGGGTCGGCCCGCCGTGTCTGATCAACGAGTTTCATGATCCCAAGAGCGGCTTCCATCAGGTCGAGGTCTTCTTTCGCTGCCGCATCGCCGCCGGGCGGATCGACGCAGCGTGGCAGGACCCCGAAGGCGTGGTTACCGAACGCCGCTTCGTGACGCGGGACGAGATGGACAGCCTGCGCTTCAAGCCCGACAGTCTTCCGCATGTGGCTTGGGGCCGGGGATTTGGCTACGACCCGCTGGAATTGATCCAGCAATGAGCACGCGCCCGCTGGACCGCGCCGGGCCGCGCGCATAACGTGCCCCCATGCTTGGCTATGCGCTCAAACGTCTGACCTCGCTGGCGCTTTCGCTTCTGGCCGCGTCGCTGGTCATTTTCCTTGTGGTCGAGGTCGCCCCGGGCGATCCGGCCAGCTACATGCTGGGGATGAACGCACAGCCCGACACGGTGGCGGCGCTGCGCAGCGAACTGGGGCTCGATCTGCCAAAATGGCAGCGCTATCTGAGCTGGCTCGGAGGCATGGTCTCGGGCGATTTCGGCACCTCCTACACCTACCGCACGCCGGTGGCGCAGATGGTGGCCGACCGCATCATCGTGTCGCTGCCGCTGGCGCTCTATGCGCTGGTGCTGTCTGTGCTCGTCGCCTTTCCAGCGGGCATCTACGCCGCGGCCTGCCGCGGCAAGGCCGGGGACGCAGGCGTGATCGGCGCGACGCAGCTTGGCATCGCCATCCCCAATTTCTGGTTCGCCATGCTGCTGGTGCTGCTGTTTGCGCTGAAGCTGCGCTGGTTCAGCGCCGGCGGCTTTCCCGGCTGGGACGACCCCCTTTTGGCGCTGAAATCGCTGACTCTTCCGGCGGTGGCGCTGGCGCTGCCGCAGGCGGCGATCCTCGCGCGGATCATGCGAAGTTCTCTCATAGACATTCTGTCCGAGGATTTCATCCGCACCGCCCGCGCCAAGGGGCTCTCGCGGCGGCAGGCGCTGTGGCGGCACGGGTTGCGCAATGCGCTGATCCCGGTGCTGACCATCCTCGGGCTGCAGTTCTCCTTCTTGCTGGCCGGGGCGATCATCATCGAACAGGTGTTCTTTCTGCCCGGCCTCGGGCGTCTCATCTTCCAGTCGATCACCCAGCGCGACCTGATCGTGGTGGAAAGCGTGGTCATGCTGCTGGTCTTCGCGGTGATCGCGGTGAATTTCCTGACCGATCTGGCCTATGCGCTGGTCGATCCCAGGCTGAGGCGCGCGCGATGAAACCCACGCTTCTCCTCGGTGCCGTGCTGACTCTCACCTTCGCCGCCGCCGCGTTGCTGTCGTTCCTCTGGACACCGGGCGACGTCGAGGCGGTGAACATCGCCGCCCGCCTGCAGCCGCCTTCGGCGGCGCATCTGCTGGGCACCGATCACTTGGGCCGCGACATGCTGAGCATGATCATGACAGGCGCGCGCACGTCTCTGGCGGTGGCATTGGTGGCCGTGGGCCTCGGCATGGGGCTGGGCGTGCCGCTCGGGCTCGCCGCCGCGGCGCGGCAGGGCGGCTGGCTCGACGAGTTGGTGATGCGCACCAATGACCTGATCTTCGCCTTTCCCTCACTGGTCATCGCCATCCTGATCACCGCTATCTTCGGGCCGGGCGCGCTCAATGCCATCCTCGCCATTGGCATTTTCAACATTCCCGTCTTCGCGCGGCTCACCCGCGGCGCGGCGCTGAGTTTCTGGCGCCGCGAGTTCATCCTCGCCGCCCGTGTCGCCGGCAAGGGCGCGCCGCGCATCAGCGCCGAGCACATCCTGCCCAACCTCGCCAACCTGCTGATCGTGCAGGGCACCATCCAGTTCTCGCTCGGCATTCTCGCCGAGGCTGGGCTCTCTTACGTCGGCCTTGGCGCGCAGCCGCCGGTGCCGAGCTGGGGCCGCATGCTGGCCGACGCGCAGACCATGGTGGCCCTTGCGCCGCATGTGGCCATCGTGCCCGGCCTCGCCATCGTGCTGACCGTGCTCGGCCTCAACCTGCTTGGCGACGGGTTGCGCGACGCCCTCGATCCCCGTCTGAGGCCCTCGCGCGCATGATGTCTTCGTCTAGACCCAAATATCCCGGGGAGCGCGGCGCGCCAGCGACGCGCGGGGCAGAGCCCCCGGTCCGGCAGGCGTCAGAGGCGCTTCTGGAGATCGAGGGCCTGAGCCTGTCCATCGGCGAGACCCCGATCCTGCAGGACGTCTCCCTTTCGCTGCCGCAGGGCGAGATCCTCGCGCTTACCGGCGAGTCGGGGTCGGGCAAGTCGATGACCGCGCTCGCCGCGATCGGGCTGCTGCCCGAGCGGGCCGAGACCGCCGGCCGCCTTCGGCTCTCGGGACAGGACCTGCTGACATTGCCGGAAAGCGATCTCTGCGCCCTGCGCGGGCGCGAGGTGGGCATGGTCTTTCAGGAACCGATGACCGCGCTCAACCCGGTGCAGCGCATTGGCGATCAGGTGATGGAAACGATCCTGATCCACAAGGCGATGCGGCGCGACGCCGCCCGCGCCCGCGTCGCCGAGGTTATGGCCCGCGTCGGGCTCGACCCTGAGCGCATCCCGTTTTCTCGCTACCCGCACGAGCTTTCGGGCGGGCAGCGTCAGCGCGTCGGCATCGCCATGGCCATCGCTCTGCGCCCGAAGCTGCTGATCGCCGACGAGCCCACTACGGCGCTGGACGTCACGACGCAGGCGCAAATCCTCGAACTGCTCACCGGGCTGGTGCGCGAAGAGGGCATGGGACTGCTGATGATCACCCATGACCTTGCCGTGGTGGCCGGCATGGCCGACCGCCTCGCGGTGATGAAGCAGGGCCGCATCGTCGAGCAGGGGCCGACGCCGCAGGTGCTGGCCGAGCAGCGCCACCCCTATACCCGCCAGCTTTTCGAGGCCTCGCGTCACCAAGCGCCGCTGGTCGCGATGACGCCCGGAGAGATTCAGCTTAGCGTGCAGGGGGCCGTCCGCGACTACCCGCTGCCGCGCAAACATCCTTTCGCACCCCGCCGCGCGTTCCACGCCGTGAAGGGCGTCAGCTTCGACATCCGCCGCGGCGAGCGCGTCGGCCTCGTGGGCGAGTCGGGCTGCGGCAAGTCCACGCTCAGCCGGGCGATCCTCGGGCTGGAGCCGCTGCAGGCCGGAACGATCACCCTCGACGGCAGGCCGATCCTCTCGCACGGCAAGCCCGACCCTCAGATCCGCCGCCGCGTGCAGGTGGTGTTTCAGGACCCCTATGGCTCGTTCAATCCGCGCCACAGCGTCGGGAGGATCATCGCCGAGCCCTTCCACCTGCTGCCCGATCCCCCGAAGGGCGCGGCGCGGCAGGCGGCCATCGCCGGAGCGCTCAGCGCCGTGGGGCTGAAGCCCGAGCACGCGGAGGCCCCGATCCATGCCTTTTCCGGCGGGCAACGCCAGCGCATCGCCATCGCCCGCGCGCTGATCATCGAGCCCGAACTGGTGATCTTCGACGAGGCGGTCTCGGCGCTCGACGTGCGGGTGCGGGCGCAAATCCTCGATCTGGTGGCCGAGCTGTCTCGGACAAGGGGCCTCAGCTATCTCTTCGTGAGCCATGATCTGTCCGTGGTGCGCTCGATCACCGATCGGGTGCTGGTGATGCGCGAGGGCGAGATTGTCGAGCGCGGTGACACAAGCGACGTGTTTGACAATCCGCGGCACTGGTATACCAAATCGCTCATGGAGGCGGCGCCGAAACTTCCGGTGCCGGAGACGGAAGGAGATGACGATGCCAGAGGGGAGCCCCTTTGACAGCGCTCGCGTGCTCATTGGCGGCACGTGGCGCGAGACCGCGGACACGCTGCCGCTGAGCGATCCATCCACGGGCGAAGAGATCGGACGCATCGCCCGCGGTGGCGCTGCTGAAATCGACGCAGCCGTGGCGGCGGCGCAGGCGGCGCTCGACGGGGAGTGGGGGGCGATGACCGCGCTGGAACGCGGGCGCATCCTCACCCGCATCGGTTTGCTGGTGCTCGAGAATGTCGACCTGCTCGCCCGGATCGAGGCGCAGGACGTGGGCAAACCGCTGAGCCAAGCCCGTGCCGACGCGGTGGCTCTGGCGCGCTACTGCGAGTTCTACGGCGGCGCGGCGGACAAGATCCATGGCGAGACCATCCCCTATCAGGGTGGCTACACCGTCTACACGCTGCGCGAGCCGCATGGAGTCACCGGCCATATCGTGCCTTGGAACTACCCGATGCAGATCATCGGCCGCTCGGTCGGCGCGGCGCTCGCCATGGGCAATGCCTGCGTGCTGAAACCGGCCGAAGACGCCTGCCTGACGGCGCTGCATTTCGCTGATCTGGCGCAGCAGGCAGGTCTTCCGGAGGGGGCGCTCAACGTGGTGCCGGGGCTTGGGTCTGAGGCGGGCGCGGCGCTCTCGTCTCACCCCGGCGTGCAGCACATGAGCTTCACCGGCTCGGTCGCCACCGGCGCCGCCGTGCAGCGCGCGGCCTCGGACAATGTGATCCCGGTGACGCTGGAGCTTGGCGGCAAATCCCCGCAGCTGGTCTTCGCCGATGCCGATCTCGACGCAGCGCTGCCGTTCCTGGTGAATGCCGGGCTGCAGAACGCCGGACAGACCTGCTCGGCCTCCTCGCGTATCCTCGTGCAGCGCGAGGTGCTGGACGAGGTGATGTCCCGCATGGCGGCCGCTTACGAGGCGAAGGTCGTCGGTCCGGCCACAGAGGACCGCGATATCGGCCCGCTGATCAACGCCACCCAGAAAGAGCGCGTCGAGGGGTTTCTCGCGCAGGGTGCCGATCTTCCGGTGCTGGCGCGCGCGCGGCTGGCCGAGGGGCTGCCAGACGGCGGGCACTACGTTGCGCCCTGCCTTTTTGGCCCGGTCCCGGCGGAGCACGCGCTGGCGCAGGACGAGGTTTTCGGCCCGGTACAGATGATCATCCCCTTCGAGGATGAGGCGGAGGCGCTGCGCATCGCCAATGGTACTGCCTACGGGCTGGTCGCCAGCGTCTGGACCCGCGACGGCGCGCGGCAAATGCGGCTGGCGAAGAAGCTGAAGGCGGGTCAGGTGTTTCTCAACAACTACGGCGCCGGGGGCGGGGTGGAGCTTCCCTTCGGCGGGGTCGGCAAGTCCGGCCACGGACGCGAGAAGGGCTTCGAGGCGCTCTATGGTTTTTCGGTGCTGAAGACGGTGGCGGCGCATCACGGCTGAGCCTGCGGTTGCAGGGCACGGCTGAGCGCCGCAGGTGACGACATGAGGGAGGAGACAGGCATGAGACTGGACGGGAAAACCGCCATTGTGACCGGTGCGGGGTCGGGCTTCGGCGCGGGCATCGCGCGGCGCTTCGCGGCAGAAGGCGCGCGGGTGATGGTCGCCGACATCAACATGGAGGGCGCCATGGAGGTGGCCGCCGAGTTCGGCGGCGTGGCGCATGAGGTGAACGTGGCCGATGGTGCCTCGGTCGAGGAGATGGCGCTGCGCGCCGGGGCCGAGCTGGGCCGGGTCGACATTCTGGTGAACAACGCCGGGGTGACGCATTTGCCGGGCTTCATGGAAGAGATCAGCGAGGCGGATTTCGACAGGGTCTGGGCGGTGAACTGCAAGTCGGTTTACCTGACGGCCCGCGCGCTGGTGTCGGGCATGAAAGAGCGCGGCGCAGGGGCGATCCTCAACGTCGCCTCGACCGCCGGGGTCTCGCCGCGGCCGAAGCTCAACTGGTACAACGCCTCCAAGGGCTGGATGAACACCGCGACCAAGGCGATGGCGATCGAACTTGCTCCTTTCGGCGTGCGGGTCAACGCGCTGAACCCGGTGGCGGGCGACACGCCGCTGCTGAAGAGCTTCATGGGCGAGGACACGCCGGAGATGCGCGAGAAATTCCTCTCGACCATTCCCATGGGCCGCTTCTCGACCCCGGAGGATCTGGCCAATGCGGCGCTCTACCTATGCTCGGACGAGGCCTCGCTGGTCACCGGCGTGTGCATGGAAGTGGACGGCGGGCGCTGCATCTGAGGCGTTGCGGTTGGGGGCGCTGCCCCCGCCGCGGCTGCGCCGCGACTCCCCCGGCGTATTTGGCAAGAGAAGAAGGCCGGGCTTTGCGCTTTCCATCGGGCCATGGGCGGCATAAGGCCTTTCATTGTGCGCGAAATACGCGAAGGAGCGCCTGCGACAGCGGGCGCCCTTGTTTTTTGCCGCAGCGCAGCAAAATATCAACCTGTGGCTGCAAGGAGTGGTTTCATGCGACCCGGTCCCCTCAATCTGATCACCGACGTGCCCGGTCTGAAGGTCGGCAATGCCGAGGACTCCCTGCTCAAGTCGGGCGTCTCCGTGGTAGCCGCCGAGGCACCGATGGTGGCGTCTGTCTCGGTCATGGGCGGCGCGCCCGGCACGCGCGAGACCGATCTGCTGGCACCAGACAAGACCGCGCCGGGCGTCGATGCGCTGGTGCTGTCGGGCGGCAGTGCCTTCGGTCTGGCGGCGGCGCAGGGGGTGATGGACGCGCTGCATGAAGAGGGGCGCGGCTTTGAGGTGTTCTCGGCCCGCGTGCCGATCGTGCCTGCGGCGATCCTGTTCGATCTGCTCAACGGCGGCGACAAGCACTGGGGGGTGAACCCTTACCCGGCGCTCGGACGGCAGGCGCTGACGAACGCCCGGACGGATTTCCGTCTTGGCTCGCGCGGGGCGGGATGCGGGGCGCAGACCGCGCAGCACAAGGGCGGGCTGGGCTCTGCCTCGCTGGTGCTGGAGGGTGGGATCACCGTCGGGGCGCTGGTGGCGGTGAACCCGATGGGCAGCGTGATGACGCCCTCGGGCCGGCATTTCTGGGCCGCGCCCTTCGAGATCGGCGAGGAGTTCGGCGGCCTTGGGACCGAGCCGGCGTCGGGGTTCCACGAGATGCCGCAGAGCCGCAAGGTCGGCGCCATGGCGGCCTTGGGGAATACCACGATCGCCGTGGTGGCGACCGATGCGCAGCTGGACAAGGCGCAGGCGCATCGTATGGCGGTGGCGGCGCAGGATGGGATTGGCCGGGCGATCCACCCGGCGCATTCGCCGATGGACGGGGATCTGGTGTTTGCCTGTGCCACCGGCCAGCGGGCGCTGGTCGAGCCGGCGCTGCAGCTGTCGCAGATCGGCCACGCGGCAAGCCTGTGCCTTGCACGGGCCATCGGGCGCGCCGTCTGGGAGGCGAGCCCCGCGCCCGACGACACGCTGCCGACGCTGCGCGAGGACTTGGGCCTGTAGCGCTTTTCCGCGTCGTCTTGACTGAAGCGCGCTGCGCGGCGCCTTGGCGGATCAGCGCAGGATCGGCGGGCTGTCGGGGTCGGACCCGGGAGCGATGCGCTCGACCCGCTGCGGCTCTTCGATCTCTGGCAGGTCGAAGCGCAGGCCGACGCGGGTGAGGCTGGCCGCAAGCTCGTCGCTGTCGCGCAGGAAGAGCACGTCGAGCGCCCCTGCCTCGATGCCCGAGAACACCAGCGCCTCGTTCACCGCGCGTGCCAGCGCATCCTCGGCGCCGGGGACGGTGCCGGCGAAGGCGAGGATATGGCCACGTCCGCCGCCCTCATAGGCGGCGCTTGCCAGCCAAGCGCAGCGGGCGAAGCCGGCGGCGGTGGCGAGCTTGGTGTCGAGCGCGGTCAGCAGGGCCTCGGGCAGGCCGGCGGGCCGAGTGACCTCTTCGATCCGTGCCTCACTTTCCGACGGGCCATGGCCCAGCGTCGCCGCCAGCCAGTCCACCGCTTCCGCGGGCAGCAGGGTGGCGGCGTCGGACACCTCGATGTTCACCGCCAGCCCGATGCCCTGACCGGCGAGCATGTTGGCCACCGCGCGGCCCGAGAGCGCCGCATAGGGCGCGGCACGGCCGACGAATTGCGACAGGCGCTCTTCGCGGTCGAAGACCAGCACGAAGCGCGCGTCGCCCACATCAAAAAGCTCGGGTTCGATCTGGTCGCCGTCGATCTCGCGGGTGAGCAGCAGGAACATCTCGCCATCGGCAAGCCGCTCGTAAAAGCGCAGGCGGGCGTTGTCGTCCTCGGGCGCGGCTTCCATTGCGGCAAGAGCGGCGTCGAGCGGTGTGGTGGTCATGTCAGTACCTCGCGGACACGGGCGCGCAGGACGGGCAGCAGCTCGGCCTCGAACCACGGATTGCGTTTGAGCCAAGCCGTATTGCGCCACGACGGATGGGGCAAGGGGCAGGCGTCCGGCATATGGGCGCGCCAGGTCGCCACGGTCTCGGTGACGCCGCGTTTCGTGCCGAGATGGTAGCGGTGCGCATGGCCGCCGACATAGAGCCGCAGCGGCAGCGGACCGAGCGCCTTGAACAGCGGATCGTGCCAAGTGGCACGGCAAACGGGCGGGGGCGGCAGGTCGGCGCCCTTGGCGTCGTAGCCAGGGAAACAGAAGGCCATGGGCACGATGGCGACGCGGCTCTGGTCCCAGAACTCCTCTTCCGAGAGTCCCAGCCACGCGCGCAGCCTGTCTCCGGAGGGATCGTTGAACGGGCGGCCCGAGGTGTGCACGCGCATCCCCGGTGCCTGCCCGGCGATCAGCAGCCGCGCGCCGGGTCGGAACCAAGGCACTGGGCGCGGCGCATGCCGGGTCGCGGTGGCGGCGAAGCGCGGCGCGCAGAGCCGGCAGGCGGCGATTCCGGCGTGCAGATCGCTGAGGGTATCGGAGGTGTCAGACATGGCGCAGAGGTAGGGGCTGCTGCACGGCGATACCAGTGGCGGCGCGCTCAGGCGATCTCGGCGGCGTCGAGGTGATCGCACAGGCGCCCATAGAGGCCAAAGCGGCGGCAGATGCGGTCGAGTTTGCTTTTCAGCCCGGCATTGCCGAGGGTGCTCCACTGGTGCTGGCGCAGGCCCCAGTAGGCAGCGGTTCGGCGTCCCAGCGGGGCGCGCTCGGCGCGGCTCAGCAAGAACTCTCCACCATCGGTGAACTCATAGGGGTGCAGGTAGATGTGCGGCGGCATGCCAGCGTTCTCGCAGCCAGCCAGAAGACGGTCGGCAAAGGCCGCGGGAAAGAGCTTCAGGTAGGAGCCGCCGAGCTTCATCTCGGGCAACCCTTCGAAGGGCGGCGCGGCATAGATCGGCAGCAGTTTCAGCGTGGTCAGCCCCATGCGCTGGCGAAAGGCGCGCACCGCGCCGCGGCTGTCGGCGAAGAATGAGGAATCATAGGCGAAGTGCTTTTCCACCACGCGGTATTGCGCCGGGTCGGACTTTTCGATGCGAAATTTCGGCGCGCGGAAGCCCTGTACCGGTGCGTTGGCGGCGCTTTCCAAAGCGGCTTTGGCGCGTTGCAGGTTGCTGTCGATCTCGGCGGCTGACTGCTTCCGCAACTCATCGTGGAAGTGGTAATGGCAGGCCACCTCGTGCCCGTCGCGGGCGATGCGCGCGATCAGGTCGGGCAATTGGTCGGCGATAATGCCGGTGCAGAAGAAGGTGGCGCGCGCGTCGTGGTCGCGCAGGAAGCCGTCGATGCTCTCATAGCCGGTCCAGAGCGCGTCGCCGCGCAGCGGGCCGGTTTCCCACAGCCCGAGGTCTCGCTTCAGATCATGGGCGAAATCCTCAAAGTCGATGCTCAGGAAAAGATCGGGCTCGCTCATGTCAGCGCCTCGCGGGTGACGATATAGGGGCCGATCATCAGGGCGTCGACGCCCGAGGCGCGGAAGGTGGCCAGCGCGTCGGCGGGGCTGTGCACGATCGGCTCTTGGATGTTGAACGAGGTGTTGAGCAGCACCGGCACGCCGGTCAACTCGCCAAAGCGCGACAGCAGCGCGTGATAGCGCGGGTTGGCCGCCGCCGAGACGCTGTGCACGCGGGCGGTCTGATCCACATGGGTGACCGCCGGGATCGCTTCGGCCTTCTCGTCGCGCACGCGCGCGACGATGTTCATATAGGGGCTGGGCTGATCGATCTCGAAGAAAGTGCTCGCGGCCTCTTCGGTGACGCTGGGGGCGAAGGGGCGGAAAATCTCACGCTTCTTGATCTTGCGGTTCAGCTCTTCGCGCATCTCGTCGCGGCGCGGATCGGCGAGGAAGCTGCGCGATCCCAGCGCGCGGGGGCCGAACTCGCTGCGGCCCTGAAACCACGCGATCACCAGCCCGTCGGCCAGCATCTGCGCGGCTTGATCGACAAGGGCGGTGTCGGGCAGCGCGTCCGGCACCGGCAGACCGGCGTCGGTGATGGCGCTTTCGAGCTCGGGCTCGCTGTAGCCCCGGCCAAGGTAGGGCAGACGCACAGGCTCGGGATCGGCTTTGACGCCGCGCGCGGCCAGATCGGCCATCGCTGCGCCGATGGCACAGCCAGCGTCATGCGGCGCAGGGGGGATGATGATCTCGTCGAAGAGGCCCTTGGCCAGCAGCTTGCCATTGGCCGTGACATTCAGCGCGCAGCCCCCCGAGATCACCAACCGCCGAAGTTCAGGGTGGCGGTCGCGAACCGGCGCGAGCAGGTGTTCAACGGCTTCTTCTTGGACATGCTGGACCGAGGTGGCCAGATCCACATGGCCCTGCTCCGGCTCGGCATCCGGGGCGCGGCGCGGGCCGAAGTGCTGTTCCATCTCGATTGGAAACACGCCTTTCAGCGCGGCATGGTAGTCGCACAGCCGGGTGTTGAGCGCGTAGCGCCCGCCGGGCTGCAGGCGCAGCGCGTGGCTGCGCAGCGCGTCGGCGTATGTGGGGTTGCCGTAGGGCGCGAGCCCCATCATCTTGTATTCGCCCTCGAGCATCTTGAAGCCCAGATAGCCGGTGAAGACGCTGTAATAGTGGCCCAGAGAATTGGGCCAGCGGTGGCGCGAGATCAGTTCGCGCTGGCCGTCGCGGACGACATGCAGCACGGTCGAGTTCTCTTCGCCGCCGCCGTCGTAGGACAGCGAGACAAACGCGTCCCAGTCGCGCATCGCCTCGGCATAGAGCTGATGGCATAGGTGGTGGTCGTGAAAGCTGATCTTCGCCTCGACCGGGCCGAGCCGTTCGCGCAGCATCCGGCGCAGGCGGAAAAGATCGCTCCAAGAGCCGGACACCTCGTTTTCCGGCGTGTCGGGCGTGTTGATGAACATCTGCCGGGCGCGTGCGACAATGGCCCCGCGGGCCTGCGGCGATCCGGCCATCTTGCGCAGCGTGCCGAAGCCACGCGTGGCAAGGCGCCACGGCTGCCAGTAGACGGCGATGCGATCGATCTGCGCGGCGCTGATCCCGGCCATGGACAGGCATTCGTCGATGGCCAGCCACGGAAACGCGCCGTCGTTCTTGATCCGGCTGAGGCGTTCGTTCTCTACCGCGGCGATGAGCTGGCCGTTGTGAAAGAGCGCCGCTGCGCTGTTGTCCATGGTCGCGAGGCCAAGTGTGTAGCTCATGCGCTATGGGCTCCTGCCGTCTTTCGTTTCCCGCGAACCATACAGGCTTCGTCAGGGGCTTAAAGCGCGATTCGACCGGCCATGGCGCAGGCCCGCCGCGAGGATTTATGTGGTTTCGCGATCAGTGCCGGGGATCTCATGGCGTTGTTGCAAATTTTGGTCATAATCTAACCCAATTCGCCAAATAACCGTCACGTAACCCGAGCGCCGTAGTATGCAGGCCGCTCGAAGGGGGTGGGTGATGATCGAGTTCGACATGGTCAGCAAGTCCTTCTGGACCGGAGAGCGCCGCAAGGTGATTCTCGACCGTGTCTCGTTCAACGTCACGCTTGGCGAAAGCGTCGGCATCCTCGCTCCGAACGGCACCGGCAAGACCACCTTGATCCGCATGATGGCAGGGCTGGAGAAGCCGGATGAGGGAGAGATCCGGCGCACGTCGCGAGTGTCGTTTCCACTCGGTTTCATGGGCGGGGTGATCTCGAAGATCTCGGCGCGCGAGAACGCGCGGTTCATCGCCCGGATGTACGGGCTCGATCCAGAATATGTCGAGGCGTTCTGCCGCTGGCTTTGCGGGCTGGGCGAGTATTTCGACCAGCCGATCGGCACCTATTCGTCGGGGATGAAGGCGCGGTTCACCTTTTCGCTGATGCTGGCGCTGGATTTCGATATCTACCTGATCGATGAAGGCATGCCGAGTTCCACCGACGTCGAGTTCAACCGCAAGGCCGGCGAGATCCTTGCCGAACGATTGCGCACCACGACCATCGTGATCGTCTCGCACCAGCCCGCGCTGCTAGAGAAATTTGCCCGCAAGGCGGCGGTCCTGATGGACGGTAAGCTGCACCAGTTTGAAACCTTGGAAGAAGCGAAACAGCTCTATGACTACGAAACCCAAGGCTAAGAAGTTCCGCATCCGCCGCCCCGAGCCCACGCAGCCCGCCGATCCCGCGCCCAAGGGGGCCGCACCAAAGCCCGACGGTCTGCCGCGGTTTTCCAACACCACGCCCGGCGCCACCGAGGCGCACGGGTCCACCGCGCCGCAGGCGAACACCGCGGCGAAAACAGAGCCCAAGCCAGAGGCAGCTCCGAAGGCCGGAGCCACCGATCTCGAGGCGATCCGCAGCGAAGGGCTGACCGGGCGGCAGCTGCGCCTTGCCCGGCGGGTGGCGCAAAAGCACGGGCTCGAACCTGCGTCCGACCATGACGCGGTGCGCCTGCTGCGTGCCCGTGGGATCGATCCGTTCCGCCGCAGCACGATGCTTGAACTGGTGGTGCCCGAAACGGCTGCTGGTGGCGGCGGCAAGGGCGGCGGTGCGGCGCCGGAGGCCGGCGTGCCGGCGGTGCAGCCGGGCGGACGCAAACCGGGCAACCAGTTGCCGCAGACCGTACCGGCGGGCAAGGACAACCTGCCGTCGACGCAGACCGCCAGCCCGGCCGAACGCCGCGCCGCGGAGATCATGAAGATCCAGCAAGAACTGGCAAAGCGCCGCCGCAAGAAGATGGCGCTGCTGCTGAGCCGGCTGGCCTTCTTCGTGCTGCTGCCGACGCTGATCGCGGGCTATTACTTCTATGTCGTCGCGACGCCGATGTACGCCACGAAATCCGAGTTCCTGATCCTCAAGGCGGAAAGCTCCGGGGCGTCGATGGGCAGCCTCTTCTCTGGCACGCAATTCGCCACCAATCAGGATGCCATCGCGGTCCAGAGCTACCTGATGTCCAAGGATGCCATGCTGCGGCTCGACCGCGATGAGGGCTTCAAGGCGCACTATCAGCAGGCGTGGATCGATCCCATTCAGCGGCTCGACGACGACGCCTCGACCGAGGATGCCTTCGCCGTCTACGAGCGCAACATTGACATCGGCTATGACCCGACCGAGGGCGTGGTGAAGATGGAGATTCAGGCCGCCGATCCTGAAACCGCGGCGCGTTTCAGCCGGGCGCTGATCGGTTATGCCGAAGACCGCGTCGACAACCTGTCGCTGCGCAAGCGCTCGAACGCCGTGACCGATGCCGAGACCGGATTGGAAGAGGCGCAGGCCGAGCGTCAGGACGCGCAGGAAAAGCTGGTGCGGTTGCAGCAGCAGGGTTCGGTGATCGATCCCGAGGGGCGGATCGCGGCGTTGCGCACGCAGATCAGCAACATCGAGGTGCAACTGCAGGAAAAGCGCCTGACGCTGCAGGCGTTGCTCGACAATGCGCGCCCCAACAGCAGCCGGGTCGAGGGCGCGCGCGGCGACGTGCGCCGGCTCGAGGCGCTGCTGGATGACCTCAACGCGCAGATGAACACCGCCACCACGGGCGAGGATTCGCTGGCCGAGAAGGCGGTGCAGATCCAGCTGGCGCAGGCCGATCTGGCGACGCGCGATCTGATGCTGCAGACCGCGTTGGAGCGGCTGGAACAGGCGCGGCGCGATGCCGACAGCCAGGCGCGCTATCTGACCACCTCGGTCGAGCCGGTGGCCGCCGAGGATCCCAGCTACCCGCGCAGCTTCGAAAACACCATTCTGGCGTTTCTGATCTTCTCGGGCATTTACCTGATGATCTCTCTCACCGCGTCGATCCTGCGCGAGCAGGTCTCGACCTGATCGACGCCGCTGGCAGAAAGCAAAACGCCCGGCCATTGGCCGGGCGTTTTCGTACTCTGCAGGCCGGGTAGGCTCAGGCGGCTTCGGCGCGCGCGGGCTTCAGCGCCTCGCCCCAGGCTGCCAGCTCGCTGAACATGCCGGACATGCCGTCAAGCACCGGCTGCTCGGGGCGCAGCACACCGTCTTCGCCGATGTAGTTGAACACGAAGGGCACCGGCACCGACTGCGGCAGCGCCATGACGTTCATGTTGACCAGCAGCTGGCGCAGCTCTTGCGCGGCGCGCATGCCGCCCGAAACACCGCCGTAGCTGACCACGGCCGCGACCTTGCGTTCCCATTCCACGGCGAGGCACTGGATGGCGTTGACCACGGCGGCCGAGGGGAAGCTGTTGTATTCCGGGGTGAGGAAGATGAAGGCGTCGGCTTCGTTCACCTTCTCGGCCCACTTGCGGGTGTGCGCGTGCTCGTAGGCTTGGGCGCGCGGGTGGCCAGCTTCGTCGAGCAGCGGCAGGTCGATCTCCTTGAGGTCGACGACTTCGACGTCGAAGCCGTTCTGCTGCTTGGCGAGGTCTTCGACCCATTTGCCGACGATGGGCACGATGCGGCCGGGGCGGGTGGAGCCGAGGATGATTTTCACTTTGAGAGCCATGGGAGGGCCTTTCGAATGGGGTTGCGGTGAAGCGACCCCGGGAGGCGGGCCGCGACTTGACCGGATACCTACGCTCTCTGCGCTGCGGCACAATAAGCCGGAACGCACAACGCGGGTGCGCCTGTGCACGAGCTGCCGCGCGGACGTCTGCGCGAGACCCGCGCGGCGATCTGCCGATCTCAGGGAACCCGGCGCGCGGGGGCGCGCGTTGAGATCGCATAGACGCGGAGGACAAAGCATGCCTGAAGGAAACGCAGCCGACACCGCCCAGAGCACTGGCCAGAACACCGGCCAGAAGGCGGACCTCTATCGCATGGTGATGCCAAAGCACCTGTGCCCCTGGGGGCTGAAGACCAAGGACCTGCTGGAGCGCGAGGGATACGACGTCGAGGATCACCCGCTGCGCAGCAAGGACGAGACACAAGCTTTTCAACGCGAGCACGATGTAAAGACCACCCCGCAGGTGTTCATCGGCGGGCAGCGCATCGGTGGCTACGAGGAGCTGCGGCGCCACCTCGGCAAGCCGGTTCGTGACCCCGAGGCGACCTCCTACACGCCGGTCCTCGCGATTTTTGCCGCGGCCTTCCTGATGGCGCTGGCGGTGAGCTGGCTGGTGCTGGGCACGTTGCTGTCGTGGCAGGTGATTGAATGGTTCGTCGCCTTCGGCATGGTGCTGCTGGGGCTGCAGAAGCTGCAGGACGTCGAGAGCTTTCAGACTATGTTCCTGAACTACGATCTGCTGGCGCAGCGGCAGGTGCGCTACGGCTACGTCTATCCGTTTGCGGAAACCGGCGCGGGCTTGCTGATGCTGGCGGGCGTGCTGACATGGCTCGCGGCGCCAGTGGCCTTGGTGATCGGCACGGTCGGCGCGGTGTCTGTGTTCAAGGCGGTCTACATCGACAAGCGCGAACTCAAATGCGCCTGCGTGGGGGGCGGTAGCAACGTGCCGCTGGGGTTCGTTTCGCTGACCGAGAACCTCGCGATGATCGGTATGGGGCTTTGGATGCTGCTTAAGTTGGCGCTCTGAGGTGCCGTGATTCCCCAACGAAAAAGGCCCGCCGGTCTGGCGGGCCTTTTGTTGTTGAGAGTGGTGCGGCTCAGACCTTCTCGGTCAGTTCCGGCACCATGGTGAAGAGGTCGCCCACGAGGCCATAGTCCGCCACTTGGAAGATCGGCGCCTCTTCGTCCTTGTTGATCGCGACGATCACCTTGGAGTCTTTCATGCCCGCGAGGTGCTGGATCGCGCCCGAGATGCCGACCGCGATGTACAGATCCGGTGCCACGACCTTGCCGGTCTGGCCGACCTGCCAGTCGTTCGGGGCAAAGCCGCTGTCCACCGCGGCGCGCGAGGCGCCAACGGCGGCGCCGAGCTTGTCGGCCAGAGCCGAGATCAGCGCGAAATCCTCTTCCGAGCCGACGCCGCGGCCCCCCGACACGACGATCTTCGCCGAGGTCAGCTCCGGGCGATCGCTCTCGGCCATCTTGTCCTCGACCCATTCGGACAGGCCCGGGTTGTCGCCCGCGCCGATGCTCTCGACCGCGGCCGAACCGGTGCCGCCGGCGGCGTCGAAGGTCGAGGTGCGGAAGGTGATGACCTTCTTGGCATCCTTCGATTTCACCGTCTGGACCGCGTTGCCGGCGTAGATCGGGCGCTCGAAGGTGTCGGCGTCGACCACGGCGGTCACATCGGTCAGGATCATCGCGTCGAGCAGCGCGGCGACGCGCGGCAGGATGTTCTTGGCGTCGGTGGTGGCCGGCGCGACGATGTGGCTGTACTCACCGGCGAGCGACACGATCAGCGCCGCGACCGGCTCCGCCAGACGATGGCCATAGAGCGCATCCTCGGCGACCAGCACCTTGGCCACGCCGTCGATCTTCGCGGCCTCTTCGGCGGCGGCAGCAGCCGAAGCGCCCGCGGCCAGAACGGTGACGTCACCCAGTTTCGCCGCAGCGGTCACCGCCTTGGCAGTGGCATCGAGCGACAGCGCGCCGTCGTTGATTTCGGCAAGAAGAAGAACAGCCATCAGAGTGCCCCCGCGTCTTTCAGTTTCGCCACGAGCTCGTCGACCGAGCCCACCTTGATGCCGGCTGCGCGCTCTTCGGGCTCCGAGGTCTTGACGATCTCAAGGCGCGGCGAGACTTCGACGCCGAAGTCGGCGGCGGTCTTCTCGTCGAGCGGCTTTTTCTTCGCCTTCATGATGTTCGGCAAGCTCGCATAGCGCGGCTCGTTGAGGCGCAGGTCGGCGGTGATGATCGCCGGCAGGCCGACCTTGATGGTCTGCAGTCCGCCATCGACCTCGCGCGCCACGGTGGCCGCCTCGCCGTCCACATCGAGCGAATTGGCGTAGGTCGCCTGCGCCCAGCCCAGAAGACCGGCGAGCATCTGGCCGGTGGCGTTCATGTCGTTGTCGATCGCCTGCTTGCCCATGATGACGAGGCCGGGGGCCTCTTCCTCGACGATCTTGGCGAGGATCTTGGCAACGGCGAGCGGCTCGATGTCGGTGTGCACGTCTTCGGCAGCGGTCACCAGAATGGCGCGGTCGGCGCCCATGGCCAGCGCGGTGCGCAGGGTTTCCTGGCTTTGCTTGACGCCGATGGAGACGACGATGACCTCTTCGGCCTTGCCGGCTTCCTTGAGGCGGATCGCCTCTTCGACGGCGATCTCGTCGAAGGGGTTCATCGACATCTTGACGTTGGCAAGATCGACGCCCGTGCCATCCGCTTTCACGCGGACCTTCACGTTGTAGTCGATCACGCGCTTCACGGGCACAAGCACCTTCATGAGCGGATCTCTCCCTAAGTTTCGCCGCGCCTTGCACGGCACTTCGTGGTTCTCCCGAGGGGTGATAACGAAGTGAACGCGGCGGAAACAGTGCCAATTTGCCCAACCGCAGCAAAACGCCGCGCCACTGGCGCGAGGTCAGCGGGGCGGACCGCTGGAATGTCGCGACGGAATTTCGAACGGTCGGAAACGCTTTTCGGCAGGGTTCTCTGTCTGCTCAAAAATTAAGCAAGAAGAGCTACCTCTCAGAATTCTCCCGGGATTGCGCCGTGAAAAGATGATTCGCGAAGCCGCTATTTTGACCGCTGACACCGCCTTTGGGCGCGTGAAAACGAAGCGGGGCCGCGTGTCGCGGCCCCTGCAATGCTCTTTGCCTGAGGCGATCTGAGGGTCAGGTGAAGGTGTTGTCGCGGGGGAAGCCGCGCGGCGCCATGCGACCGGCGGTGGCGCGCTTGGCGATCCACTCGGACAGGTCGGACTGGGTGCGTGTGCGCCCGGCCGGGTCTTTCCAAGTCAGACCGTCGGCCAATGTGAAGGTGGTGAGGTCCGACAGGCCGCCGTCCTTGTACTTCTGCAGGCGCACGCCCTTACCACGGCCCATCTCGGGCAGTTCGTCGAGCATGAAGACCAGAACCTTGCGGTTCTCGCCGACCACCGCCACCGCATCGCCGGTCACCGGCTTGCAGATCTTCGCCACGGCGGGCTCGCGCACGTTCAGCGCCTGCTTGCCGCCGCGGGTCTGGGCCAGCACGTCAGCCTCGGGCACCACGAAACCGTCGCCCGCCGAAGAGGCCAGCAGCAGCCTGCGGCCCGGCACATGCGCGAAGATGTCGATGATCTGCACCTCGTTGGGCAGGTCGACCATCAGCCGCAGCGGCTCACCCATGCCGCGCCCGCCGGGCAGGTTCGCGGCGGAAACCGTGTAGAAACGCCCGTTCGAGCCGAACACCAGCAGACGGTCGGTGGTCTCGGCGTGGAAGATGAAACGCGGGCCGTCGCCATCCTTGAACTTCAGTTCCGAATTCAGGTCGATATGGCCCTTCATCGCGCGGATCCAGCCCATCTGCGAGCAGACCACGGTGATCGGCTCGCGCTCGATCATCGCTTCCAGCGGCACCTCTTCGGCTTCGCCGGCTTCGGCAAAGCTGGTCAGGCGGGCGCCGCGGTCGAGGTCCTTGGCGAAGGCCTTCTTCACGTCGCGCAGTTCACCAGAGATGCGCTTCCACTGCAGGTCCTCGCTGGCAAGCAGGTCTTCGAGCCCGGCGCGCTCTTCCATCAGCTTGTCGCGCTCGGCGACCAGTTCCATCTCCTCGAGCTTGCGCAAGCTGCGCAGGCGCATGTTTAGGATTGCCTCGGTCTGCACTTCGGTGAGGCCCAGATCCTCGTCGCCCGACACCGGGGCAGGGGAGACGTAATCGGCCTCGGAGGTGGCGCGGGCAAACTCGCGGCCCCAGTCCTCGCGCATCAGCGCCGCCTTGGGGTCCTCGTCGTAGCGGATGATGTCGATGACCCGGTCGAGGTTGAGGAAGGCGATGATCAGGCCTTCCAGCACCTCCAGCCGGTGATCGATCTTTTCCATGCGATGCTGCGAGCGGCGGCAGAGCACGTCGCGCCGGAAATCGAGGAAGGCGCGCAGCACCTCCTTCAGCGAGCAGACCTTCGGCGTCACCCCGTCGATCAGCACGTTCATGTTGAGCGAGAAGCGGATTTCCAGATCGCTGTTCTTGAACAGCAAGTTCATCAGCAGCTCTGGATCGACGTTCTTCGTCTTGGGTTCCAGAACCATGCGGATGTCTTCGGCGCTCTCGTCGCGGATGTCGGCGAGGATCGGCACCTTCTTGGTCTGGATCAGCTCGGCGAGCCGCTCGACCAGCTTCGATTTCTGCACCTGATAGGGAATCTCGGTGACCACCACCTGCCATTGCCCGCGGCCGAGGTCCTCGACCTCCCACTTGGCGCGCAGCCGGATCGAGCCACGGCCCGTTGCATAGGCCTGCGCGATGTTCTCGCGCGGCTCGACGATCACCCCGCCGGTGGGGAAATCGGGGCCGGGCACATATTGCAGCAGCGTCTCGTCCAGCGCGTTCGGCGATTTGATGAGATGCAGCGAGGCATCGATCAACTCGCCGATGTTATGCGGCGGGATGTTGGTCGCCATGCCCACCGCGATGCCCGAGGAGCCGTTGGCCAGCAGGTTCGGGTAGGAGGCCGGCAGCACCACCGGTTCTTCGAGACGGCCATCATAGTTCGGGCGGTAGTCGACCGCGTCCTCGTCGAGACCCTGAAGCAGCGCTTCGGCCATGATGGTCATCCGCGCCTCGGTGTAGCGCGAGGCCGCCGGGTTGTCGCCGTCGATGTTGCCGAAGTTGCCCTGACCGTCGACCAGCGGGTAGCGAATGGTGAAATCCTGCGCGAGGCGCGCCATGGCGTCATAGATCGCCGCGTCGCCGTGCGGGTGGAAATCCCCCATCGTGTCGCCGGAGATTTTTGCCGACTTCAGGAAGCCCCCGCTGGAACTAAGTCGCAGCCGGCGCATTGCATAAAGGATACGACGATGCACGGGCTTGAGCCCGTCCCGGGCGTCTGGCAGCGCCCGGTTCATGATCGTCGACAGAGCATAGGTCAGGTACCGCTCGCCGATTGCCCGGCGCAGGGTTTCTGCCACGTTACGAGGGTTCATGTTGGGGTCATCGACGATATCGTTCATGCATATTGTGATACCTGCGCAGAAAAGCGCGGGCAAGCGATCCGCACCGCGAATTCCGCTCAGAGCGGATTTTTCCAGATTCTCGCTTAAGGCGAGCGCGCAAATCGGCTATGCTGGGCACGACGCCGAGTATTGGAACGGTGCGCCCGCGGCCTTTTTCAGCCAGCCCTATTCTGTTCAGGAGATTTCCGCATGAAACGCCTCATGGTGCTCACTTTTGGCCTTTTGGGCTGGGCTTGGTACGCGATGTCCGGGGGCGCGGAGTTCTCCGCTGGCACCAACGGTGTCGATCTGCCCGTGATGGTCCGCAGCGCCGAGGCCGAACCACAGCCAACCGTATCGCCCGAAGCCACCTCCGCCGCGCCCGAAGTGACCCGAGCCAGCACCGCATCGCTGACGGATGTCGGCTCGGCCGAATCGGAGCCGGCGGTGACCAAGGCTGTGGCCCAAAGGCCGGAGCCGGATGTGAGCGGCCTCGCTCTGGCTGCCGTACCCGACAAGCCCATCGCCGCCAGCTTCGAGCCCGAAAGCGCGGCGCCCGAAGCCGCCCCCGTCGATCTGCGCGAGGTGACCGGCAGCCGGGTCAACCTGCGCTATGGCCCGGGCACCGGATATTCGGTTGTCGGGCAGCTGATCGAGGGCGACCGGGTCGAGGTGCTCAGCGATCCCGGTGACGGCTGGGTGAAACTGCAGGCTCAGGGCGGCGGCTCGGCGGGCTGGATGTACGATGCCTATCTGGCCGCAGCGGTGAATTGAGCCGCTGACTCAAGGCGGCGGGGCGCGCGTGCGAAGATTGCAGCCTGCGCGCCGCTGCCCTATCCCGGTCTCAACGAACAGGAGACCGGCGCATGGCATCGAGCCTCGAATCGAGCCCAGAACAGGCTGTACAAGACACCCGAAAAACCATTCTGATCACCGGTTGCTCGTCCGGCATCGGCGCGGCGGCGGCTCGCGGGCTGCGCGCCCGCGGCTGGCGCGTCTTCGCCAGTTGCCGCAGCGAAGAGGATTGCGCCCGGCTGCGCACCGAGGGCTTCGAAAGCCCGCGGCTCGACTACGCCGATGAGGCCTCGATGGAGGCGGCGCTAGCCGAGGTGCTGGCGGCGACCGGGGGCACGCTGGATGCGCTCTATAACAACGGCGCCCATGCGATGCCCGGCGCGCTCGAAGACCTGCCCACCGGCGCGCTGCGCGAGATCTTCGAGGTCAACCTCTTTGGCTGGCACACGCTGACCCGCAAGGTGATCCCGGTGATGCGGGCGCAGGGCCACGGGCGGATCATCAACTGCTCGTCGGTCCTCGGGCTGGTGCCGATGCCCTGGCGCGGCGCCTATGTGTCGAGCAAACATGCGCTCGAGGGGCTGACGGATGTGCTGCGCATCGAGATGTCCGACACGCCGATCAAGGTGATCCTCATCGAGCCCGGCCCGATCACCTCGAAGATCCGCGCCAACTCGGTTCCGCATTTCGAAAAATGGGTCGACTGGCAGGCCAGCCCGCGCCGCGCGCAATACGAGGGCTCGCTGCGCAAGCGCCTCTATGCGGCTCCGAAGGAAGACACGTTCGAACTGCCCGCCTCGGCCGTCACCGAGAAACTGATCCTGGCACTGGAAAGTGCCCACCCCGCGCCGCGCTACTACGTCACCACGCCGACCCACGTCATGGGCGCGCTGCGGCGTCTGTTGCCGTCGTGGCTGCTTGACCGGATCATCGCGCAGGCCCGCTAGGGCAGGGCGCGCTATGGTCGCAGCCGCGCGGCTTCGCTTTTTGCACCGAAGCGGCTATGTGGGAGACAAGAGGATAGGGAGGCAATTCCATGCGTGATGACCCGCTGTTTCTGGTGGTCGCTGTCGTGATGATGGCGGTCGTGGGCATCCTGCTCTTCGGCATCGGCTCGTTCGCGAAGGGAGGCACCTTCAACAAGAAATACGCCAACAAGGCGATGCGTTGGCGCATCATCGCGCAGTTTGCGGCGGTGGTGCTCATCCTCGTCTTCGTGCTGATACGGAGAAGCTGAATGATCGTGCTCAACAAAATCTACACCCGCACCGGCGACAAGGGCGACACCGCGCTGGTCGACGGCTCGCGCGTGCCCAAACATTCGCCGCGTGTTGAGGCGTATGGCACGGTGGACGAGCTCAACTCGGTGGTGGGGCTGGCGCGGCTGCACGCGGACGCGGCGCTGGATGTGGCGCTTGCGCGGATCCAGAACGATCTTTTTGATCTCGGCTCCGACCTCGCGCGCCCGGACATGGCCAAGGATGCCGAGGCCGGTTACCCCGTGCTGCGCGTGACGCAGGCGCAGGTGGAGCGGCTCGAGGCCGAGATGGACGCGATGACCGCCAAGCTCGAGCCGCTTCGCAGCTTCGTGCTGCCCGGCGGCACCGCCGCGTCGGCCTTCCTGCACCAATGCCGGACCGTCGCCCGCCGCGCCGAGCGCCGCGCGGTCGAGCTTGCCTCCGTGGAAGACGTTAATCGCCCCGCAGTGACCTACCTCAATCGGCTCAGCGACTGGTTCTTCTGCGCCGCGCGTATGGCCAATGACGGTGGCGCGTCGGACGTGCTCTGGGTGCCGGGCGCCAACCGCGAGTGAGCAAAGAAGGGGGCGCTGCCCCCTCGCCGCTGCGCGGCTCACCCCCGGCGTATTTTTCAAGAGAAGAAGCGGGATGACGCCCCCGGCTTCTTCTCTTCACAAATACGCACATCTCCCACAGCTCCGTTCGAGCGGCCTTCGGCTCCTGGGCGCGGCTCTGTGCATCGGCGGCGTCCCGATCATGCCACAGGTCTAGGGGGAAGATAGCGGGAACAGGCCTGGGTGTCTCGGTAGCATTGCCAGCGGCGCGGCCGCCGGGCTATCGCTCGGGGCCGAAAGTCGTTGGAGAGTTTGCCGATGTTCCGCCTTGCTGCCGCCCTTGCTGTGCTCCTCGGGCTCGCCGCCTGTGCCGACGGTCAGCGCAATCTGGAAAAACCGGTTGAACCGCTGGGCGATTTCAAACTCGGGTTTTCCGAGGTTGTGGCGCCCAATCTCGTCAGGGGACCGCTGTCGCGCGAGGCCAGCGCTGAGGCGTGGATCAGGGCGGTCGATCACGCGATTGAGGAGCGGTTCGACCGCCAGCGCGGCGGGAAATATTACCATATCGGAACCAGTGTCGAAGGCTACGTCTTGGCCCAGCCCGGCGTGCCGCTGGTGTTCAGCCCGAAGTCGGCGCTGATCCTTCGGGTCACCGTCTGGGACGATGCGGCCCAGAAAAAACTCAACGAGGCGCCCGAGCAGATCACCGTGATGGAGGCGATCACCCCCGAGACCTTGGCCGGTTCCGGTCTCACCCAGTCGAAGGCCGAGCAGATGCGGAACCTCTCGGCCAATGCGGCGCTGCAGATCGAGATGTGGATGCGCCGTGAGCTGCGCGCGCAGGGCTGGTTCGGCGGGGTCACGGCGCAAGAGGCGGCGGAGGCGCAGTTGGCCGGTGCAGGCGAGGCCGCCGGGGCGAGTGCGGATGGCGCCAGTGAGGCGGCGCCGGACCCCTCGCGCGCGGCCGCGTCACCGGCAAAGGCGGGCCGAGAGCGCGAAACCGTGACCGAATAACCGCGTTTCGAGGGGGCCATTTGCCAACGAACGCTTGATTTTCTGCTCTCGACTCAATAAACGGCCCGCGATGCGAAACCGGGTCGCAGTCGACCCCCTAGAGGTGAGACGTCTGTAAAGATGGCAAAGGAAAAGTTTGAGCGCGGCAAACCGCACTGCAACATCGGCACGATCGGTCACGTTGACCACGGCAAAACCACGCTGACCGCAGCGATCACCAAGTACTTTGGTGACTTCCGTGCGTACGACCAGATCGACGGCGCGCCGGAAGAGAAGGCACGCGGCATCACGATCTCGACCGCGCACGTGGAATACGAGACCGAAGCGCGTCACTACGCGCACGTGGACTGCCCCGGCCACGCCGACTACGTGAAGAACATGATCAC
The DNA here is from genome assembly GCF_056161345.1 of Salipiger sp. ABF4_146. Lineage (NCBI taxonomy): Bacteria > Pseudomonadati > Pseudomonadota > Alphaproteobacteria > Rhodobacterales > Roseobacteraceae > Salipiger > Salipiger sp. ABF4_146. The sequence continues at coordinate 146 of NZ_JBSWYX010000003.1, read as the reverse complement.
CGGCGCGGCGCAGATGGACGGCGCGATCCTGGTTGTGAACGCAGCTGACGGCCCTATGCCGCAGACCCGCGAGCACATCCTTCTGGGCCGCCAGGTGGGCATCCCCGCCATGGTCGTGTTCCTGAACAAGGTTGACCAGGTGGACG